>NZ_KV828517.1:0-597 GCF_001836405.1 Pseudomonas sp. HMSC057H01 | reverse complement strand
GCGCGCGCCTGGAGGTGCGTTCGAACATCGCCCGCTCGCACGCGGCGGCCGACTACCCGCTGTACGACTACCCTGGCGAATACGTACAGAGCCAGGACGGCGAGCAGTACGCGCGGACCCGTATCGAAGCCTTGCAGGCGCGCTACGAACGGGTGCGCCTGCGCGGCCGCGCCCGCGGCCTGGGTTCCGGCCACCTGTTCAAGCTCAGCGGCTACCCGCGCGAGGACCAGAACCGCGAGTACCTGGTGGTCGGCGCCGATTACCGGGTGGTCCAGGAACTCTACGAGACCGGCGGCGGCGGGGTGGGCGCGCAGTTCGAAAGCGAGCTGGACTGCATCGATGCCGGCCAGGCCTACCGCCCCTTGCCGACCACTCCGCTGCCGATCGTCCGTGGCCCGCAGACTGCGGTGGTGGTCGGGCCCAAGGGCGAGGAGATCTGGACCGACCAGTACGGCCGGGTCAAGGTGCATTTCCACTGGGACCGCCACGACCAGTCCAACGAGAACAGCTCCTGCTGGATACGCGTCTCCCAGGCCTGGGCGGGGAAGAACTGGGGCTCGGTGCAGATCCCGCGGATCGGCCAGGAAGTGATCGTCA
>NZ_KV828516.1:380-15587 GCF_001836405.1 Pseudomonas sp. HMSC057H01 | reverse complement strand
TGGCACCACCCAGCTCGTCGACGGCGCCGAGGCCTGGTCCTGGCGGAGTGTTGCCAGTGGCAACACCCAGCTCGCCGCCGGCGCCGAGGTTGGTTCCTAGTGAAGTGGTTCCAGTGGAGCCACCCAATTCGCCGGCGGCGCCGAGGTCGATCCTTGGCAGAGTGTTTCCACTGGAAACACCCAGTTCGCCACCGGTGCCGAGGTCAGGACCTGGCAGAGTGATGCGGGCCGCATCACCAAAAAACACGACGCCCGACCGAGACTTTCTCATGGCTCATCACCCCGCTCGGATGGCACGCTCGATCCGTGCCTGGGCCGAATGAGGTCCTTGAGCCGGCTGAGTACCTCGCTCCCTGTCCGGGTATCACCCCGCAGTTGAACTTGGGGCTGTTCAAGCGTTGTGGGGTTTGATGGTGCTGGAGCACGAATGGGGCGTTCCGCTGCTGGGATGGTTCGCTCAGCCGGTTCTTCCGGAGCCCAAGAAGCGTTGAACTTTCCCTGGACTGCACGCTGGATGAGCGTCATGAGGTAGCCGAACGGATTACCGACGGTTCCGCCGGCACATCGGTGCTGCCACTGCTCGATGATGGGTAGCCGAAGATCCTCGGACACTCGTCGGAGCGCGCTTACCGCCTGGATCCGTTGCTCGGCCTCCAGTGCGTGCAAGAGGCCCTGCCAGTTCGGATGTGCTTTCTCGCGTGTTCGCGGTTGTACTGGCTTTTTACATACTGAATCTTGTTTGTATGTATACGTACTATATGAGTTCGGCATCCGAACCAAGGGCGTACTCGGCGGATTCTGTCTGGGTTCGGCATCCGAACTCAGCGGTAAAGCGCATTGCTTGCCGCTGATTTCACTGAGTTCGGCATCCGAACTCGGGGTTGAATGAGGTAGATCGGGCAGAGTTCGGATGCCGAACTCTGCCGCTGGATCCGCTTCGAGCTGACTATCAATAGCCCATTGCTGGTGGTTCAAGCGTCCCTCGAGCTTCTCCAGATGGGTTGGGAGGCGGCGACCAACGTCCGGGTCATCCCTGAACTCCCGCCATGTGACCTGGCCGATTTCGCGTATGGCTCGGTTGCTGTCGCCGGTGGACTGGCTCAGCAACTGCATGTAGTCGGGGTCCAGCTCCAGGGCTTCTGCCGGGGATACCGGTTCGTCGTGGAGGATGTAGACGTTGCCCTGTACTTGCCCGTTGAGGTCGTTGCGCAGGCGACGGCCGAGACTGAGCCAGCGTGTCAACCGAAGGACCTTGAGTGCCTTGGCGATGGTTTCGCGCGAGGCGATCTTACCCGGCTGCATGCCGAGATAAGGGCGTAGTTGCTCGTATGTAGGGAACGCGGTCAGCCCGTCGTCGTTGATGAGCAAGCGGAACACTTGCCAGCAGTTCCGCTCCAGCGGGGTGAGGCGTTTATCCAGCAGCAGGCGCCGAGGAACGGTTTCATGCGGGTTACCGCTGAAAATGATGCCGGAATATTGTTGAGCCAGCGGTTCGCCGCTCTCGGCATCAAGCCGCTTCTTAAACAAGTGGGCCTCGAGATGTCCCGAGGCCGAGTCCAGCAGAGTCGAAATGGGAAAGCGCGACAGCCTCATTGTCATGGTGTCGTATCGCCTTCGGACTGAACCAGGTTGAGGAGTTGCTGCTGCGCAGACTCAATCTCCAAGCGGGGGCTCTGTGGCGGGTGAGCCGTAGGCGAGGGGAGGTGAGCGCTGACGTTGGCCAGGTAAAGGGTGGCGGGCTTGGCCTGTTCTTTCCTGTTTGGTTGGTAGAGGCTGTCTTTCAACCAGCTCTGGATGAGAGACCAAACGATGGCGAGGCTGATGAACTCTGGACTGTCTTGTTCGACTCCGGCGTTGACTTCCTCGGTGAGGATCATCGCGATGTCCAGCAACTCCATGCTGTCCTCAAGGCGGACCTGGTTTTCTTGCATCAGGTGCTCCCAGCGGAACCAAATCTGGCGTTCGGTCTGTTCGTCAAGTTGCCGCCAGCGACCGCGGCGCGGGTGGATCTCCAAGATCAAGCGCTTGGTGGCGGTGTCCTCCGGCGACAGACCGAAAAAGCTCTGAATCATCGTTGTGGTGGCTCCCAGCTTCAGTGCGCGTTCGATCTGCAGCTCTTCCTGCGCGCTGCGCTCGGCTGTGGCCAGGATTTTCTCCATGACGTCGATGTTCACTCTGACGTCTACCCAAGAAACCGGGGTATTGGTCAGGATGCTCATGACGGCGGGCTGTTGGAGCTGGGCCAGGATCTCCGGCCGCAGTCCCATCTCGGCACAACGCCTGAGCTGGCCGTTGCGCAGGTGGTTGATCACCTGCGTCAGGACCGCTTCATTGATCAACGACTTCGACATGTCGATCCCTCCCCAAATCGTGCGAAATCACTGGTCGGTAGCTGCTTGCTCGGAGGCGGCCGGCGGCAGCTCAAGGTCAACCAGGCGTCGGGCAAGACGAATTATCCGGAACAGTTTCACCAGGGCTTCGTCATTGAGACGGCCTGCCTGGCTGGATGGCTGATCGCCTGTGGTGGGTTGGCCCAGCAGCAACTGAGCGAGGCCAGCTGAGAATTGAAACTCGCCCAGGGCGTCGCGGCAGGTCTGCTGGTCGTGTGAGTTCAGGACGACTTGGACCTGGCCGCTGAGCGCTTGAAGCAGCGTCATGAGGTGCAGCGCTGAATCAGTAATCTCAGGGTCTTCATTGGGCTCGCGATACGTGTAACCCACACCGCCCTGGATCCTGACGATCTCGCCTGGGGCGCCGACGTGCAGAGCGATTTCTTCAGCCAGATCAGCGATGTGCTGTCGCAGGATTTCGGAGGTATCGATCGACCGCTCGATGTACCAGAGGTCGGTAATCGGGTGCAGGCCGCCGACTTGCACCGGGATTGCGTGAAGAGCTGTTTCTTCGAAGACAGGTAGATGTTCACCCTCGAGAGCGGCCAGACGTTGGCGAGTCTGCTGGATCTTGGTCGATACCGGACTCACGATATGGCCTGCCAAGAGCGCTGCACGCTCCTCATCGGTCAGTTGCTGCTGTTGTACAGGTAGCGGCGGAGTTGGCGGGGTAGAGGGATTACCCGGGAGGCTATTGGTCTTGGACGTTTGGAGGCCGGCAGCGGGGCTCTGTGATTGTGCTTGTCCAGTAGTCGACGCGGCAGGACTTTCCTGCCCTACTGGTGGGATTTCAGGTGGTAAGGCAGGTGCGGGCAGGTCGACCAGAGTGCCCCGGCGCTGTTCCTGCTGGCCGTTGGTGATCTCGAGCAGGATCTGGTCATAACGCAGGCCCAGGGGCCGCTTCATCTGATCGATGAGCTCGTCCTGGAAGCGGTCGAATATGAACTCGTCAGGGCTACTGTCGAAGATTGCCAGCGTGTCCTGGAACAGCATTTCAAAGTCAATCCCTTCACCGGCGTATAGACGTGCCCAGCAGGAGGATGCCGACTTTCTGAGTGACAGGAGTTTTTCGATTTGCGGTTTACCGAGCCCTGAATACAGCATCACAGGGATGGCTGGAAGCAGTATCTCAACGGCATCCAGCATTCTGCTGATGTGTGAGTGTGAAACAGGATAGCCGTCATCGGTGAGCTTCCGTGACAGCTCGCGGATGCCGACGGGTTCGCCTTTCTCCTTCTCATACAAGGCCTTCGCTTTCTGAATGCCCACGGCTCGCTCAATGAACTTGAGGTCACCCTTCAAATCGTTTTCGGCCAAGTGACCGGTCAGCGCGATGATTTCGCCGCGCTGCTTGTCCCAGGGCCTGAACAGGCAGTTGAAGCGGAAGTAACGTTCGTCGCCGGTTTCTTTGTAGAGCTCGTTGAGAATTTCCAGGCGAGTGTTGCCGCCGTTGCGAATGCGGTATTTGTCTTCCCCAGGGCGTCGAGTCACTGGTGGCGGCGTATCGAGGCCTCGATGCCGGATCGATTCTTTCAACTCATCGTATTTCGGGTTTCGAGTGGTCCGGGGGTTATCGTGCCAGGGGAGGACCTGGTCGAGTGTCAGCACCATGGGCGTGTCGCTGATCGGGTCCGACAACTGTTCAAGAACGGGCGGCGCGGTGAAACCAGGGGCAAGCAGTCGGTCTTTCAGATCTTGCGGGTTGATCTTGGCCATTGTCATGCCTCTGCCACCTGAGGCGTGTTAGCCGCAGCTAGCTCTGCCTGCAGACGCTGGTTCTTGGCGAAGAGCTCGTCGACCATTCGGTTCGCTCGAGCGAGTTCTTCTTCGAGCTCGTTGCTGCGCTCCAGCCGGTAGACGATCTCGCTGTTGGCCGAGCGGTGGTTATGCGCGGCTTTTTGCTTTAGCTGATCGCGCAAGCCCAAGGGCATACGGACAACGAACTTATCTTCGGTTTCTCGGGCCATGGTCATTCTCCAATTTGGGCCTTGCGCCGCTTGAGCTGGTCGCGGAGTTGAGTGGGGAGACTGCTGATCCGCAGCGTGTCGCGCTCCTCGTCGTACTCGATTCTGGATCCCAGCAAGTGCGCCTCGAAGCTGATCGACAGGCCTTCGGCGCGGCCGGTGAAGCGGCGGAACTGGTTGAGGGTGCGCTTGTCCGCCGGGATTTCCGGCGACAGGCCATAGCCCTTGTTGCGGATGTAGTCGTAGAACGCCCGCGGTTGCTGCTCGTCCATCAGTTCCGAGAGCGCGTCGAGGGTCATCGGCTCGCCGATGCGCGCCTGCGAGGTGGCGTAGTCGACCAGCGTCTCGGTTTTCTCGCGGGCCTGCTGCTCGGCCATGCCCTCGCTCTCCACGAAGTCGCTGAAGGCCTTGAGCAGGGCGCGGGTTTCGCCCGGTGAGTCGATGCCCTCCTGGCAGCCGATGAAATCGCGGAAGTAGTCGGTGACCTTCTTCCCGCCCTTGCCCTTGATGAACGAGATGTACTGCATCGACTGCTTGTTGTTACGCCACTCGGAGATGTTGATCCGCGCGGCCAGGTACAGTTGGCCGAAGTCGAGGTGCCGCGACGGGGAGACCTCCAGCGACTCGTTCACCGCCACGCCTTCGCTGTGGTGCAGCAGGGCGATCGCCAGGTAATCGGTCATGCCCTGCTGGTAGTGGGCGAACAGCACGTGGCCGCTGGTGGAGAGGTTGGATTCTTCCATCAGCTTCTGCAGGTGCTCCACCGCTTCGCGGCTGAAGCCGACGAAGTCGCGGGCGCCGTCCAGGTACTCGCCGAGCCAGCCGCTGAACGGGTAGGCCCCGGACTCGCCCTGGAAGAAGCCCCAGGCCTTGTTCTTGGCGTTGTAGCTTTCGTTGAGGTCGGCCAGCAGGTTTTCGGTGGCCTGGGAGTCGCCCAGTTCGGCGTCGCGCGCGTGGAGCACGGCCGGGGTGCCGTCGGGCTTCTTCTCGATCAGGTGGACAATGGCGTGTTTGATAGGCATCAGAAAGACTCCTGGTTCAGGGAACGCTGCCTGTCGGCTCGACGGAGCAGGGCGCGGGCATTGAGCTCGCCGCGTGCGTCGCTTGGCGTGGAAGAGATGAAGATCGAGGCGCAGCCGATCTTGCTGAGCTTCAAGTGGCCGCCGGCGGAGCGGTCGACGCTCCAGCCTTCGGCTTGAGCGAAGGCCACCAGCCGGCGGACGCTTTCCCGGGCGCCGCGAAGGAAACTACGCATCCGTGGTCTCCTCACTACTGTTGAGCTGCAGCCAGGTCTCCATCTCTGCCAAGGAGCGGGGAAGGCTGTCGGTGGCGGCGGCATGCAGGAGACGTTTCACCAGCGCCTGAAGGCTGCGACGATCGCTCTGCCGGCTGCAGGCCAGGTCGTCATGCGCGGAACGCAGCATGCGGACCTCTGTGCGCAGTTGAGTGCATACGTCGTCAGTTGCTACTGGTGCCGTTGACGCGACAGGTGCCCGCGACCGTGTCCTGAGGCGGCTTTCCCACTCTTCCCTTGCTGCCGAGAAGCGATGGCCACGACCTACACTCCAACCGCTGGTCCAGTAGCGCGACTTTCCGCAGTCAGGGCAGGGCTGTGCGCCGCTGCCATCCAGGTGATAGCCGCAGTTCAGACAGATCCACGAAGGACCTTCACGCAACTTGAGCTCGAGCATCAGCTCGCCTTTCTGGAAGTGCTCGAGCGGCCGGTAGGCAGTGACGTCAGCCATCGCGCGCTACCTCCTTGGGATTTCTACAGCACAGCTCCCAGCGGCTCTCGATGCGCTTATCGTGGTCGCCTGCCTGTGCCGGCATACGGGTGATGTAGGCGTTGTCCTCGCCAAACAGCCGTTCGGCAAGGCGGGAGGCTGCCACCTTGTCGCTCCAGGTGCAGGTCGCACGCTGCTTCTGAATGGTATTGGTCCAGAAGCCGGCGCCATTGAACTTGACGATGCACTGATAGGTCTGGGATGCCTTCATGATTCGGCCTCCTTGCTGAGTGCATCACCGACCTGAACGGCCACCAGTTCGGGCAACTCGGGCTCATGCCCGGGATAGTTGTTGGCCAACTGATGCAGGAACTCACGTGCGGCGTCCTTGCTGCCTGCAATGCGGAACACCGCGGTGAGGTGCTGGGAGCCCTGAGTGCCGCAGCAGAGGTGTGGCATCAAGCTCACCTTCAGCGAGCAACTGAACAGGTGGCGAGGGATCCATACCGACCAGAAGTAGGCCGAAAGCAGTTGCCCCGGAGCGCGCGTAGTGACCACCAGGGTTCCGGCCTGGGTGGTCGAGATTTCGATGTACCCCAGTTCCTCCAGCTCACGAAGCTCTCGCTCCATCGAACTGGGTGCGACCGTGCTCTCGTCCCGCGAAAGGCGCGAGATCACTTGGCTGAGGGCGTCCAGCTCGATGGGGTTGACCCCAACGTGATTGGCATGAACCACCGCCGAGTCGGTGAACGCGGCCGAGGCGTGGATACTCGGAAAGCGGGCTTCAGTGTTCATCAAAGACAGCCTCCAACTGATGGACGTCGTAGCTCCCGCAGCAGGGGCAGACCAACACCTCGGCTTCTCCTTCTGGGGTGTTCTCGGCGGGAAGAATCTGGCGCACCAGGTGGTATGGGTGGTGCTGACCACAATTCATGCACTGGTGGGTGACCAGGTGCTGGGAGGTGTTCATGCATGGGCTCCTTGCCGGCTTGGGCCAGCAACTGGCAGCGGAAGATGAGATGAAAAATGAGGTTGCAGGACCGGTAGCGCTGAAGGCGTGACGGTCGCTGCTAGAAGGGAGCCGGACACATCCGGTGGTAAGGTTGGCGTCGCCAAACAAACCCACCCAGACCACAGGAGGTCCGGCATGACGAACGAATACCGCTTTGGATACGACGAGATGCTTATCCAGATCCAGGCATGCGTTCCTGACTCACAAAACGGGGACGGATTGGCTATGACGATGGCCAGAGCCCAATGGATAAGCCAAGTCTTTGTGTTGTGTACCCTTGGTAACTCACTGGCACGTGACAAAGGCTGGAGGCTATGGGGCATGGACGCCATTGAGTATGCGCTCATGCGTCGCTACTCCTGGCCACTGGAAACCATTCGGGATATGCCAATTCGGGATAGGTGGCTAGCACTGCATGAAGAGCTGGCGGACTTGCAATGGGATGAAGAGGCTCAGCAGGTATGGCTAGCGAAGATCGAACCAGTGCTGCCAGGCGCACCGGGGACGGACTACGACGTCTGGCGTTCGGATGCGCCAGGATTTCAATTACCCCAAGCTCCTGGCTATCTAGTGGTCCGGTAACGAATGCTTCGGGTCTCGAGCGCTTATCGGGCCAAATCTGTTCGGGGTCGATCCTGACCACCGTGGAAAAGCGATAGCCGTGCTCCTGCCAGTGCAAGACTGCCCCGCACCGGTGACTAATCAATCCCTCCTGCTTGAGCCGCTGAGCTACCCAGCTTGGGCGTAGCCCTCCGTATGGTATGTCCTCACGGCTGTTAAGAACGTACTCGATGACACCGTGGATGAGGGCAGCGTTGGGAACAAGTAGGCAGGCATCCAATAGCCAGGCATTGGCGGTGGACCCGTCATACACTCGTCCGTGGTGGCAGAAGTTCTGCAAGGCTTGTATCCATTCGGCGCTCGCTATCGAAAGGAGATTGTTAGCGGGCTGCTGGTCACGCATGACTAGACTCCTTGCCGGCTCCCGCCGGCGAGAGATCGGAAGTTCAATGAAGGGGCTCATGCAAGAGCTCCCTGCCAAGTTGGTGCAAGGTCGGCGAAGCGGGTCTGGTTGGCGATGAAGGCGGCGCGGACGGTGCCGATCGGGCCGTTGCGGTACTTGCCGATGATGATTTCGGCAATGCCCTTGGCCTCGGTGTTGGGGTGGTAGACCTCGTCGCGGTACACGAACATGATCACGTCCGCGTCCTGCTCGATCGCGCCGCTCTCACGCAGGTCTGCGTTGTTCGGTCGCTTGTTCGGCCGGTTCTCCAGGGTGCGATTGAGCTGGGATAGGGCCACGACGGGGCAGTCCATCTCCTTGGCCAGCGCTTTCAGCGAGCGGGAGATCTCTGATATCTCGGTGGCTCGGTTTTCCAGGCCTGGGCAGCGCATCAGCTGCAGGTAGTCGACCAAGATCAGTACGGGGTGGCCGTACTTCCTGGCCGCGCGGCGAACCTTGGCGCGCAGCTCTGTCGGCGTGAGGTTGCCCTGGTCGTTGATGACCAGGCGGCTGCCATAGCCGTTTATGCGCTTGATCGCGACAGACAGCCGGGGCCAATCCTCCTCTTGCAGTTGGCCTTTCATCAGCTTGCCAAGGTCCAGATGGCCAAGCAGGGCGGCCAGCCTGAACAGCAGCTGCTCTGCTGGCATTTCCATGCTGTAAACTTGGACAGACTTCTGTTGTTCGCTCTGCAGCGCGGCGTCGATCAAGTTGAGGGCAAACGACGTTTTGCCCATCGCGGGGCGGGCACCGACGATGATGAGATCCGATTTCTGTAGTCCGCCGGTGAGCTCGTCGAGATCCTTCAGGCCAGTCGGGACCCCCGTTACCGTCACGTTGTTGTTGAAGCGGTAATCGATGGTGTCGACGATCTTCGCGAGGCCCTTGTTGATATCGACAAAGTCGGACTTGTGCTGATCTTGGCCGAGGGCGAACAGCTTCTGCTCGATCTCCTCCTGAACCTCACAGGGATTCGCCTGGTGGTTCGAGGCGGTTCTGGTGCAGTGGTGCCCGAGAGACATCAACTGCCGCAGGTGCGCCCGATCGCGAACGATCTGCGCGTAAGCCTCGATATTGGCCACGGAGGGCGTGTTGTCAGCGAGCTGGCCGAGGTAGGCCAGCCCGCCGGCTTCTGGAAGGTCTTCGATCGCTTCCGACACCGTCACGACGTCAAACGGGGCGTCCTTCGCGGCCAACTCGCTGATGGCGGTGAAAATCAGCCGATGTTCATGCCGGAAGAAGTCCTCCTTCTGCAGGTGATCGCCGACAATGTCCCATGCCGCGTTGTCCAGCATCAGGCCACCGAGTACCCCTTGCTCCGCCTCGACGGAGTGCGGCGGCGTGAGTTCCAGAACACTCACTTCGAGTCCTCCCGGCCGATCTGCATGAACGTGCTTCCGCCCGGGGCGCCGATGATCTCCAGCGCTTTCACCTCCACCTTGGCGGACTCGATGATCACCGAACCCACATGAGCCACCGCTTTCGCGCGTTCGATATCCAGAGGGTTCTCTTCGTCCAGCAGGCCTTCGATGGTGGCAAAGAGGTGATTACGCAGATCCTCAATCTTGTTTTTCATGCTCGACCTCCTGAATGGTGCGCTTGAGCTTGCTGATGACGCGGATTGCGCTCTTCAGCTCAGGTGGATAGCGATGGATGGAGTTGCGGCGCATGCGTTCGGCCCGGGTGATGAGTTCCAGGTTGTCGATGACGACGTTCTGCTTGTTGTTGTCCTTGAAGCAGACGCAATGGCCGGTTGGGATGGGGCCGACGTGTTCTTCCCAGAGCAGGATGTGGATGCTCTTCCAGTCCCGGGGGGGATAGCCGGTATCCGAGATCTTTCGTTGCAGGTAGCCATCAGCGCTGACCCGCGTGCTGCCGACTGGGAGCCATGTGTGGGGTTTTTGCCCCTTCTTGAACTGCGTTTCCGATGAGCGTCCTCGCGCGGGAAGCCCCTTCATGCCGCAGTTCCATGGGGTGTTTCCCTTCTTGAACCGAGTTGCGCTGTCCCAGTCCTGCCGGATCTTCTTGGAGAACTCGGGGCTTTTTTTCAGCCCGAGCCGATACGCTTTGGAGCAGATCTGCTGGAGCGTTTTGTTCAACCTGGCTGCCAGGACCTCGTTCGGCATATCCGGATACAGGCGCAGCAGCACCAGTTCCTGTTCGGCGGTCCAGGTTTCGCGGATGCAGCGCTCCTCTCGGTTGCTGAATTTGCGGCGGGCACGCACCAGAGCCTCGTAGGCGATGTTCGAGAGAGCAGAGCGAGTCATCGGGACCCTCCCTGCTCGAGCGCGCCCTGAACTCGCCGGCTGACGCCGCGGTGCAGGCGAGTGTTTTTGCCGTGCTCCCAGCCTGCGTGCAGCGAAGCCTGGTCATAGGCCAGGGGCTTCGTCGGCGCTGCCGGCTCCAGGAGTTTCAGCTCCGGATGGTGTAGTTCGAGGTAGGCCTTGATGGCTGCTTGAGTCGACTCGTCCGGCCTGCCGGCAAAGTCACGTACCAGCGAACGCACTGCGAGAAGCCAGCCTTCGACGAAGAGCTTGCTGCGACGGCGCTTGGTCGACAGCTTGCAGCGCTTCTGTTGAGCGACATGAGCCGAGCGCGCCGCCACCAGTTGGTGGTGGAGCGTAGAGTAGGCGTGAGCGGCTAGCTCAGGGCCGATCCCTCGGCCCATGAACTTGAACGTCCAGCCCGCTGGCATCGCGTATGCCGCCAGGTAGTCGCAGCCGAAGGAATTGGCGCAGATCCCGGCCAGTTCATGCAGCCATGGGGCAGGAGAGCGCCTGGTTCGAGTGGGAACGCACGCGGTTTCCACCGTGTGGGCCGAGATCTCCGCTTCGCTGAGGTCGAACTGGCGCTTCAGGATCGCGGCCTGGCGCAATGCGGTTTCCGCCTCGTTCGGCGTGGCCCCCTTGGCATTCGCCAGGGCCATCAGCTTCTCGACCTTGGCAAGGACTTTTTGCTTGTCCATTACGCGCTCCCCTTGCAGCAGGTTGAGCCCTGCTCGGTGGCGGAGCGGTCCAGGCGCTCGATCTCGGCTAGCACCAGAGCGCCGGCGCGTACCAGGTTTTCGCGCGCCGACTTAGGCTTCCACCACTCTTCGTCCCAGGGCCAGAACAGTGCAGAGCCATTCCGAATGCCGCCCGGCCAGTCGGTGCCGATGCCGCCGGCATGGAGCGCGTAGCAGCCGGCTGCCAGGGCGATCTGGCCAGCGCTAGCGTCGTCGTTGCTGGTATCGAAGCCTTCGACGGCGATCTGGCGCCGGCGCTCGGCCTGTACATCGAGCCAGGCCTGCGGAACAGGGGAGAGGTTTGAAGTTGGGTAAATTCGGTCTGCGACCTGCCGTACCCGGTCGACAATAGCCAGGGCTGCTACGTTGCCCAGTGCGACCTCCAGGGCGGCGAGCAGGTTGGCCATCAAGAACTGCTCACGCTCGTCCGCGGGGGCTTTTGCGCTTGGGCGCCTGTTCCAGTCGACCTGTGCTGAATACCTTGCTGTTAACGGGTCTGGCTCGCAGTAGGACGGCCCGATGTGAACCCGGCAGTCCAGGCATTCAATGGCACAGTTCCAGGCATCGGTGTCGAGCAGCTCGGGTTCCAGCATTCGAATGTTCGTGCTGCCGCAGAGTGGACAGGGCTTGAGCTTGGCTTCACTCATGGCCTGCCTCCCTGCTCTTCGTCGCTGCTGGGTTTAGCTTGGGAAGGGGCGCCGGCGAGCATGGCGTGTACCTCGCTGATTGCATCGTTGAATGCTGCAGCTCGCTCGGGATCTCCGGCATGCGACGCACAGTCCTTGAATTGTGCGATCAGCTTCTCAGCGTCCAGCACCACGCAGTGCTGAGCCTGGGCTACTGGGGTGGTGTAGAGCTTTTGGCCAGGCTCCAGCCAAGGCCAGATATCCGCGTAAGGCGCTACCCCCATCTCGCTTGACGCGCGCATCACACCAACGGGTTCCTGCTTCTCCAGTTCGGCCAGCTTGGACTCAAGCGAGGCGACCCTGGCCAGGGCGACGTCACGCTGATTCAAGGCCTTGGCACAAGCCTCGCTGAGCAGGCGCTCATGCTGTTCTGCTGCCGCATCGAGATCGATTGGACTCAGGTGCTCTCCGAGCGGTCGCACGTACTGACACACCGGGCCGTTATCGGTATCGTGGATCGACAGCACGAACCAACCGGCGCCTTTGGGCCGCGTTGGGATCCACTCGCTGTATCGTTGGTCCGAACGGGCAGAGTCGTAGAGGCGAGGCGCATCCGACTCCATGAAGACGTTCTGCAACTCCAGTCCAAGCCGGCGCAGCGTTTCCTGCGCCTCGCTGGAAGAGCAGTTGTCGGCCAGGTCCGGATAGTTCGGATGGGTCCAGAAGCCGAACTGGTCGCGCTCGACCAGGTGGGCTTGAATCATAGGCTTCATGCCAGGCCCCCCTCGCTCATGCCAAGCACTGCACTTGCCTCTGCGGCCAGTTGCTGGCCTTCCGGGCTAGGCGAGCTGCCGACGAAGAGCATCAGCCGCTCGATGACCTTCACGGTGTCCTGGGAGGGTTGGGCGAACTCGGCCAGGTGATCGATGGCAGTCGCGATATTCCAGATAGCCCTGTTCATGTCCCGCTGGATCACGTGGATCGAGCTGGCATTGGCCGCGATGGCCAGTTGCGACTTCGTCTGCAACAGTAGGTCGTGGGCGATTTGGAGCAGGGCGTTCTGCAGTGGCTGTCCACAGGCACGCTGCTGAGCGCGAACCGGAGCGACAAGGCCCTGCAGTATCGCAGCACCTTCAGCCTCGACCAGCAGATTGTCGGAAGCACCGGCGGCAGCGCCTGCTTTGGCCATGTAGCCTTGCACGTAGGCGTCGAACTGGGTCTCGGCGATCAGGCTCAGGATGAGGTTGTTGCGGTTCTGGAGGTTCATATGAGGCCCTCCGGAGCCGATTGCAGAGCGTCTGTCCAGAGCTGAAGGGTTTCCTGCTCCTCGCTGGTCAGAGCGATCTGTGCGGTCTTCTGCTTGATGACGCGCAGGCGCTCCTCGACTTCACTGCCATCGTCGTAGGCGATTTCGTGAGTCAGGTGGCTAATGAAGTCACATCGCAGGCTCCCCACCTGACTTGCGAAATACTCGGCTTCACTGCGCCACCCGATGAGCTGCTTGGGACGCTCCAGCCAGCGTTTGAGTTTTGAGTGGAGCTGGTGCGTGGAGTACAGGGGATCGAACACCTTGGCCCGGTTGTAGATCAACGCGATCTGCAGGATTTCCAGCCGCTCTTCGAGCGTATTTCCCGGAAGCGGGTAGTTCGAGTCGACCAGTTGCTTGGCCAGGCGCCCGCGCAGCTCACGCCGCTTCTTGGCCTGTTTCTCGTCGCGATCACGCTTTTCCTTCGCATGCTCGACCTGCTGGTTCACCGAGTCGAGCAAGCGCGCAGCGTCTTGTAGGAGCTGCTTTTGCTCGAAGCTCAAGTAGCAACCCAGCTTCCCGAACAGGTCGGTACCGCCACCAGTCAGCTTGCGTATTTCTCGCGCAGCGCCGGTCAACTTGGCCTGTTGGCTCCGAAGGTCGGCGGCGCTGCCGAACTTGTTCAGTTGCAGCACAAGTTCCGCGTCGACGTCGCGGGCTTGGGTGATAGGAGGCTTCGCCATGTCAGCGCCCTCCCTTGACCAGTGCTGCTACCGCCTCCGGCGTCAGCGCGAGGAAGCGGTCAGTCCACTCGGGAAAGACCTCGATGGCCAGGTTACGGATGATTTCCAGCGCGGGCGCTGATGTGCGATTGGAGGGTTGCCGCGTTTCGAGGCGGTGCGCTGGTAGCCCGCGCGATGCTGCGTTGCGAAACACGACGGCATCCGGGACAGTCGTTTCGAGCACAGAAATGTCCTGATGCTCATCGAAGATGGCACGCACATTCTCGTGAATCGCCCGGGAGTCATTGGTCTGGTCCAGGCAGTTGATGACGATCTGAACCGAGGGGATCCGCATGCCGAGGCGCTCGTAGGGACGCAGTCCATCGAGCATTTGCATGGTGCCGCGGTTGAACTCGCGGGCAGTGAGCATGTTGGGCTGCAGGGGGGAAACAACCAGATCCGATGCGAGCACGACCATTTCTAGTAAAGCGGAGCGCGCACCTTGGGTGTCGATCAGCACCAGGTCGTAGCCCTGTTTCAGGGACGGCATGAGGTTTGCCAGCCGGAGCCGGCCATCGGGCGCCTGGAGCAGTAGGTTGTTGAGCTGGTTGTTCTGGTCGTTGGAAATCACGACGTCCAGGTTGGGGATAATCGTCCTGGAGATGATCCTCGCTGGGTCAGTTATGTTGGCGGCGAGCAGGTCGTAGATGCCGCCCTGGGCGACTTCAGGAAGCTCGTAGTACGAAGATAGGGAGGGCTGGACGGGGTCCAGGTCGATGAGGAGGGTCTTCAGGCCAGCATCGGCGCAAAATGCACCGAGGTTGGCGGCGGTGGTGGACTTCCCTACACCACCCTTGGTGGATACAACCGAAGTCGCTTTCATTGAGATAGCCTCTAATGGGGTCATTAGAGGCTGCTCAGCTAAATCGGTACGGGGCTTTAAAACCCTTCCTAGAGAGACCTAGGCCAATTGTCTTTTAACCAATTGGTCGTAGGTTCGAATCCTACACGACCCACCATTTTCGAAGGGGCGAGTTGCACAGGCCTAGGAAGGGGTGTTGCACCTTTTACTTGTCCAGCAGCCGTCTGGGCCGAACATTAGGCCCGCATTGACGTGATGTCAATATGGAATAGCCCGCCTATTTAGGTGGGCTTTTCTGTTTTTCAGGCCCTGAAACCATTCTGCAGGCGTAGCAATGTGCCCTCGACGTAATCAGCGATTACAGAGGGTACTGCGGTTTCGGCCTTGAAATTGCGGGGCTCTGCCAGCATGCCGGCGCTGGAATCCAGGCGCTCTCGGTAATTCCAGATTTTTCCTACAGGCCTAGCGAACTGCTGGGAGGCGCAGCTACCTTTCGTCCGGTAGCCGGCCCCTCAGTATCGGTATCGCTAGGCGAGACTGCTTCGGGCGGTAGATCCCCATCCTCCAGATCCGCTTGTTGCGGTGGAAGCCGCGGAGGCCGTGGCGGCACGGTTCGATAGGTGTTGAGCCATCAGAGTGAACAGCACGCTTTGC
>NZ_KV828516.1:0-280 GCF_001836405.1 Pseudomonas sp. HMSC057H01 | reverse complement strand
ACGCTTTGCTCGAAGGTGTCAGGTGGCTGTGGTAGCGCTTCTTCCCACGCGGTTGCATCTCCCTGAATGCCTGTCCCTGGTGTGTGCTCCCTTGGTTCTGCAGGTTCTGTCCTAGCCTCCTGTGGCGGCGCTTCACCCATTCGAGCGAGAGGTTGCCCGCATGGCTTCGGTTTGGCAGAGGCTTGCGGGGAGCCGCTGTAATCCACCTTCCTGACGTTCTCCAGCGCTCCTTGGGCCAGGCTTCTGGCATGCAGCACGGCACGCATGTGGTCGTAGTCGG
>NZ_KV828515.1:0-1060 GCF_001836405.1 Pseudomonas sp. HMSC057H01 | reverse complement strand
GTCGTGAACCCGAGCATCATTCCCCCTTGAGCGCAGCACGCGCCCATTCGAGCCGGGCGTTGCGATCCTCGGCCCCGGTAAACGATCCGTTTATGCGGAGGGTGATCTTCTCGAAACGGCCCTGGTCGGCCAGATCGTTTAAACCGCGCGACTGCCAGAACCAACCCGCTGCGATGGCTGCCCAGGTCCGTTGCTCCAGCAGTTCCGGCTGCGCCACCAGCGGCAGCGCTAGGGCGCGTGCAGCTTCGGCGTAGTTGTCGTGGCCGGTGATCATGATCAGGCCACGACCACGGTATCGATGCCCATCGCCCGTATCCGGCGACCCATTGCCCATCCTGTTGGCATAGACGCGGTTCGCGATGCGCTCTGGCTGGCGGGCGTACTGCTTCGCCTCGGTCGGCGTGAACCGCTTCGGCCAGGTCTTGAGCAGACCCTCGGCGGAGTAGTTCAGGTTCTCGACCAATCGGCGCAGACTCTGGCTTTCGTGCCCGACCTGGGCGAGAAACATCGCCACACGCTCGGGCGAGTTGATCTCGAACCGGGCCATGGCGCCGTTGATGTGTTCAACCCAAGTCGAGGCAGTAGCAGCACCGCACCCGGTAGCGCGGTCGAGTTGGTCAGCGGTGATCTTCATTCGCCAGCCCCCCGGCGCGGAAACTTCCAGTCGGCGATCCGATCAGCGAACTCGGCGATCTTCTTCACCCCTAGGAAACCGGTGAACACCCCAGCAGCGGTAGCCATGTTCTGTGGCAGGCCGAACCACTCAAGGACCGGAATCAGGCCCAAGGTAATCAAGGTGCAGAGCGTTGCCTCGAGCAGCGCCTGGCGCCGCGTTCCACCGCCGTAGATCACCCGGGTCAGCGCGACCACAAAGGACAGGCCGGCGGCGTACAGCTGCGGATAGTGCGCAGACAGCCACGCCAGCAGCGCAGCCCACGTGATGGGGTCTTTGTCGGGCATTTTCATGGTCTCGAATCCCCTCGGCGGGGCGGAAATGAAAAAGCCCAGCGCGAGGGCTGGGCCAGGAATGGGTGCGGGTGGATAGGGGCCACTACCCCGT
>NZ_KV828514.1:14988-88179 GCF_001836405.1 Pseudomonas sp. HMSC057H01 | reverse complement strand
GTCGACCTGCGGATCTGCGACACGAACAAGGAGAACCGGTCATGAAGGGCGCAACGTTGCACAGGCTGATCGATATCTACGCCGACAGTCGCCGTAACCTGCGCGTCCGTTTGGCGGCCCTCCGGATGTTCGTCCGCGCGGTGTGTGCCGATCGCAACACCAGCTTCGCCGAGTATCGCCAAGTGTGTCGGAGGCTCCTCAAGGGCATGCCGTTCACCGAGCAGGCGCTTGAGCGCGAGCGAGCGGCATATCTGGATCGCACCAGAGCTGCGAGACAAGCCATGGAGGAGAGCGGTGCCTGGCTTATCGAAAACTCAGCCATGATCGAGCAGGCCCTGTCGTTCGACGATCTGTGCGATCTCCTGGGGGTGAATCATGCCCACCGTGCCGAGGCTGCCGAGGTCTGCGCGGGCGACGCCGGAGTCGTTGGCGGCCTGCTCTGGATTGGTGGGGAGTTCGAGGACAGCGCAGACCACAAGAGCGGCCGCTCCAACCGAGGGAACACGGGGCCCCTTACCGCAGCGGTCCAGAACCTGTTCCAGAAGTTCTTGCTTGAAAATCCGTCGGCCATCCCTGACCCGTTCGCCCCGGGCGGCCCTTTCTACGGCGCCCCGCGGCAGGAGATGGCGCCAGATGGAACGGTGCAGATTCGGCGGCCCGCACTCACCGTCCACAGCCAGGACGGATCGATCCGCACGGTTGAGCGAAAGCCGGAGGTGATTGGTGAGTAGGCAGATGACCGCGCGCCGGCTGACCCGGGCCGAGATGAACCACCTGCGCCGCCTGATCGGTTGGGTTCGTTGCGAGGTAGGAGCAGAGCCAGAGGAAATCGTCACTACCGCCAAAGAGGCTCTCGACCACTTCCAATGCGTGACGGAGGACGGCAAGCAGCGGCTGCTTGAGCACTACCAAAAGTCAGTAGCCGTACCGAATTACATCCGCGCTGCGCTCAAGGCCCTGGAGAAGGTGTGCCTGGAAGAACCGGCCGAGGTGGTTGACGGTGAGTTGGTTGCCCGCAGGCGGCACGAAGCACCGCAACGCCTGGCCGTAGCGCGCAACGAAGAGGAGATAGGGAATGGGAAGCTCGACTAGCCCCGTATCCGAGTTCCTGTCCGAAGAGGAAGTCGCCGAGCTGACTGGGCGCGAGTACCCGAGCAAGCAGATCGAGTGGCTGAACAGGTACGGCTGGAAGTACGCCGTGACCGCGGCGAACCGCCCAATAGTTGGGCGCGTATATGCCCGCCTGAAGCTGGCCGGCGTGAAGCCGACGATGGAAGCAACCGAAAAGTGGAGCCTGGACCTGTCCAGGGTTAGATGATGAGACCGCGGAGCAACAAGAACCGGGGCCTGCCGCCTCGCATGATCAAGCGTACCCGGACGATGAAGTCAGGAAAGGTCTGGGTCGGCTACTACTACGACGGGCGGGATGCTGAGGGGAGGCGCAGGGAGATCCCGCTGGGCACGGACTTGGATGAGGCTCGGGAGAAGTGGGCGAAGCTGGAGAGAAAGGCCGTGCCGCCAACCACTCGGACCGTCGGCGACCTGTTGCGCAGGTTCGAGCGGGACGTGGTTCCGACGAAGGCGCCGAAGACCCAGAAAGAGTATTCGAAGATGATCCGCCAACTGCTGGGCGCCTTTGACGAAGCCCCGGTAGAGGACATTACGCCGAGCACCATCGCTCAGTACCGAGACGCCAGGACGGCCAAGGTTCGAGCGAATAGGGAGATCACCCTGCTTTCCTTCGCCTACAACATGGCCAGGGAGTGGGGCATCACCAGCATGGAAAACCCCTGTCGCGGGGTGAAGAAGAACAAGGAGCAGCCGCGCGATGTGTACGTCACGGACGAGGTGTGGAAGGCGCTCTACGAGAAAGCGCCGGACGATCTGCGGGTGACGATGGACCTCGCGTACTTGACAGGCCAGCGTCCGGCTGACGTGAGGAAACTGCGCAAGAGCGACGTTTCCGGGGACTACCTGCTGGTGGGGCAGAACAAGACGTCGCGCAAGCTCCGGATACGGCTTCGCCGCGCCGACGGGCAGATGACGCAGCTCGGCCGCCTGATCGAGTCGATCACCTCCGACTCTCCGGCGCTGGTCACCAACGAGAAGGGCCAGCCGATGACAGAGAAGATGCTTCGCACCAGGTTCGATACCGCGCGCAAGTCCGCAGCCGAGGAAGCGATCAAGGCGGGTGACCAAGATCTGGCCAGGGAGATCATGCAGTTCCAGTTCCGGGACATTCGCCCCAAGGCGGCCTCCGATATCGAGAGCCTGGCCGACGCCTCAGACCTGCTCGGACACACGACCCAGGAGATCACAAAACGCGTCTACCGCCGGATCGGGAAGGCCGTGAACCCCGTTAGATAGGCATGAATTGCGGAAACGAAGACAAAATTTGTGGAAACGATCAGTCTTAAGCTACTGATACACATAGAAAATCAAACATAAGGCAGAAGATCACCGGACCGCCGCCTCGGGCGGTTCGGGAATGCAGCGACGCATCTACCGCCTCAATGAGGGAGCAGATAGGCGTAATAGCGCTTGAAGGTCAGGGCTGCACGATTCATGCGCGGCACTCTACGCGCCTGTGCCGGGCTGTCAAGGCTGGAAAGCGCCTCGACACGAACCGAGGCACTTCCTCGCAACAGAAGCGCAGCCTGGGAAAGTTTACCCGCCAGTTATCCGCACAAATTTATGACGCCGGTTTCTCTACTTTGAAAAACAACGCCCGACCGGACGTGTACTTCAATAACTCGACCGGAAGAAACCTATCAGCAAGGCAGTTGAATTTTTTCCGAAAGCAATAATTCGATACTTTTCTGGATTGGCGCATCATCTCGTAAAAATAGCGAACCGCTTCCCAGCACCCACGAATATCAATGGATCAGCAATATCCAGATGCTTATCGCGGCATTCGAAAAAACATCGACCAATTCCACTGACAAAATATCGGCGTCATTTGCCTAACATGGATATTCCAAGTTCACCCTATCAACTTCCCAGATTGACACTCTCGCCGGCAGATCAGTAATTTTCAGCGACCAGCCGGCAAAGTACTTTTCCAGAGCGGCTGGCAACCGATAGTCACTCTATCTTCGCAAACCGATGTTTATGCGAGAGGGCCGGCTATCGCTCAAAACTTGATTGATGAAGGAATAGCGCCATGCAACTCGCCACACTTCAGGAACTGAGCTTCGATGAAATCGACCAGGTATCGGGCGCCGGACTCTTCAGCTTCGTCGGCGATGCCATCGTCGATGTGGTCAAGGTGTCCAACGACCTGCTCAACACGTCGGTCATCTCTTCGGTCGGCAAGGTGTTCAACGCCGTCGGCCTGACCCCCATCCATCAACTGGCCGACACCCTCGGCTACGGCGTGTTCAAGGGCGTCGCCGCGGTCGGCGGCCTGCTCGGCGGCGATACCAGCCGTATCGATTACCACTACGACACCGAGTGGACCTGATCCCAGGACCTCGGCCCGCTCCCGTCGCGGAGCGGGCCTCCCCAGTCGCCGGAGGCCTGGGCGCCCCCGGCGGCGACCAAGGACCCGGCAACCGGGAAGGGGCGACCAGCGCCCCGATCAGGAGAACCGCCATGCACGACCCCATCCAGCAAGCCGACGCCTTCGTCGACGATCCCGACCAGGAGTCCGGCGGTCTGTCGCGCCGCAGCTTCCTCGGCAAGAGTGCCACGCTCGGCGCGGTCGGCCTGGTGGCCGGCTGGACCCCGGCCTTCGTCATCCAGCCCGCCGAAGCCGCCGCCAGCAGCTGTCCGGCGCCGGCAGGCTTTCCGGCCGGCCTCGAACTTTATCGGCGGGCGTTCCGCAACTGGTCGGGGGAAATCGCCGCCGACGACCTCTGGAGCTGCGCCCCGCGCACCAACGAAGAGGTTCTCGCGGTGGTCAACTGGGCCTGGCAGAACGGCTTCAAGGTGCGCCCGCGCGGCATGGGTCACAACTGGTCCCCGCTGCTGCTGAAAGGCGGCGAGAACTGCGAGAGCCGCATCATGCTGGTGGAAACCAGCCGTTACCTGACCCGCGTACGGATCGACGCCCAGGGCGAGTTCGGCCTGTTCAGCGCGCAGACCGGCGTCACCATGGAAGCCCTGCTGAAACAGCTGGAGCGGGTCAAGCTCGGCTTCGTCGCCACGCCGGCGCCGGGCGACCTGACCCTCGGCGGGGTGCTCGCCATCGACGGCCACGGCACCGGCATCCCGGCGCAGGGCGAAAGCCGCCTGCCGGGGCAGAGCTACGGCTCCCTGAGCAACAGCATCGTGGCGCTGACCGCGGTGGTCTGGGACGGCGCCGCCGGACAATACGTGCTGAAGACCTTCCGCCGCGACGATCCGGCCTGCGCGCCGTTCCTCGTCCACCTCGGACGCGCCTTCATCGTCGAGGCGACCCTCCAGGCCGGGGTCAACAAGCGCATGCGCTGCCAGAGCTACGTGAACATCCCGGCGAGCGAGATGTTCGCCGCGGCCGGCAGCGGCGGAAGGACCTTCGACAGCTTCCTGCAAAAGAGCGGACGCGCCGAGGCCATCTGGTTCCCCTTCACCGACAAGCCCTGGCTGAAGGTCTGGACGCCGACCCCGCGCTGCCCGTTCGGTGCCCGCGCGGTCAACGGCCCGTTCAACTACCCCTTCTCCGACAACATTCCCAAGGCGCTGTCCGACCTGCTGGCGGCGATCAATACCGGCCACCCGGAACTCACCCCGCTGCTCGGCAAGCTGCAGTACGACCTGGTAGTGGGCGGCATGGCGCTGACCCTGGGCTACGACCTTTGGGGCTGGAGCAAGGACCTGCTGCTGTACATCAAGCCCAGCACCCTGCGCGTCACCGCCAACGGCTACGCGGTGCTGACCCGGCGTCGCGACGTGCAGCGGGTGATCAACGAGTTCTACCTGCAGTACCAGACGATGGTCGCCGCCTACCGCGCCAACGGCCACTACCCCATGAACGGCCCGGTGGAGATTCGCGTCAGCGGGCTCGACCAGCCCGGCGAGTCGATCGTTCCCGGCGCCCAGGTGCCCAGTCTGTCGGCGATCCGTCCGCGCCCCGACCAGCCGGAATGGGACACGGCGATCTGGCTGGACATCCTCAGCCTGCCCGGCACTCCGCAGGCCAACGCCTTCTACCACGAGTTCGAGGCCTGGCTGTTCGACCACTTCAGCGGCGACTACGCCTCGCTGCGGGTGGAGTGGAGCAAGGGCTGGGGCTACAGCCCCACCGCCGCCTGGGCCGAGCCGACGGTGGTCGACCAGTTGGTGGCGCAGTCGCTACGCCAAGGCCTGGTCGCAGACAACGATTGGGACGCCGCGGCGCGCCAGTTGAACGAAGCCGATCCGCATCGGCTGTTCAGCTCGCCGCTGCTCGACCGGCTGATGCCATGAAATGCCGCTATGCGAGGCCGTACTGACTCGGACGAAGAGCGGTTCGCCGGAGCCGATATGAATGAGCCCTCGATACGGCGTTGACTTGTTCAACAGGTCTTATCGAGGTGTCGCACGAACCGGCCTTAATCATTCGCAAAGTTTACCCGGAGTGGCAAACCTTCATCCGCCGAATATTGAAACTCATTGTCAAACGAATTATCGAGCCCATGAAAAACCGCTAATCCTGGCAGTTCATTCCACTCTTTCGGATTAGTACCATCGAATGGCTTTCCAGACTCATGGGAAGCCTAAAGGAGATATATGAAATGAAAGAACTCAATGACATTGAAGTCACCTGCGTTTCGGGTGGAACTCTTTCCGGCATGATCGTAGGCGCCGTCGACGGCGCCGCGACGGGCATGGCAATCGGTGGGAAATGGGGCGGTGCCGGCGGCTTCGGCTTCGGCGCACTTTCCCAGTTGGTCGGCCTGGTCGTGCCAACCGCGATGGGCGCTATTGCCGGGGGCACGGTCGGTCTCTTCACCAATGCGGAAACGGCTGTCGGTTACTTGGGCCAATACCGGGAAAACTTCGGTCCCGGTGATGTAGGCCGCACCACCATCTAATTAGAAAAGTCGCACTCCGGCACTTCATGCGTTTGAACTTTCGCAAGGGTGTCGGAGTGTCATGCAAGTATTATTCGAATCCAGGATCCAGCCACCATGTTTCGCCAGGAAGCCCTCGACGCCCAGCATGCCGGCGCCCTGGGCGAGATCGTGCTGATCCGCCCGGTCTCCTTCACTTTTCTCACCCTGCTGGCCGCGGCGATGGCGCTGCTGGTGGTGGGCTTCTTCCTGTTCGGCAGCTACACCAAGCGCAGCACCGTCAGCGGCCAATTGGTTCCCGCCAGCGGCCAGGTCAAGGTGCACGCGCCGCAGGCCGGCATCGTGCTGCGCAAGTTCGTCCAGGAAGGCCAGGCGGTACGACGTGGCGAGCGCCTGATGGTGCTTTCCAGCGAACGCTACGGCAGCGATGCCGGCCCGGTGCAGGCCGGTATCAGCAGGCGCCTGGAACAACGCCGCGACTCCCTGCGCGACGAACTGGAAAAGCTTCGCCGCCTGCAAGACGACGAGCGCGACAGCCTGACCAGCAAGGTCGCCAGCCTGCAGCGCGAACTGACCACCCTCGCCGCCCAGACCGACAGCCAGCAACGCCTGCTGGCGCTGGCCAGCGACGCCGCCGCGCGCTACCAGGGGCTGATGGACAAGGGCTACATCTCCATGGACCAGTTGCAGCAGCGCCAGGCCGAGCTGCTCGGCCAGCGCCAGACCCTGCAAGGCCTGGAGCGCGAACGCACGTCGCTGCGGCAGCAGTTGACCGAGCGCCGCAACGAACTCGCCGGGCTTTCCGCGCGCCAGGCCAACCAGCTCGCTGAAACCCGCCGCCAGCTCAGCGCGGTGGAGCAGGACCTGGCCGAAAGCGAAGCCAAGCGCACCTTGCTGGTCACCGCGCCGGAGAGCGGCATCGCCACCGCCGTGCTCGCCGAAGCCGGGCAGACCGTCGACAGCTCGCGTCCGCTGCTGAGCATCGTTCCCGCCGACACCCCGTTGCAGGCCGAACTCTACGCGCCGAGCAAGTCCATCGGTTTCATCCGGCCGGGCGACGCGGTGCTGATCCGCTACCAGGCCTATCCGTACCAGAAGTTCGGCCAGTACCACGGCAAGGTGCAGTCGATCTCCCGCGCCAGCGTCTCCTATGCCGAGCTTTCCAGCATGGTCGGCGGCGTACCGGGGCTCGGCCAGGATGGCGAGCAGCTGTACCGGCTGCGGGTAACCCTCGACGACCAGGCGGTGACCGCCTACGGCCAGCCGCGTCCGCTGCAGAGCGGCATGCTGCTGGACGCCGACATCCTCCAGGACACCCGGCGCCTCTACGAATGGGTGCTTGAACCGCTCTACAGCCTGACCGGCAAACTCTAGGAACGACCCATGGCCTTTCTCGACGCTCTCGCCCTGCGCCTGGGCCGCCGCCTGCCGCTGGTGCTGCAGACCGAAGCCACCGAATGCGGCCTGGCCTGCCTGGCGATGATCGCCGGCTACCACGGCCACCATACCGGCCTGATGGAACTGCGCCGGCGCTTCTCCGTATCGCTCAAGGGCATCTCCCTCAAGCAACTGATCCAGACCGCCCACCGCCTCGGCCTGGGCACCCGCGCGGTGAAGCTCGACCTCGGCGACCTCGGCAAGCTCAAGCTGCCCTGCGTGCTGCACTGGAACTTCAACCACTTCGTCGTGCTCAAGGCGGTCGACGGGCGCGGCGCGGTGCTCCACGACCCCGCCCACGGCCAGCGCCGGCTGGGCCTGGAGGAAGTCTCGCGGAGCTTCACCGGGGTAGCCCTGGAATTCTGGCCGGAGAGCGGCTTCGAGAAACAGGAGGCGCCGCCGCGGATCAAGCTGCTGGGCATGCTCGGCAAGGTCACCGGGCTGTACCGCTCGCTGGCCCAGGTGCTGCTGCTCGCCGGCGCGCTGGAAGTGTTCTCGCTGATCAGTCCGTTCTTCCTGCAATGGACCATCGACAACGTCATCGTCAGCGAAGACCGTGACCTGCTCAGCACCCTGGCCATCGGCTTCGGCCTGTTGCTGCTGATGCAGCAGGCGGTCAGCGGGGTGCGCGCCTGGGTGATGATGCACATGAGCACCCTGCTCGGCGTGCAGTGGCAGGCCAACGTCTTCAGCCACCTGCTGCGGCTGCCCGCGCAGTATTTCGAGAAGCGCCACCTGGGCGACGTGGTGTCGCGCTTCGGCGCGGTGAACAGCATCCAGCAGACCCTCACCGCGGCCTTCCTCTCGGCGGTGCTGGACGGCCTGATGACCGTCGCCACCCTCGGCATGATGCTGCTCTACAGTCCGCCGCTGGCGGCCATCGCCATCGCCGCCATGAGCCTCTACGCCCTCGGCCGCTGGATCTGGTACCGGCCGTTGCGCAACGCCACCGAGGAGCAGATCGTCCACGCCGCGCGGCAGCAGAGCCACTTCCTCGAGACGGTGCGCGGCATCCGCCCGCTGAAGCTGTTCCAGCGCCAGGACGAGCGCCGCTCGGTATGGCTCGGCCTGCTGGTGGAACAGATCAACGCCGGCCTGCGTACGCAGAAGCTGCAACTGTTCTACCAGCAGCTCAACGGCCTGCTGTTCGGCGTGGAGAACCTGCTGGTGATCTGGCTCGGCGCGACCATGGTGATGGACGGTCAGTTCAGCGTCGGCATCCTGATGGCCTTCAACGCCTACAAGTCGCAGTTCGACAGCCGCGTCGGCAGCCTGATCGACAAGTTCTTCGAGCTGCGCATGCTCCAGTTGCAGGGCGAGCGCCTGGCCGACATCGTCCTCCAGGCCCCGGAGGTCAGCCACGGCGACATCCTCCCGGAGAACCTCCGCGATCGCGAGGCGAGCATCGAGATCCAGGGCCTGCGCTACCGCTACGCGGAACAGGAGCCCTGGGTCCTCGACGGCCTCGACCTGCGCATCGCCGGCGGTGAGTCGGTGGCCATCGTCGGCCCCTCGGGCTGCGGCAAGAGCACCCTGCTCAACGTCCTGCTGGGCATCCTCCCGCCAGTGGGGGGACAGATCCGCATGGCCGGCCTGGACCTTGCGCAACTGGGCCTGGACGGCCTGCGCGAACTGGTCGGCACGGTGCTGCAGGACGACGTGCTGTTCGCCGGTTCGCTCAGCGACAACATCAGTTTCTTCGACCCGCAGCCGGACATGCCCTGGCTGCTGCAGTGCGCGCAGATGGCTGCCATCCACGATGACATCCAGGCCATGCCGATGGGCTACAACACCCTGGTCGGCGACATGGGCACGGTGCTCTCCGGCGGCCAGAAGCAGCGGGTGATGCTGGCCCGGGCGCTGTACAAGAAGCCGCGCATCCTGTTCCTCGACGAAGCCACCAGCCACCTCGACGTACACTGCGAACAGCGGGTCAACGCCGCCATTCGCGCGCTGCGCATCACCCGCATCATGGTCGCCCATCGGCCCGAGACCATCGCCTCGGCGGACCGCGTGATAGTCCTCGGCCAGGGCAAGGTAAGCCTCGACGAAAGCACCGCGCGCCTGGCCGAACGCCAGGCCGCCGCGGCGCGGGAGCAGGCCTGATGCGTGCCCTCGCCGGCCTGTTGTGCGGCCTGCTCGGCCTGGTTCCCGGCGCCGCCGCCTACGAGCCGGACGTGTTCGGCACCGCCGGCCAGGTCGCCGGCCAGGCGGTCTACGACCTCGGCGGCAGCGGTTTGCCCTGCCGCGGCGGGCCGCCACCGACCGAGCTGAGCCTGGAGGAAGCCATCGAGCGGATCCTCTGCCACGACCCGCAGACCCGCCTCGCCTGGGCCAATGCCAAGGCCCAGGCGGCCCAGGTCGGGATCGGCAAGTCCGCCTACCTGCCGCGCCTGGACGGCCGTCTCGACGCCAGTCGCGGCTACAGCGACATGGATTATCGCGATGCCCCCTACCTCTCCGGCGACGGCCATCGCCACCGGCGCGGCGCCAGCCTCCAATTGAGCTGGGTGCTGTTCGACTTCGGCCGCCGCAGCGCCGCCCTGCGCAACGCCCAGCAGTTGCTGCTGGCAGCCAACGCCAGCCAGGACGCGACCCTGCAGAACACCTTCGCCCTCGCCGCCCAGGCCTACTACGACGCCCTCGCCGCCCAGCGCAGCCTGGCCGCCTCGCGGCAGGTCGCGGAGCTGGCGGCGCAGAACCTGGAAGCCGCCGACGCCAAGTACCGGGCCGGCGCCGCCGCCCTTTCCGATCGCCTGCAGGCGCAGACCGCGCTGTCCCAGGCGAGCCTCGCCCAGGTCCGCGACGAAGGCGCCCTGAGCAACGCCCTCGGCGTCATCGCCCTGCGCATGGGCCTGGCGCCGGATACCCCGCTGCGCCTCTCCGGCGAGCTGGAGGCGCAACCCGACACCGGCTTCGTCAAGGCCATCGACGAGATGCTCGCCGAAGCCCGCCGCGAGCATCCGGCACTGCTCGCCGCCCAGGCGCGGCTGAAGGCCGCCGCCGCCTCGGTGGAGGAAAGCCGCGCCGCCGGCCGGCCGAGCCTGGCGCTGAGCGCCAACCTGGCACGCAGCCATAGCGACCAGGCGATGGCCTTCAACGGCGATACCCGCGAACGCGACCGCAGCATCGGCCTGCAACTGAACATCCCGTTGTTCGAAGGCTTCGAACGCACCTACCAGGTCCGCAACGCCCTGGCCCGCCGCGAGGCCAGCGAAGCGGAGCTGGCCGACACCGAGCAGCAGGTTTCGCTGGAGGTGTGGAACAACTACCAGTCGCTCAGCGTCGAGACCCGCAGCCTGGCGCGCACCCGCGAACTGGTCGAACAGTCGCGGCAAAGCCTGGAGGTGGTGCAGGGCCGCTACCGCTCAGGGGTCGGCAGCATGATCGAGCTGCTCAACGCCCTGACCGCCTACGCCAGCGCCGAGGACCAGCACATCCGTGCCCTCGGCAACTGGCAGACCTCGCGCCTGCGACTGGCGGCCAGCCTCGGTCGCCTGGGCTTCTGGAGCCTGCGCTGAAAAGCCCGGGAAGCGCCGCTGCCCTCTACCTCTCGCGCTTGTCCGGCTGGCCGCCATCGCGCAGGATGCACCCAGCCCCCGCGACGAGAGACCGCATGATCGACGACATCCGCTACCTGATCGTATTCGCCAAGATCGCCGAGACCGGCTCCGTCTCCGGCGGCGCCGAGGCGCTGGGCCTGAGCGCCGCGACCGCCAGCCTGCACCTGTCCAGGCTGGAACGGAACCTGGGCCGTGCGCTGCTCTACCGCAACAGCCGCAAGCTGTCGCTGACCCAGGACGGCACGCAGTTGCTGGACACCGCCCGCTCCATGCTGGAACTCTACGAGAAGGGCTTCATCGAGTTCCGCCAGCGCGCCGTCTCGACCCGCAACAGCCTGCGCATCTCGATGCCCGCGGTGTTCGTCAACGGCGACTTCACCCGTCACCTGGCAGCCTTCATCGAGGAGCATCCCGACCTCGACCTCGGCATCGCCTGCGACGACAGCCGCCACGACATCATCGGCGACGGCATCGACATCGCCTTCCGCATCGGCGACCTGCCGGACAGCTCGCTGAAGGCCCGTCACCTGTTCCTGCTGCCGCGCCAGGTAGTGGCGGCGCCGGCATTCCTGGCCCGGCACGCGCCGCTGGAACACCCGCGCGACCTGCAGCGGCTGGAATGGATCGGGCTCGGCATGCGCCCCGACAGCCGGCTATTCCGTCATGCGCGGGACGACGAGGAGGTACGCGTCGACTACACCCCGCGGGTGCGCGTCGACAGCGTCGAAGCCTCCTGCCGCCTGGCCCGCCTCGGCGTCGGCCTGGCCGCGCCGCCGACCTACCTGAGCGACGAGCCGATCCGTCGCGGCGAGTTGCGCGCGGTGCTGCCGGAATGGCGCCTGGAGCCGTTGAAGGTGTATGCGGTGTGGCCGCCCAACGTACCCGCCAGCAGCATCGCCTATACCCTCATCAATCACCTCTACGAGGCCTTCAATCCGGGCTAGCGGCGAGCTGCAGGTAGAGCATGTAGCCGGCGGTCAGCACCAGGGTGCCGCCCATCGCCCGATTGAACAGGCGCACCCGCCGGGGGCTGTCGAGCAGCAGCGCCACGCGGTCACCGAGCAGCGCCCAGGCGGCCAGCGAGAGGTAGCAGACCACCAGGTAGATGGCCATGAAGACCAGCAGCGGCGCGTGCGTGCTCGGGCTGGCGAACAAGGCCACGCCGGAAGCGCAGGCGATCCAGGCCTTGGGATTGAGCCATTGCAGGAGCACGCCCTGGAAGAACCCGGGGACCCCGTTTTCCTCCAGGGCCAGGCGTGGATCCGCGGTGGCGATGCGGTAGCCCACATGAGCGATGAACGCCGCGCCGGCCATCCCCAGGTAGTCGAAGAAGCGCGGGTAGGCCTCGATCGCGCGGACGAACCAGAAGCCGACGAAGGCCAGCAGCAGGACGAAGCCGAGGGTGGCGCCGGTGACGAACGGCAGGGTCCGGCGGAAACCATGGTTGGCGCCGGAAGCGACGATGGTC
Organism: Pseudomonas sp. HMSC057H01; assembly: GCF_001836405.1. Lineage (NCBI taxonomy): Bacteria > Pseudomonadati > Pseudomonadota > Gammaproteobacteria > Pseudomonadales > Pseudomonadaceae > Pseudomonas > Pseudomonas sp. HMSC057H01. The sequence continues at coordinate 75,736 of NZ_KV828514.1, read as the reverse complement.
AGGTTCACCGGACCGGGGGAAATCGACAGGCTCAGGGAGAACGCGCCCATGGCGAGCAGCAGGGCTAGCGGCATGGGTCGAACTCCCTGGTCGGGTTGCGGGCTGGCTGGTGCGGGGCGGGCATGGGTTTCCTCCGTAGGCTCCTGGCGGGGCGCGACCGAACGGGTTGCGCCGCTGCCCGGAACGCTACAGGGAAAGCCCACCGGCATTAACGGGGCAAGGCTCACGGCTGGTTTTGATTTTCCGCGCTTGACGACTGCGCCGGCCGCCGGCGCACCTCAGTCGTCCGCCTGGCCCGGCATGCGGATGCCATGCCGGCGCACCCGCCGATACAGGGTCGCTCGCGAGATACCCAGTTCCCGCGCCGCGGCCATGGGTTTCCAGCGATGCCGCACGAGGGCGTCGAGCAGGGCGTCGCGCTCCGGACCGCCGCCGCTCTCGCACGCACTGGCCGGTGTCCGGCCTTCGCCACGCAGCTCTGCCGGAAGGTCGGCGAGTTGCAGGGTGGCGCCGCCGCACAGCGCGCAGGCGTAGCGCAACACATGCCGCAACTGGCGGACATTGCCCGGCCAGCGATAGCCGAGCAGGCATTCCAGGGCTGCCTCGCCGAGTTCGATGCGTACGCCGCAGTGCGCGGTTTCCTCGTCGAGGATGCGCCGGATCAGCGCCAGCCGGTCGCTGCGTTCGCGTAGCGGCGGCAGTTCGAAGCGGGCGCCGCCGAGGCGGAAGTAGAGATCCTCGCGGAAGCCGCCGGCCGCCACCAGCGCCGCCAGGTCGCGGTGGGTGGCGCAGATCACCTGGATATCCACAGCCTGCCGGCGCGCAGCCCCCAGCGGCGCCACCTCGCCCTCGGCCAGCACGCGCAGCAGGCGGGTCTGCAGGCCCAGCGGCATGTCACCGATCTCGTCGAGGAACAGGGTACCGCCATCGGCCTGCTGCAGCAGGCCGCGCATCCCTTTCGCCGCCGCGCCGGTAAAGGCTCCGCCAACGTAGCCGAACAGCTCGCTCTCGATCAGGCTTTCGGGAATCGCCGCGCAGTTGAGCGCGACGAAGGGTTTGTCGCGACGGGCGCTGGCCTGGTGCAACTGGCGGGCGAAAACCTCCTTGCCGGCGCCGGTCTCGCCCTGGATCAGCACCGGCAGGTTGCGGTCCTTGACCCGCACCGCCAGGCGCAGGCTTTCGGCGATGCGCGGGTCGAGCGCAGCGTCGTCGGGCACCTCGCGCTCCAGCCGCCGCGCCTTGGCCCGCGGCGCGCTGAGACGCACGTGCAGCTCGCCGGCCTGGCCGCGCAGCAGGCACGGCGCCTGGTCAGCGGCGGCGTGCAGGGCGTCGAGGTCGAACACCTCGCCGATGTGGCTCGGCACCTGCCCCAGGCGCTGCCGCAGGTAGTGCCGCGCCGCCGGGTTCAACGCCAGCAGGCGCCCATCGGCGTCCCAGGCGAACAGGTAGTCCGGCTGGCTGTCGACGTAGCCCGGCGCACGGTGCGCGCGCAGCACCCAATGGCCCTGGGCGCTGTGCATGAAGAAGGCGTTCTCGATCTCCCGCGCGCTCTGCGCCACCATCTGCCGGATCAGATGCTGGCTACGGCGGTCGTCCGGCGATTGCACGGCGGAAACGTCGAGCACACCGAGCAACTCCCCCTGCGGATCGAAGACCGGCGCCGCGGAACAGGTCAGGTCGATGAAGGCGGCACGGAAGTGATCGCGCTTGTGCACCGTCACCGCAGTCCTGTCGGTGAGTACGGCGGCCACCCCGCAGGTGCCCTCCTCGCCTTCCGACCAGCAGGTGCCGAGGTACAGCCCGGCCTTGCGGCAGTCGTTGCGGATGGTCGACTCGACACGGTAGTCGATGGTCCGCCCCTGGGCATCGGTGAGCAGTACGCAGTAGTCGGCATCGCGCACCCGTCCATGCAGTCGCGCCACCTCTTCGCTGGCGATGCGCAGGAACAGTTCGGAACGCTCGCGACATTCGTCGAGGAGGGTCTGCGAGAGAATCCGCGGCCCTTGCAGGGACCCCGGGTCGAGACGGTGCTGCTCCATGGAGCGGCGCCAGGAGTCGAGGATCGGCGTCGGCACCGGCGCCTGCGGCAGGCGCGCGGCGTTCCTCAGGACACGGCTGACACAGTCCACATGGTCCTTCGAGTGTGCGGAAAGCATGGGGCCTCCGTTGCTCGGCATCTTGTTGTTGTGCCGCCCATTAAGCGCCCATCGGCGACCCTCGACAAGCGCCGGGCCGCCACAGCCGACGACTGAGACGGAGCGTCTCAGCGTCTCGCCGGGAACCCGTGCGCGATGACATGGGTTGTCTCGCCGGACGTCGCCCCGGCGGTCGCCGGCCTTCCCATGCCGGCGCTCTACGACGGGCCTTCCGGCCGCCACGCCGCAACCTGGCATCGGCCTTGCTCCAGCCACGGCGACGGCAGGGCGGACTGTCCGCTCCTCCCAACGCCCTGCCGCATACACCTACAAGAACAATCAGAGGTGAAGCATGCACGCTACGTCGTCCGACGATTTCTCCCTGTCTTCCCGGGTCGCGCTGGTGACCGGCGCCGGACGCGGCATCGGCCGGGGCATCGCCCTCGCCCTGGCGCGCGCCGGCGCCGACGTGGCGGTGGCCGACCTCGATCCGCAGGTCGCCGAGGAAACCGCCGCCGCGATCCGCAGCCTCGGTCGCCGCAGCCTGGCCCTTGGGGTCGACGTCAGCGACGGCGACAGCGTCCGGGCTATGGTCGAGCGGGTCGCCACGGAGTTCGGCCGGCTCGACGTGGCGGTGAACAATGCCGGGGTGATCAGCATCCGCAAGGTCGCCGAACTCAGCCTCGCCGACTGGGACCGGGTGATGAACGTCAACGCCCGCGGCGTGTTCCTCTGCTGCCAGGCCGAACTGCCGCTGATGCAGGCGCAGCGCTGGGGGCGGATCGTCAACCTGTCATCGATCGCCGGCAAGGTCGGTCTCCCAGACCTCGCCCACTACTGTGCCTCGAAGTTTGCCGTGATCGGTTTCAGCAATGCCCTGGCCAAGGAGGTCGCGCGCGACGGGGTGACGGTCAACGCGCTCTGCCCGGGAATCGTCGGCACCGGAATGTGGCGCGGCGAGGACGGCTTGTCGGGCCGCTGGCGGCAGGCCGGCGAAAGCGAGGCGCAGTCCTGGGAACGCCACCAGGCCAGCCTGCTGCCCCAGGGTGAGGCGCAGACCGTCGAAGACATGGGCCAGCTCGTCGTCTACCTGGCCTGCGCGCCGCACGTCACCGGCCAGGCCATCGCCGTCGACGGCGGATTCTCGCTATGACCCCGCCCTCGCCGATCGTCGGCATCATCGCCAACCCGGCCTCCGGTCGCGACCTGCGTCGCCTCACCGCCCATGCCGGGCTGCACTCCAGCACCGACAAGGCATCGGTGGTGCAACGCCTGCTCGCCGCCTTCGGCGCCACCGGCATCCGCCATGCGTTGCTGCCGCCGGACATGACCGGCATCGCCGCCGCCGTGCTCCGGGCCAGCCAGACCCGCCAGGCCCGCGACGGCCACTGGCCGTTCCTGGAGTTCCTCGACATGCCGCTGCGCCAGAGCGTCGAGGATACCCGCCTGGCGGCGCGGCGCATGGTCGAGCGCGGCGTGGCGCTGATCGCCGTGCTCGGCGGCGACGGCACGCACAAGGCAGTGGCCGCCGAGGTCGGCGACGTCCCCCTGCTGGCGCTGTCCACCGGGACCAACAACGCCTTCCCGGAGCTGCGCGAAGCCACCGGCGCGGGGCTCGCCGGCGGCCTCTGCGCCAGCAACCGGGTGCCGCCGGAGATCGGCCTGCGACGCAACAAGCGCCTGCTGGTGCGCGAGCCGCGCCGCGGGCTCTGCGAGTGGGCGCTGGTGGACGTCGCGGTGTCGCCGCAGCCGTTCATCGGCGCCCGCGCCATCAGTCGCGCCGAAGACCTCGCCGAAGTCTTCGTCAGCTTCGCCGAACCCCACGCCATCGGCCTTTCGGCGCTTTGCGGACTGTGGTCGCCGGTGAGCCGCGAGGAGCCCCACGGCGCGTGGATGCGCCTGCATCCGGACGCCCGCGAGAGCCTGCTGGTGCCGCTGGCGCCGGGCCTGCTGGTGGGCTGCGGGGTCTCTGCCGCCGGCTACCTGCAACCCGGCGTGGCCCACGCGCCGAGCCTGTCCAGCGGGACCCTGGCGCTGGACGGAGAGCGCGAGATCGAGTTCAGCGCCACCGACCGCCCGAGCATCACCCTCGACCCTTCCGACCCGTTCAGCGTCGATGTGCCGGCCACCCTCGCCTACGCCGCCCGCCATCGCCTGCTGGCCGGCCAGCGAACCCCGATGACCCCGTGAAGACAACCTGGAGAACAACAAGATGTCCACTCTGAGCACCGACCAACTGCTCCATGCCTACCGCGTGATGCGCACCATCCGCGCCTTCGAGGAACGCCTGCACGTCGAGTTCGCCACGGGCGAGATACCCGGCTTCGTCCACCTCTACGCCGGCGAGGAAGCCTCCGCCGCCGGCGTGATGGCGCACCTGCGCAACGACGACTGCATCGCCTCCACCCATCGCGGCCACGGCCACTGCATCGCCAAGGGCGTAGACGTGCACGGCATGATGGCGGAGATCTATGGCAAGAAGACCGGGGTCTGCCAGGGCAAGGGCGGCTCCATGCATATCGCCGACCTGGAGAAAGGCATGCTCGGCGCCAACGGAATCGTCGGCGCCGGCGCGCCGCTGGCCGCCGGCGCCGCGCTGGCGGCCAAGCTGAAAGGCAGCGATGCGGTGGCGGTGGCCTTCTTCGGCGATGGCGGCTCCAACGAAGGCGCGGTGTTCGAGGCGATGAACCTGGCCGCGGTGTGGAACCTGCCGTGCCTGTTCGTCGCCGAGAACAACGGCTATGCCGAGGCCACCGCGGCCAACTGGTCGGTGGCCTGCGACCACATCGCCGACCGCGCCGCCGGTTTCGGCATGCCCGGGGTGACCGTCGACGGCTTCGACTTCTTCGCCGTCCACGAGGCTGCCGGCGCCGCCATCGAGCGCGCCCGCGCCGGCGAGGGGCCGTCGCTGATCGAAGTCAAGCTGACCCGCTACTACGGACACTTCGAGGGCGACGCACAGACCTACCGCGATCCCGACGAAGTAAAGCACTACCGGGAAACCCGCGACTGCCTCAAGCAGTTCCGCGAACGCACCTGCCACGCCGGCCTGCTCTCCGCCAGCGACCTGGACGCCATCGACGCCGAGGTCGAGGCGCGCATCGAGGATGCCGTGCAGCGCGCGAAGAACGATCCCAAGCCGGAGCCGGACGACCTGCTGCGCGACGTCTACGTGTCCTATCCCTGAGCCGCCCGAAAACAAGAACGAGGAGAACCATCATGGCGAGAAAGATCAGCTACCAGCAGGCCATCAACGAGGCGCTGGCCCAGGAAATGCGCCGCGACCCGAGCGTCTTCATCATGGGCGAAGACAATGCCGGCGGCGCCGGCGCGCCCGGCGAGGACGACGCCTGGGGCGGCGTGCTGGGGGTCACCAAGGGCCTCTACCACCAGTTCCCCGGCCGCGTGCTGGATACCCCGTTGTCAGAGATCGGCTATGTCGGCGCCGCGGTCGGCGCCGCCACCCGCGGCATGCGCCCGGTGTGCGAACTGATGTTCGTCGACTTCGCCGGTTGCTGCCTGGACCAGATCCTCAACCAGGCCGCCAAGTTCCGCTACATGTTCGGCGGCAAGGCGGTCACCCCGCTGGTGATCCGTACCATGGTCGGCGCCGGCCTGCGCGCCGCCGCCCAACATTCGCAGATGCTCACTTCGCTATGGACCCACATCCCCGGCCTCAAGGTGGTCTGCCCGTCGTCGCCCTACGACGCCAAGGGCCTGCTGGTCCAGGCGATCCGCGACAACGACCCGGTGATCTTCTGCGAGCACAAGCTGCTCTATTCGATGCAGGGCGAGGTACCCGAGGAGCTGTACAGCGTACCCTTCGGCGAGGCGAACTTCCTCCGCGACGGCGACGACGTCACCCTGGTGACCTACGGCCGCATGGTCCACCTGGCGCTGGACGCCGCCGCCAGCCTGGCGCGCCAGGGCATCTCCTGCGAAGTACTGGACCTGCGCAGCACCAGCCCGCTGGACGAGGACAGCATTCTCGAAAGCGTGGAAAAGACCGGCCGCCTGGTGGTGGTCGACGAAGCCAACCCACGCTGCTCGATGGCCACCGACATCGCCGCGCTGGTCGCCGAACGGGCCTTCTCCGCGCTGCACGCGCCGATCCGCCGGGTCACCGCGCCCCATACGCCGGTGCCTTTCTCCGACGCCCTGGAAGACCTCTACATCCCCGACGCGGCGAAGATCGAGGCAGCCGTGCGCCAGGCCCTGGAAGGGAGGGACGCGGCATGAGCCGGATCCATACACTGACCATGCCCAAGTGGGGCCTGTCGATGACCGAGGGTCGGGTGGACGCCTGGCTCAAGGAAGAGGGCGCGCATATCGAGAAAGGCGACGAGGTGCTCGACGTGGAGACCGACAAGATCTCCAGCAGCGTCGAGGCGCCCTTCTCGGGCGTGCTGCGGCGCAAGGTGGCGCGCGAGGACGAGACCCTGGCGGTCGGCGCGCTGCTCGGCGTGGTGGTCGAGGGCGAGGCGAGCGACGAGGAGATCGACGCACTGGTGCAACGCTTCCAGGCCGAATTCGTACCCGCCGACGAGGACGCTGGGGATAGCGGACCGGCACCGCGGAAAGTCGAGCTGGACGGGCGCCTCCTGCGCTATTTCGACCGCGGCGAGGGCGATCCGGCGCTACTGCTGATCCACGGTTTCGGTGGCGACCTGAACAACTGGTTGTTCAACCACGAGGCGCTGGCCGCCGAGCGGCGGGTGATCGCTCTAGACCTGCCGGGCCACGGCGAGTCCGGCAAGGCCCTGGTGCGCGGCGACCTCGATGAACTCAGCGGCAGCGTGCTGGCCCTGCTCGACCACCTCGACCTGGAACAGGTACACCTGGCCGGTCACTCCATGGGGGGAGCGGTGGCGCTGAACTGCGCGCGCCTGGCGCCGCAGCGGGTGCTGTCGCTGAGCCTGATCGGCAGCGCCGGCCTCGGCGAGGAGATCAACGGCGACTACCTGCGCGGCTTCGTCGAGGCGGCCAACCGCAACGCGTTGAAGCCGCAACTGGTGCAGTTGTTCTCCGACCCCGAGCTGGTCACCCGGCAGATGCTCGAGGACATGCTCCGCTACAAGCGCCTGGAAGGCGTCGATGCGGCCCTGCGCCAGTTGCTGGACAACCTGTTCGCCGACGGTCGCCAGCGCAACGACCTGCGTGCCGTGGCGAGCGAGGGCCGCCAGCCGGTCCTGGCGATCTGGGGCAGCGATGACGCGATCATCCCGGCGCGGCATGCCGAGGGCCTGCCAGCCCAGGTGGAGATCATTCCCGGACAGGCGCACATGGTGCAGATGGAGGCCGCCGAGCAGGTCAACCGCCTGCTGCTCGACTTCCTCCGCCAGCATTGAGGAGACGACCGACATGAACAGTTCCCCGCAAGCCAACGCGGCGATGCGCGCCGCCGTCTGGCACGGCCGCCACGATATCCGCGTGGAAGACGTGCCGCTCCCGGCCGAGCCGCCGCCCGGCTGGGTGCAGATCCGCGTGCACTGGTGCGGCATCTGCGGCTCCGACCTGCACGAATACCTGGCCGGCCCGGTATTCATCCCCGTGGAGGCGCCGCACCCGCTCACCGGCCTCAAGGATCAATGCATCCTCGGCCACGAGTTCAGCGGCGAAATCGTCCGCCTCGGCAACGGCGTGACCGGCTTCGCCCTCGGCCAGGCGGTCGCCGCAGACGCCTGCCAGCATTGCGGCACCTGCTACTACTGCCGGCATGGGCTGTACAACATCTGCGAGAACCTGGCCTTCACCGGGCTGATGAACAACGGCGCCTTCGCCGAATACGTCAACGTACCGGCCAACCTGCTCTACGCCCTGCCGGCCGGATTTCCCAGCGAGGCCGGCGCGCTGATCGAGCCGCTGGCGGTGGGCATGCACGCGGTGAAGAAGGCCGGCAGCCTGCTCGGGCAGAACGTGGTGGTGGTCGGCGCCGGCACCATCGGCCTGTGCACCATCATGTGCGCGCGCGCCGCCGGCGCGGCACAGGTGATCGCCCTGGAGATGTCCTCGGCGCGCAAGGCCAAGGCCCTGGAGGTCGGCGCCAGCCAGGTGCTCGACCCCTCGCGGTGCGACGCCCTAGGCGAAATCCGCGCCCTCACCGGCGGGCTTGGCGCCGACGTCAGCTTCGAATGCATCGGCAACAAGCACACCGCCAAGCTGGCCATCGATGCCATTCGCAAGGCCGGCAAATGCGTGCTTGTGGGAATCTTCGAGGAGCCCAGTGAATTCAATTTCTTCGAGCTGGTTTCCACCGAGAAGCAGTTGCTCGGGGCCCTCGCCTACAACGGCGAGTTCGCCGACGTGATCGCCTTCATAGCCGACGGCCGCCTCGACATCGCACCGCTGGTGACCGGTCGCATCGGCCTGGAAGAAATCGTCGAGCGCGGTTTCGAAGAGTTGGTGAACAACAAGGAGCACAACGTGAAGATCATCGTCTCGCCGGGCGGCTGACGCTTCAGCCCTTGTCGCGATTGCGACACAGCCCCGCGGCCGGCGGGGCTTGCTTTACGAAACGCAGAGACGCGGGCGGAGGCTCAGAACCACTTGTCGTTGCGCTTGCGCCGCACCCTCAGCAGCGACGGCAGGATCAGCCCGGCGAACAGGCCGGCGCCGGCGATGCTGCCGCCGTAGACCATGTAGCGCATCAGCACCTGCTTGTTCTCGTCGCCCAGTTGCGCCTGCACCGCACGCAGGTCGGAGCGGGCCTTGCCGAGCTCGGCGTCCAGGTTGCTGCGCGCCGCCTGCAATTCGTCGATCAACTTCTTGCGCGTGTCGAGGGTTTCCTGCATGCCCTGCACGCGGGTCTTCCAGGTGTCGTTGATGCCGTCCAGCTCAGCGGTCAGGGCGGCCACCTTCTGTTCCAGTTGCGGCAGGCGCTCGGCCTGGCCGGGAACCTCCTGCAAGTCGCGGCTGGGAATCCACACGGTGCTGCCGTTCTCGCCGCGCACCTGGCTGTAGTTGCCCTGGGTGCCAAGCAGCTCGACCTTCTGCCCGGAGGTGAGGGTGCCAACGATGCGATAGCCATCGGTGGGGCCGCTGCGCACGAAAGTGGTCAGGCTGTCGCTCACCCAGCGCGCGTTGCCGGTCGCCTCCTCGGCCTGCGCCGGGGCGCCGGCCGCCAGCAGGCCGCCGAGCAGGCAGGCTCCGATGACGCGGTTCTGGAACGGGGAAAGAGCGGCGGGGATGCGACGGGATAGGGACATGGCAATCTTCACATGGCGAGAGAACGAAACCCGCAAAGGGGAGCGAAAAAGCCGGCCAGTCGAATTGTTATGGACAAGCGCGCGACCGGGGCGGGGCTACCGCATGGCCAAGGGCCATGCGCCCGGCCCGGTTGGGCCGACGGCTGACAGACAGCGCTCGGGGCGATTGAGTTCACTCGTTTCCGCAGGAATGGATGGATGGTTGTAACAGCAGAATGCCAGGCCTGCCGACGGCCAGCGCTGCCCAGGCTGCGACCTGTCCGGATGATCCCCGGGGTACGACGGTATCTACGCCAAGGCAGAGGCTCCCTCGCCTGTACCACGCCCCACCGGTCGGATGGCGTGCTGCGATACAGCGGGCCCGTCAGGCGGCCAACCGCAGGCGGTCACTCGCTCGCCATCGCCGCCAGGTCGCGGCCGTCGCCGGCCCTTTCCATCATTCCTCTGCCAGGTGCCCGGCGAAGGTAGTGGCGCTGTAGCGCTCGCGGAACAGCCCCTTCTCCACCAGGCGCGGCACCACCTGTTCGAGGAACAGCCGCAGCGAGCCGACCGAGCCTCCCGGCGCGGCGATGAAACCGTCCATGGCGCCGGCGGCGGCCCAGTCGACGATCTGCTCGACGGCATCGTCCACCGTACCGATGACCTGCCAGTGCGCCGCGGAAACCACCTCGGGGCGCAGCAGCAACTGGTCCAGGCGTAACGTCTCGCGCTCGATCAGGCGCCGCAGCAGGTCGGTGTGGGTGCGGCTGCCGGGGTTGGCCACCGGCGGCGGCAGGTCGGCCGCGGAAATCGGCCGGTCCAGCGGCCAGTCGCTGAGGTCGAGGCCGAGCATCTGCCTGATCGTGGCGAACTTGCGCGCGCGGTCCAGGCGCGCGTGGGTCTGCATGAAGATTTCCCGCGCCTCCTCACGGCTCTCCGCCAGGTACAGGCTGAAGCCCGGCAGCAGGCGCACGTCGCGCGGCGAGCGACCGTGGCGTTCGGCGCGGCGGGAAAGGTCGCGGCGCAGTTCCAGGGCAGCCTCCTTGTCCGGGGTCGGCGCGAACACCAGGTCGGCCACCGAGGCGGCGAAGTCGCGCCCGCTCTCGGAGGCGCCGGCCTGCACCAGGGGAATCCGCGCCTCGCCGAAGGCCGGCAGGTTGAGCGGTCCCTTGACCTTGAGGAATTCGCCGTCGTGGTCGACCGGGCGCACCCGGGAAACGTCGGCGTAGCGGCCGCTCTCGCGGTCGACCAGGAGTGCCTCGCGGGGGAAGCTGTCCCACAGGTCGTGCACCAGCCGGGTGAACTCGGCGGCGCGCGCGTAGCGCTGCTCCGCATCGGGCATCGCGTCCAGGCCGAAGTTCTCGTGGCCCTGCAGCGCGGTGACGATGTTCCAGCCGGCGCGGCCGTCGCTGATCCAGTGCAGCGATTGCAGCTGCCGGGCCACCACGTAGGGCGGATAGAACGTGGTGGAGACCGTCGACACCAGGCCGATCCGCGAGGTTTCGCGGGCGACCGCGGCAAGCAGTACGGTGGGATCCAGGCTGGCGAAGCCGGAGCCGGTCTCCAGCACATCCAGTGGCAGGCTGCTGACGTCCGGGCGAAACACGAAGTCGAGGTGGGCGGCTTCGGAGCGCCTGGCGATGTCGACGGCGAAATCGCTGCCGAAGATGCCTTCGATGTTGCTGTCGGGGCGCCGCCAGGCATCGCCGCTGAGCCAGGTGGGGGCCAGCGACATGCCGATGTGCAGGCGTTTCGGGGTACTCATCGTGCCAATCTCCTGTATGGGCTCTGGGGCTGGGCCGGCCCTGCGCGGGGCCGGCTTCTCGGGGCGCCTAGAAGGTGCCCTTGATGCCGATGCCGAGGGTCCGCGGCTGCGTCATGCTCGCCTCGATGCCACCGATCCCCCGGTTTTCCTGCATGTAGGTGGGCGAACGGTCGTCGAACACGTTCTTCACGTAGCCATAGAGCTGCACCTGGTCGTTGAAGCGGTAGCTGGCGCGGGCGTCGGTGAGGGTGTAGGCCTTGATCGAGTAGGCCTTGGTGTTGGCGGTGTCCGAGTAGTAGCCGTCCAGGTAGCGCACCTGGGCGTTCAGGTTGAGGCGCTCGGTGACGTCCCAGCTCGGTCCGAAGCTGAGGGTATAGCCCGGCGAGCGGGCGAACTCGTTGTGCTCGTAGCCGGTATTGCCGGACATCTCGTCGATCCGGGTGCGTAGCACGCCGGCGCTGGCCTTCAGCCGCAGGTCGTCGCGTAGGCGGTAGTCGAGGTCCAGCTCCATGCCGTAGGCGTGGGCCTTCTCGGCGTTGATGGTGTACGACTGCGCCACCCCCGGCGAAACCACCACCGGGATGTTGTACTGGGCGTCCTTGAAATCCATGAAGAACAGGTTGCCGTTCAGCAGCAGGCGGCCGTCGAGCAGGCTGGCGCGGGTGAACAGTTCGTAGTTCCAGATGGTTTCTTCCTTGAAGTAGGCCCAGTTGCGGGTAGTCAGGTTGAGCGACACGCCGCCGGGGTTGTAGCCGCGGCTGACCAGGCCGCCGACGGTCCAGTCCGGGGTTGCGGCGAAGGCCAGGGAGACTTTCGGCAGGAAGGCCGAGAAGGTCTTCTGGTAGTCCAGCGGACGCGGCGCCAGCACCGAGTTGCCGCTGCGCTCGATGCGATCCTCCTGGTAGCGCAGGCCGGTGGTCAGGGTCCAGCGGTCGCTCAGGCGGTAGTTCAGCTCGCCGAACACACCGAGGTTCTTCTTCGTGTCGTCGAAGGCCGACAGCCCGCGCAGGTGCAGTGTCTCGTCGGTGCGGGTGCGGGCGTAGTAGACCCCGCCCATGCCGCTGATCCGGTCCTCCTGCTCGCCGAAGCTGATCCGCGATTCGTTGGAGGCGTTCTTCTGGCGGATGTCGGCGTCGCCCTCGCCGCCCGCGCCGGTGGTGCGGTGCACCGAGGACAGCGAGTACTGCGCCTGGTTGAACAGGCGGATGCCATTGTCGAGGTCATAGGCGACGTCGAGGATGCTGGTGTTGGTGTCCTGCTCCCAGCTGGGCATGGTGGTCGAGCGATGGTCGAGCTTGTCGAACGGGCGGGTCGCCGCTTCCTGGGTCGGGCGGTTGCTGTCGTTGTGGGAGAAGGTGAACTTGCTCTCCAGGCCCGGAATTCCGCTGGGCAGCCAGAGCAGCTTGGCGCGCGCGTTGAGGGCGCGGAAGTCCTGGTCGGTGCCGCTGTCCTGGAACTTCGGGTTGTCGTAGTCGATGAAGGTGTCGCGGCCCGCGTAGTCCACCGCCAGGCGCCCGGCGAAGTCCTGCGCCAGCGGGCCGGACACTGCGATCGAGCTGCGCCGCGAATGGTAGCTGCCGATCTCCGCCTGGTAGGCAGCCTCGGGGCTGAAGGTCGGGTCCTTGGTGTTGACGATGATCGCCCCGGCGATGGCGTTGGCGCCCTGGGAGGTGGTCTGCGGGCCGCGGAACACCTCGATGCTGTCGACGTCCCAGACCGAGGTCGCGCCGAAGAACATCTCGTTGTAGTTCAGGTAGTGGCCATCGAGGTTGATCGTCGCCCGCGGCACTGTGCCACCCCAGAACACGTTCTGCCCGTTGTTCGGGCCCTGGGTGTCCTGGCCGCGGATGATCGGCGCGCCCACCGAGTCGGTGTAGACCACGTTGGGACTGCCATTGATCACCTCGGCGACCGAGGCGTTGCCGGTCTGCTTGCGGTCGATGTCGCGGGCGCTGGTGAGCGATACCGAGGACGCCGTGTCCTTCAGCGAGCGTTCACGTTTCTCGCCGGTCACGACCAGCGCCTCGAGGGCGGCGGGTTCGTCCTCGGCGGGCGGGTTTTCCCGGGCCAGTGCCGATGGCGAGGCGAGCAGGGTGGACAGCGTGACGACGCCGATTCCCCGGTTGAGCGTGCGGTGCGTGCGGGCGTTCAAGGATCTTCTCCAAATGGGAATGACTCTCTTTTCCATTCAGGCTATCACGCCACCAGATCATTCCTCAATGGGGAATACATTCCTCATTGCGAAATATGGAATCTCCTACGCCCGTCCCTTCCGCGGCGCCCCACCGCCCCGGGGAATCGGTATCATGGGCGCCGCCCGCGCCACCGCAGCGCGGACCGAAGCCTATGGATCAACCGTGGTGAGGAGACCGAGCCGTTGAATACTTCGCAGCCCCCGGCGGACGAGATGCCGGACGCCCCGGGCGAAAAGCGCTCCGGCACCATCCAGTCGGTGTCCATCGCCGCGCGCTTCCTGAAGACCCTGGCCAACGCCGAAGGCGAGCTGGCCCTCGGCGAAGTGGCCCGGCGCACCGGCACCGGCGGCTCCACCGCGCACCGCTACCTGCAGAGCCTGGTGAAGGAAGGCCTGGCCCGCCAGGACCCGCTCAGCGGCCTCTACGACCTCGGGCCGGCGGCGCTGAGCATCGGCATAGGCGCGCTGAAGCGGATCGACGCGGTGGATATCGCCGCCCGCCACATGAAGGCCCTGGCCCAACGGCATGCCGCCAGCGGCGGGGTGGCGATCTGGACCGAGCGCGGCCCGACCCTGGTGCGCTGGTACCGCAGCGCCTATTTCTCGATCAACCCGCTGGCCCTGGGCGATATCCTGCCCATCGACAATACCGCTTGCGGCCTGGTGTTCCAGGCCTTCCTGCCGAAGGCCGTGGTCGACGCCGCGCGCAAGCAGCAACCGGCGCACTTCCGCGGCAGCCCGCCGAGCCGCGCGCTGCTCGACGAGGTGCGCGAGCGCTGCTGGGCCGAACTGACCAGCCACCTGCTGTCGAACGTCACCGGCCAGGCGGCGCCGGTGTTCGACGCCCAGCAGGAGATCGTCTGCGCCATGACCACGGTGACCGATCTCGGCCAGTTGCAGTCGGCGGAAGACCGCGACGCGCTGTTCCACGAGGCGCTGCAGGTCAACCAGTCCACCGGCGGCCTGGTCCTCCATCCCGGCATGCGGCCGCCGCCGCGCTGAGCCACCTCAGCCCGGCGCGTCGGCGGCGATCCCGCGCGGCACCAGCAGCGGCGTGCCGCTGACCGGGTCGGCGATGATCAACGAGCGCAAGCCGAACACCTCCTCCACCAGACGCTCGGTGAAGATATGCGCCGGCGCGCCCTCGGCGAGGATCGCGCCGTCACGCATGGCGATCAGGTGCGAGGCATAGCGGCAGGCCTGGTTGAGGTCGTGCAGCACGGCGACGATGGTGCGCCCCTGGCGATTCAGCTCGGCGAGCAGTTCGAGCAATTCGATCTGGTGGACGATATCCAGGTAGGTGGTCGGCTCGTCGAGCAGCAGCAACGGGGTTTCCTGCGCCAGCACCATGGCGATCCACACGCGTTGCCGCTGGCCGCCGGAGAGCGCGTCGAGCGGTCGCTCGGCCAGGCCGTCGACCCGCGTGGCGCGTAGCGCCGCCGCTACCGCGCGCTCATCCGCCGGCGACCACTGGCGCAGGAACGACTGGTGCGGATAGCGTCCGCGCGCCACCAGCTCCGCCACCGTGATGCCATCCGGCGCCAGCGCGCTCTGCGGCAGCAGGCCGAGACGCCGCGCCACTTCCCGCCCCGGCAGGCTGTGGATATCCCTGCCATCCAGCACCACCCGGCCCTCGGCCGGCGCCAACAGACGCGACAATGCCGCCAGCAGGGTCGACTTGCCGCAGGCGTTGGGCCCGACGATCACACTGAACGAACCCTCGGGGATGGCCAGCGAGAGATTCCGCGAAACGGTCCGCGCGTCGCGACGCAAGGTCACGGCGTCCGCGTGCAGGCGATGGGTCATGAGAGGTTCCTAGATGAGATGGCTCGAATATGTGGAATCGATTCTACATTATGGAATAGACTGCATGAGAAGCATTATCATATGAATCCGTCCGCCCGGCTTCCCCTACAGCGAAAACAGCCTTCATGCCGACCCGCCGCCGCTCCGCCCTGCCATTACTCGCCCTCGCCCTGAGCCTGTTCGCCACCCTCGCCGCGGCCGGGGAGCCGAAGCCGGCGCGGATCGTCTCCACCACCCCGAGCGTCACCGGCATCCTGCTGGCGATGGACGCACCGCTGGTGGCCAGCGCCGCCACCACGCCAAGTCGCCTGACCGACGCCAAGGGCTTCTTCTCGCAATGGGCGAAGGTCGCCGACCAACGTGGCGTCGAGGTGCTCTACCGCAACCTGCGCTTCGACATCGAAGCGGTGATCGCCCAGGATCCGGACCTGCTGGTCGCCTCCGCCACCGGCGCCGACAGCGCCGCGCCATACCGTGCGGAGCTGGAGGCGCAGGGCGTACCGACGCTGGTGGTCGACTACTCGAAACACAGCTGGCAGGAACTGGCTACCGAGCTGGGCCGGCACACCGGCCTGGAACGCCAGGCGCAGGCCGCCATCCAGCGCTTCGACGCCTACACCGCCGAAGTCGCCGCGGCCATCGCGCCGCCGCAGGGCCCGGTCAGCGTGGTCGGCTACAACATCGCCGGCAGCTATTCCATCGGCCGCCAGGCCAGCCCCCAGGCACGCCTGCTCGAAGCCCTCGGCTTCCAGGTGGCGGAACTGCCGGAGGCGCTGGCGGGCAAGGTGACACGCGCCTCGGACTTCCAGTTCATCTCGCGGGAAAACCTGCCCGCCGCCATCGCCGGCGACAGCGTGTTCCTGCTCGGCGCCAGCGACGACGACGTGCAGGCGTTCCTCGCCGACCCGGTGCTGGCCAACCTGTCGGCGGTGCGCGAAAAGCGCGTGTACGCCCTGGGCCCCAGTTCCTTCCGCATCGACTACTACTCGGGGCGGCAGATGATCGACAACGTCGCCCGCCATTTCCGCTGAGCCATGCGCCCGTTCGCCGGAAGTCCGCTTATGCAGGCGTCCCCGATGCGCCGCCGGCGCCTGCGCGCCTGGGGCCTGCTCGCCGGCGCGCTGCTGCTCGCGCTGGCGGCCCTGGCCAGCCTGGCGCTGGGCTCGCGGCCGGTGCCTCTGGCGGTCACCCTGGACGCCCTGCAAGCCGTCGATCCGCACGATGATCGCCACCTGGTGGTACGCGAACTGCGCCTGCCACGCACCCTGGTGGCGCTGCTGGCCGGCGCGGCGCTGGGAGTGGCCGGCGCGCTGATGCAGGCGCTGACGCGCAATCCGCTGGCCGAACCCGGCCTGCTGGGGATCAACGCCGGCGCGGCGCTGGCGGTGATCGTCGGGGTCGCGCTGTTCGACCTGGCGAGCATGGGCCAGTACCTCGGTTGCGCCTTCCTCGGCGCCGGCCTGGCCGGCATCGCCGTATTCCTTCTCGGCCAGGCCCGCGAGACCGGCACCAACCCGGTGCGCCTGGTGCTGGCGGGTGCCGGCTTGTCGGTGATGCTCGCCTCGCTGACCGGGATCATCGTGCTGAACGCCCCGCCGGAAGTCTTCGACCGCTTCCGCCACTGGGCCGCCGGCTCGCTTTCCGGCAGCGGCTTCGCCCTGCTCGGATGGCCGGGTCTGGCCATCGGCGCCGGGCTGGCCGCCGCCTTCGCCCTCGCCGCCAGGCTCAATGCCCTGGCCCTGGGCCAGGAGATCGGCCAGGCGCTCGGCGTCGACCTGCGCCTGACCTGGTTGCTCGCCTGCCTGGCGGTGATGCTGCTGGCCGGCGCGGCGACCGCCCTGGCCGGGCCGATCGCCTTCGTCGGCCTGGTCGCCCCGCACCTCGCGCGACTGCTGGCCGGACCGGACCAGCGCTGGATCCTGTCTTTCTCGGCGCTGATCGCCGCCGGCCTGCTGCTCGGCGCCGACATCCTCGGGCGGCTGCTGGCGGCGCCGGCGGAGATCGCCGCCGGAATCGTCGCGTTGCTGCTCGGCGGACCGGCCTTCATCGTCCTGGTCAGGCGCTTCCGCCTGAGCCGCCTGTGAACGGTCTCCACGCCCTGCGCCTGGGTTCCCTGTCGCTGCGTTGGCGGCCACGGGCGGCGCTGGCCTGCCTGGTCCTCGCGGGGGTCGGGCTGGCGCTGGCGGCGGCGCTGCTGGGGACCGGCAGCCTGGCGCTGGGCCCGGCAGAGGTGTTCGCCAGCCTACTCGGCCAGGGCCAGGACCCCACCGCCCAGCGCATCGTCCAGCGCGTGCGCCTGCCACGGGTGCTCACCGCCTGCCTGGTCGGCGCCGCGCTGGGCATGGCCGGGGCGATCTTCCAGTCGATCTCGCGCAATCCGCTGGGCTCGCCCGACGTCATCGGTTTCACCACCGGCGCCGCCAGCGGCGCCATCGTGCAGATCATCCTGTTCGATGCCGGCCCGCTGGCCACCTCGCTGGCGGCGCTGGCCGCCGGCCTCTGCACGGCGCTGGCGGTGGTGCTGCTGGCGCGCCGGGGCGCCACCGCCGGCGGCTACCGCCTGGTGCTGGTGGGCATCGGTGTCGGCGCCAGCCTGTCGGGCCTGAACAGCCTGCTGCTGGTCACCGGCAACCTCGACCAGGCGATGTACGCCCAGCTCTGGCTGGCCGGCTCGCTGAACACCCGGACCTGGTCGCACGTCGTCCCGGCAGCGCTGGGCCTGCTCGCCAGCGTGCCGCTGGCGCTGTACCACGGTCGACGCCTGGAGGTGCTGGAGCTGGGCGATGCCAGCGCCGCCCAGCTCGGCGTGGCGGTGGAGCGCGTGCGCTTGCAGATGGTCCTGGTCGCCGTCGGCATGACCGCCATCGCCACCGCCGCGGCCGGCCCCATCGCCTTCATCGCCCTGGCCGGCCCGCAACTGGCCCGGCGCCTGACCCGCTCGGCCGGGGTGCCGTTGCTGTCCGGCGCATTGATGGGCGCGGTCCTGCTGCTGGCCGCCGACCTGCTCGGCCAGCGCCTGGCATACGTCGCCAACCTGCCGATCGGCCTGATGACCGGCCTGCTCGGCGGTTTCTACCTGCTCTGGCTACTGCTGCGCAGCCGCCGGATCTGAGCCCCGGCCTCAACGACCGCCCAGGCTGCCACCGCCGTCGACGCCGATCACCTGGCCGGTGACGAACGAAGCGCCCTCGCTGAGCAGGAACTCGATCAGCGCGGCCACTTCGTCCGGCCGCCCGAGCCGCTGCATGGGGATGGTCGAGAGAATCCGCCGCTCCTCCTCGCCGCCGACCGGGCGAGTCTGGCGGAACAGTTCGGTCTCGATCGGCCCGGGCGCCACCGCGTTGACCGTGATGCCCAGCGGCGCCAGCTCCAGCGCCCAGGTGCGAGTCACCCCGACCAGCGCGCTCTTCGCCGCGGCGTAGGCGGTGCGTTCGCGGGCGCCGTGGATCGCCCGGCTGCACAGGTTGACGATGCGGCCCGCCGGCGAACGTTTGAGCCCCGGCAGGCAGGCCTGGGCAAGCTGCACGGCGACCCGTACGTTGAGGTCGAAGACCTGTTGCAGAGCGGCCAGGTCGAGGTTCTCCAGGCTTTGCGGCAGGGCGATCCCGGCGTTGTTGACCAACGCATCCACGGCGCTTTCCGAGAGCAATCCGCGCAGCGTCTCGGCGGTTTGCGCAGGATCGGCCAGGTCGCAGCACAGCAGACGTCCAGGAAAGTCGTCGCTGGCATGGCGGGCGATGCCCACTACGCGCCAGCCGGAGGCCGCCAAGCGCCTGGCCAGGGCCAGGCCGATGCCACGGGTGGCGCCGGTGACCAGCGCGGTACGATGATTCGTCATGACGATTCCCCAGCGTGAAATGGTCCCCCCGACGCCGCACCTTACGCCTCGCCGGCGGCCGGCGACAGCCCGCGGACTTTCTCCGACGCCGCGCTTCGGCGAACATGGCGCGCATCATCCCCCTTCGCGAGAGGTCGCGGTGTTTTCCTCAGAACGTCTGAAAGGCATAGACGTCTTCGTCTGCGTCGCCGAAGCCGGCAGCTTCAGCGCGGCGGCGGAGCGACTGCACCTGACCGCCTCGGCGGTGAGCAAGGCCATTGCCCGGCTGGAAGACCGCCTCGGCCTGCGCCTGTTCGAGAGGACCACTCGTCGACTGGCGCTGACCGACGCCGGCACGACGTTCTACCGCACCTGTTCGCGAGTGCTCGGCGACCTCGAAGAGTCCGAGCTGGCGCTGCACGCCGAGCACCACCAGACAGGCGGACGCATCCGTCTCGACCTGCCTGCTTCCTACGGGCGCCTGCACGTGCTACCGGTGGTGCTCGACTTCGCCAGGCGCCACGCGCTGCTCGTGCCACATATCTCCTTCAGCGACGACTTCATCGACCCCGTCAGCCAGGGCATCGATATCCTGGTGCGCATAGGCGGTCCGGATATCTGGCCGGAAACCCTCGGTCACCGCTACCTCGGCGCACAGCGCCTGGTGTTCTGTGCCGCGCCGGCCTACCTCGCCGCACACGGCGAGCCCCGCGATGTGGAAGAGCTGGCCGCTCACGACTGCGTGCTGTACGGCCAGGGCGATGGCCTGACCACCCCCTGGAACTTCCCGGGACACCAGCCAGGCGAGCTGGAACGACGGGTGATGCCGACGCGGATCGCGATAGGCGATGGCGAGGGCGTGGTGCAGGCACTGCTTGCCAGCCACGGCATCGGCCAATTGCCGACCTGGCTGGTCAGCCGGCATCTGGAGAGCGGGCGCCTGCGCGAGGTCCTGCCACAACTGGCCAGCGACGGCCTGTCGATCAACCTGGCCTGGCAGAAGCGACGTGAAAACCTGCCCAAGGTCGGCGCCCTGCTCGACGTGCTTGGCCGCAGCCTCATCCCCTCCGGCCACATCTTGGGCAATTAATGAATTTGATTCCTCGCATAGAGGAAAAAACGCCAGGGATAGGAATTCGGAGAATCAATAGCATGGCGGCCTTCCATTCGAGGAATGCCGCTTCCATGACCGTCTTCACCAGCCCCGTTCCGGCCGCCGCCCCTCGCTCCACACTGAGCGTCGCGATCCTGGCCTTCTCCGCGTTTCTCATCGTTACCACCGAATTTCTCATCGTCGGCCTGTTGCCGAGCCTGGCCCGCGACCTGCAGATATCCATCTCCGCGGCAGGCCGGCTGGTGACCCTGTTCGCCTTTACCGTGATGCTCTTCGGGCCGCCGCTGACCGCCGTGCTCGCCCACCTGCCACGCAAGCCGCTGTTCGTCGCCATCCTGCTGGTGTTCGCCCTGTCCAACGGCCTCGCCGCGCTCTCGACCGACCTCAGGCTGCTCGCCGTCGCCCGCTTCGTGCCGGCGCTGATGCTGCCGGTGTTCTGGGGCACCGCCAGCGAAACGGCAGCGCAACTGGCCGGTACCGAGCGCGCCGGGCAGGCCATCGCCAGGGTCTACCTGGGCATTTCCTGCGCGCTCCTGCTGGGCATTCCGCTCGGCACCCTGGCCGCCAACGGCATCGGCTGGCGCGGCGCCTTCTGGATACTCGCCGGGCTGTCGCTGCTGATGGCCGTCGCCCTCGTCCTGTTCATGCCCGCCGTGGACCGTGGCGAACGTCTCGATCTGCGCCGGCAGGCGCGGATATTCGGCGAACCGCTGTTCCTCGCCAATGTCGCGCTGTCGGTGCTGGTGTTCAGTGCCATGTTCGTTTCATACACCTACCTGGCCGATATCCTCGAACGTATCGCCGGGATCACTCCGGCGCGGATCGGCTGGTGGCTGATGGGCTTCGGCGCGGTAGGCCTGTTCGGCAACTGGCTCGGCGGCAGGCTGGTCGACCGCTCGCCGCTGCGCGCCACCGCACTGTTCCTCGTCCTGCTCGCGCTCGGCATGGCCGCCAGCGTCCCCCTGGCCGGCCAGCCGCTCCTGTTCTGCCTCGCACTGGCGCTTTGGGGCGTGGCCAATACCGCGCTCTATCCGGTTTGCCAGGTGCGCGTGATGCGCTCGGTGCAGCATGCCCAGGCGCTGGCCGCGACCAGCAACGTCGCCGCCGCCAATGCCGGGATCGGCCTCGGCGCGCTACTTGGCGGAGAGACCATCGCGACTCTCGGCCTGGAACGAATCGGCTTCGTCGCAGCGGCCCTCGCCGTACTCGGTCTGGCGCTGCTCCCCGTCGTCGCGCGCCTGGCGCGACGACGCTGACGCCAGCGTCCTACCCCGCGCCAGGCGCAGGGCCGTCCAGCCGACAGGCATCGTGCAGCAGGTCCAGGTGCTGCTGGCAGAAATCCAGGTAGCACCTGACGATCGTCGACGGATGCCGGTGCGACGGATAGAGCAAGTGGATCTCCTGCTCCGGCAAGGGGTGCTCAGGCAGCAACTCGATCAGTTGCCCCGCACGCACCGCGGCGGCAGCCATGAACGGTGGTAGCTCGGTGACCAGTTCGGCATCCAGGGCGCGGGCACGCAGATGCGCGTAGTCATTGGTCGCCAGCACGATCCGCGGCTTGACCGCTTGGCCACCGAGCAGCCAGGCGCCCTCGCCGCTGCCGCCCGGGTACCACATGCCGACCGGGAAACGGCGCAGGTCGTCCAGCGTTTCCATTCCACCCTCGCGTTCAAGCAGGCGCGGGCTACCCACCAGAACGTGGCGATAGGCGAAGAGGCGGCGCGCCACCATCGCCTCATGGGCAACCGCGCCGACCCGAAGGGCCACGTCGACCCCATCCTCGACGAGATCGATGCGCCGCTCGGAGGTGAACACCTGCACGCGGATATCCGGATAGCGCCGCTGGAACACCCCCAGCAGCTCCCACCAGGGTTCGAAGCCGGGCGGCAACGACAACCGCAGGCGTCCCTTCAGACGCGCCTGGTCCGACGCCAGGGCCTGCTCCGCCTCGTGCAGTATCTCGACACCGCGCGCGGCGTTCTCGTAGAGACGCATGCCCGCCTCGGTCAGCCGCGTGCCGCGGACCGAACGCTCGAGCAGTTGCACGGCGAGCTGGTGCTCCAGCTCGCGGACCCGTCGGCTGAGCGTCGGCAGCGGTATCTCAAGGCGTGCGGCTGCAGCCGACAGGCTGCCCGCCTGAACGACGCCGACGAACATACGGAGCGCATTGAGGTCCATGCATCCCTCTCATAAATGATAGATAAACTCTCTATCCTGTAAGTTTTATACCGAATTCGAAAGGAGGAAAGTCGGACTCGCCCACCATCGACGGTGGCCCACCACGGAGATACCGACCATGACCATCCAGTCCATCCTGCAATCCTACGAGACCGCCCTCAACGCCAACGACATCGACGCCATCCTCGATCTCTACGGCGAAGCGCCGGTATTCATGCCGCAGCACGCCCCGGCCCTGGTCGGCCGCGAGGCAGTCCGCGCCGGCTACCAGCAAGTGTTCGCCAGTATCAAGTTGCAGATCCGCTTCGACATCCACGAGGTCGAGGTCATCGGCGACTGGGCCTGGGCCCGCACCAGTTCGGCCGGCCGCACCCGCCTCCTGGCCGAAGACGTGGAAATCGCGGAGGGCAACAACGAGCTGTTCGTGTTCCGGCGCGAACACGGCCACTGGAAGATCCACCGCTATCTCTTCGCCACCAACCAACCGCGCGCCTGAGGAGCCACCGACATGAAAGCCTACGTCATCGAACAGCCTGGCGGCCCGGAAGTCCTGCGCCTGCACGACATCGCCTCGCCCGAACCGAACGCCAACGAAGTACGGATACGCGTGCGTGCCTTCGGCCTGAACCGCGCCGAACTCTACCGGCGCGCCGGCAAGATGGGGCCGATCGCCGGGCCGGTGGTACCCGGTATCGAAGCGGTCGGCGAAGTCCTTCAGGACCCGGCCGGGCAATTCCGGGTCGGCCAGCGGGTCGCCACCGCGATGGGCGGCATGCAGTTCAGCCGCAACGGCAGCTACGCGGAAGAGGTCACGGTCCTGCGCAGCAATGTGGTGGCCTTGCCGGACAGCGAACTGTCCTGGGAAGAGCTGGCGGCGCTGCCACAGGCCTACCTGACCGTATGGGGCGCCCTGGATCGCAGCCTGGCGATCCAGCCTGGGCAGACCCTGCTGGTACGCGGCGCCACCTCTTCGGTCGGCCTGGCCGCCCTGACCTACGCCAAGGCACGCGGCCTGCGGGTGCTAGCCAGTACCCGCAGCGCGGAGCACACGGCGCGCCTGCGGCAGTTGGGCGCCGACCAGGTGTTCATCGACGACGGCGAACTCTGCGCGTCGATACTCGCGGCGGCGCCGGAAGGGGTGGACGCCGCGCTCGAGGTGGTCGGCGCGCCAACCCTGCGCGACAGCGTCCGCTGCCTGCGCCCGTTCGGCTCGGTGTGCGTGATCGGTCTGCTCGGCGGCCCGCCGTTGCTCGAACAGTTCCAGTTGATGCAGGACCTGCCCGGCGCGACCCGCCTGAGCTTCTTCCCCAGCGGCCTGCTCGGAGGCGCGTACATGGACCTGGGCGAGTCGCCACTGGGCTGGGTGGTGCGGGAACGGACCGCCGGCCGCCTGCCCTCTCTGCTCTCCGCCGCCTTCGACTTCGACGACCTGCCCCGCGCCCACAGCCTCATGGAGGCCAATCGCGCGTTCGGCAAGTTCGTCGTCCGTGTCTAGAGGAGAACCGACCATGCTCCGTATTCCCCTTGCCCGACTGGCGCTTCCGTTCCTGTTCGCCAGCCTCTCGCCGTTCGCGGCGCACACCGCCACAGCGGCCCCGGATACCAACGTCGAGACTGCCGTCACCCGGCAGTTGGAACGCTATGAACAGGCACTGAATGCCTCCGACGTCGACGCGGTGATGAAGCTCTATGCCCGCGACCCGGTGTTCATGCCGCAACACAGCCTGCCCGCGGTAGGCCGCGAGGCGGTACGCGCGGCCTACCGGCAGGTGTTCGCGAAGATCCGCCTGGACATCGACTTCAGCATCGACGAGATCCGTCCGCTGGGCCCGGACTGGGCCTTCGCCCGGACCCGCTCCAACGGCACGGTGAAAGTGCTCGGCGTCGACGCTCCCGCAGGCGCCGAGGCCAACCAGGAGGTGTTCCTCCTGCACCGCGAAAACGACGGCCAATGGCGCTTCGCGCGCTACATCTTCAGCACTACCAACCCTCCCCGGCAGCCCTGAGGCCGGGCCTGGCCGGGAACGGTCGCGACACGCCGGCCGGACAGCGCCGCCACCGGCCAAGTTGGTACACTGGCGCTTCCGGCGCCGGGCTAAGGTCCGCCCCCGTCGCAGCAAGCAGAGAACAAGAGGAACGATGATGAGCGTCGCTAACGGTCTCCCCGTCTCCATTCGCCAGGCGGTGACAGCATGATCGAGGTCACCGAGGTTTCCATCGCCGAGCTGCGTGACGCGCTCGAGTCCGGTCGTACCACGGCGGTCGAACTGGTCCAGGCCTACCTGGCGCGGATCGACGCCTACGATGCACCCGGCACGCCCACCGCGCTGAACGCGGTGGTGGTGCGCAATCCCGATGCGCTGGCCGAAGCGCAGGCCTCCGACGCCCGCCGGGCGCGTGGCGAGACCCTCGGTCCGCTGGACGGCATTCCCTACACCGCCAAGGACAGCTACCTGGTCAAGGGCCTCACCGCGGCTTCCGGCAGCCCGGCGTTCAAGGACCTGGTGGCCCAGCGCGATGCCTTCACCGTCGAGCGCCTGCGCGCCGCCGGGGCGATCTGCCTGGGCAAGACCAACATGCCGCCCATGGCCAACGGCGGCATGCAGCGCGGCGTCTACGGCCGCGCGGAGAGCCCGTACAATGCCGCCTACCTCACCGCGCCCTTCGCCTCGGGGTCCTCCAATGGCGCCGGCACCGCCACCGCGGCCAGCTTCGCCGCCTTCGGCCTGGCCGAGGAAACCTGGTCGAGCGGGCGCGGCCCGGCGTCGAACAACGGCCTGTGCGCCTACACCCCTTCGCGCGGGGTGATCTCGGTGCGCGGCAACTGGCCGCTGACGCCGACCATGGACGTGGTGGTGCCCTATGCGCGGAGCATGGCCGACCTGCTGGAAATCCTCGACGTGGTGGTCGCCGACGATCCCGATACCCGCGGCGACCTCTGGCGCATGCAGCCCTGGGTGCCGATCCCCAAGGCCTCCGAGGTACGCCCGGCGAGCTACCCGGCCCTGGCCGCAGGCGCCGAGGCCCTGGCCGGCAAGCGCTTCGGCGTGCCGCGCATGTTCATCAACGCCGACCCCGATGCGGGCACCAGCGAGTCCCCCGGGATCGGCGGCCCGACCGGCCAGCGCATCCATACCCGGCCCTCGGTCATCGCCCTCTGGGAACAGGCGCGCAAGGCCCTGGAAGCCGCCGGCGCCGAAGTGATCGAGGTGGACTTCCCGCTGGTGTCGAACTGCGAGGGCGACCGACCCGGCGCGCCCACCGTGTTCAACCGCGGCCTGGTGTCGAAGGAATTCCTCCACGACGAGCTGTGGGAACTCTCGGCCTGGGGCTTCGACGACTTCCTGCGCGCCAATGGCGATCCGAAGCTGAACCGCCTGGCGGATGTCGACGGCCCGCAGATCTTCCCCCACGACCCCGGCACCCTGCCCAACCGCGAGGGCGACCTGGCCGCCGGCATGGACGAATACGTGCGGATGGCCGAGCGCGGCATCAAGCCCTGGGACCGGATCGCGACCCTCCCCGATGGCCTGCGCGGCCTTGAGGAAACCCGGCGGATCGACCTCGAGGAGTGGATGCGACGCCTGCGCCTGGACGCCGTGCTCTTCCCCACCGTCGCCGACGTCGGCCCGGCGGACGCCGACGTCAACCCGGCCTCGGCCGACATCGCCTGGAGCAACGGTGTCTGGGTCGCCAACGGCAACCTCGCCATCCGCCACCTCGGCGTGCCGACGGTCACCGTACCGATGGGGGTGATGGCCGACATCGGCATGCCGGTGGGCCTGACCTTCGCCGGCCGCGCCTACGACGACTCGGCGCTGCTGCGCTTCGCCGCGGCCTTCGAGTCGACCGGCTCGCGGCGTATCGTGCCGCCGCGTACTCCACCGCTGGCAAGCAAGTGAAAGGCGCGGGCGGAAGGCTTCACGTCTTGCGCCCACGCTCTTCCGTTCAAGGGAGTTATCGATGCAGCGACTCTTCGTCTACGGCAGCCTCGGCCCCGGCCGTCCCAACGAACACCTGATGCAGAAGATCGGCGGGCAATGGCAGGCGGCCAGCCTCCGCGGTCGCCTGCTGGAAAAGGGCTGGGGCGCCGGGATGGGCTTTCCGGGCCTGGCGATCGACGCCGACGGCGAGGAAATCCACGGCCATGTGTTCGTCTCCGACCGCCTCGCCGAGCACTGGCCCGCGCTGGATGAATTCGAAGGCACCGAATACCGGCGCGTGGCGACCCGGGTAACGCTGGCCGACGGCGCCCAGGTCGATGCCTACGTCTACGCCCTGCGCGACTGAACGCTTGCCGGCGACCTAGGGATTCGCACGCAAACCGCGCAGGGTCTTCGCGAGGACCCCGACCGCCGCCTCCAGCTCGTCCGTGGTGTAGGCGGCGAAGCCCATCAGGAAACCCGCTCGCGGTGGCGCGGCGAGATGCAGGGCGCTGAGCCCGACCAGCTCGACACCGGCGCGGTATGCCGCCGCGATGGCGCGCGTTTCGTCGATTTCCGCGCAGAGCAGCCCGGGCATCTGTAGCCCGCCGGCCGGCACGCGCGGCTCGACCAGGCCGCCCAGACGCTTGCCTACCCGCTCCGCGAGGAATCCCAGGCGCTCGCCGTAGAGGTTGCGCATGCCGCGCACGTAGGCGCCGAAGTGGCCGCCGGCGATGAAGCGCGCCAGGGTCAGTTGCGCCAGCGAGGCGTTGTGCCCGTCCTGCAGGGAGCGGGCGACGGTCATCGGTGCCACCAGCGCCGGCGGCAGGACCATGTAGCCGATGCGCAGGCCGGGAAACAGCGACTTGGTGAACGTGCCGATGTAGAGCGTCCGCTCGTGGACGTCCAGGCCTTGCACGCAGGCGGTGGGCCGGCCGGCGTAGTGGAACTCGCTGTCGTAGTCGTCCTCGATGATCCATGCCTGCTGCCGCTGCGCCCATTCGATCAGCGCCAGGCGACGCTCCAGCGACAGGGTCACGCCGGTCGGGTAATGGTGCGACGGGGTCAGGCACAGCGCCCGCGCCGCCTGCGGCTGGGCGAGGATCGGCTCGGGCCGCAGGCCCTGTTCGTCGACCGGGACCGGCAGGCACTCCAGGCCTGCGGCCTCGAAGGCCTTGCGCGCGCCGTAGTAGGCCGGGTCCTCGACGAATATCCGCTCGCCGGCGTCGAGCAGCACGCTGGCGCAAAGACCCAGCGCCTGTTGCGAACTGGTCAGCACCAGTACCCGGTCGGCCGTGGCGCGTGCGCCACGCTCCAGGTTGACGTAGTCGGCGATCGCCTGGCGCAGCGGTTCGGCGCCCTGCGGGTCGCCGTGGGTCAGGGCGCGCGCGCCATATTCCTTGAGGACCTGGCGCTGCAGGCGCTCCCAGGTCGCCAGGGGAAAGGTGCGGGTCTCCGGCACGCCGGGAGCGAAGGGGCGCGGGACGAGCTGCTCGCGAACCCCGCCGCCAGCCTGCATCGCCTCGCCACGCCGGCTCAGTCGCGGCGCGCCGCCGACCCGTCGTGGAGCGCCCGCACCGCGCCGGCCGGGGGACAGCCGGGTAGCCGCGGCCACCACGCTGCCGCTGCCGACCCGACGCTCGATGAAGCCCTCGGCATGCAGGTGCGAATAGGCCGCTTCGACGGTGTCGCGGGATACCCCCAACGACTGCGCCAGCGCCCGCGAGGCCGGCAACGGATTGCCCGGCGCCAGGGCACCGTCGAGGATCAGTTGGCGGATCGCGCGCTGGATTCGCGCATGCAGCGGCAGGGCCTGGAGCTGTGGATGGAGGAGTCGCGCCTTGACCGATTCGAGCAGTGATTGCCTGAACAAATGGTCTGCCCTCGATCATCTAATTGGTGGGATATGGCAAGCCATTAGGCGGCTATAAAAACACCCGGGTCAAGACCCTCGGTCCCGGCCTCCGCCGGATCGCCCCATCAAGCCAAAGAAGGAAGCACTGGATGCAATCCCTGCACACACTGGTATCGGTACGCCCCGTGGCACACGAGGACTTCGAGCAGTGGCTCGAACACTGGAAGGCCTACCAGGCGTTCTATGAAGTCGAACTCTCGGCACAGACCACCGAGGCCACCTGGCGGCGCTTCTTCGACGAGGGCGAACCGATGCACTGCGCGGTGGCCAGCGACGGTCGCGGCCTGCATGGCATCGTCAACTTCCTCTACCACCGCTCGACCTGGGCGGCACAGGACGTCTGCTACCTGGAAGACCTCTATGTCTCGCCCGACGTGCGCGGCCAGCAGATCGGCAAGCAGTTGATCGAGTACGTCCGCCGGCAGGCCGAGGAACGTCGCTGCGCGCGGCTCTACTGGCATACCCAGGAAAGCAACCACAGGGCGCAGCGCCTGTACGACTGGGTGGCGGACAAGCCGGGCGTGATCGAATACCGCATCGAGCTCTGAACCGACCGCGCGACCGGAGCCTCGGCGCGGCGGACCCTCGACGCGGTTCTCAGTCCCAGGCCGGCGCCAGGCCCTGCGGACTGACCTCGCGGCCGTTACGCTCGAGGCCGGCGATGCGCGCCATGTCCTCGGCGTCCAGGCGCAGGTCGCGCGCCAGCAGGTTGCTGGCGAGGTTCTCGCGGCGGGTCGAGGACGGAATCACCGCGTAGCCCAGTTGCATCGCCCAGGCCAGCGCCACCTGGGCGACCGTGGCCCGGTGCCTGGCGGCTATCCCGGCCAGCGCCGGGTCCTTCAGCACCTTGCCGTAGGCCAGGGTCATGTACGAGGTGACCGCGATGCCCTGCTCCTCGAGGTAGGCGGTCAGCGCGCGGTTCTGCAAGTAAGGGCTGAGTTCGATCTGGTTGGTGGATATCTCGCCCGCACCGACCGCGGCGATGGCCTGGCGGGTCAGTTCGATGTTGAAGTTGGAGACGCCGATCCGCCGGGTCAGGCCCAGGGACTTGGCTTCCGCCAGCGCCGCCATGTACTCCGCCAGCTCGACGCCGTTGCCGGGTGCCGGCCAATGGATCAGGACCAGGTCCAACCGGTCGGTGCGCAGTTTCTCCAGACTCTCGCGCAGGCTGGCGAGCAGCTTTTCGCAGGCGTAGTTGTCGACCCAGACCTTGGTGGTGAGGAACAGCTCGGAACGCGGTACGCCGCTCTCGGCGATCGCGCGGCCGATATCCGCCTCGTTGCCGTAGATCTGCGCGGTATCGATGGCGCGATAACCCAGCTCGAGGGCGCTGCGCACCGAGTCGACGACGACCTGGCCGGTGAGGCGGAAGGTGCCGAGACCGAAGGACGGGAGGGGGTGGATGGTGGAAGACATGGCTGCGCTCCGTGGGCGGGATGACTCGAAGGAAGCGCAGTGTGGCGGCTTACATCTCTTCGATTAAGGCCCGAATCGAGCAAATTCATTTGCGTTGGAATCACGAATCCAGGCGGCCTGCACGGGAGGTATCCAGCGGAAATTCCCGCCAGCCGCTGGCAGAACGCAGTTCATCGGATTCCCACGAATACTACTGATAACGATAATCTCTATCATTTACTCCATTTTTACATTTACATACACTTGCCCCGCCGCGAATTCCTACGCCGGTTTCCCACATAAACAAGAAACGCAGCCGGTCGCGCCAACGGCCTGCCTGCGCCGCCATCCAGGACACTGCAGATGAAACACGTCGTTTCCAGTGCGTTATTGCTCGGTCTCTCCTCGCTTTCCCTGGCCGCCCAGGCCGCTCCCATCGCCCTTGACCTTCCCGCCCAGCCCCTGGCCGCATCCCTCGAGCAATTGCAGGGCGCCAGCGGCCTGCGCATCCGTTTCGACCGCGCGGCCGTGGCCGACCGGCGCGCACCGGCCCTACGCGGCACGCTGGAGCCGAGCGAGGCACTGCAGCGTCTGCTCGCAGGTTCCGGACTGAGCGGGGAGGTACGGGGCGGCGACGCCTGGGTCGAGGCCGCGCCGACAGGTGCCGGCATCGCCCCCGGCGACAGCGTCGACCTCGGCGCGCTCAGCGTGGTCGCCACCCAGGACCCGGCCACCGCCGCCATCACCGAAGACAGCGGCTCCTACACCACCCGGGCGATGCGCACCTCGACCAAGCTGGCGATGTCGATCCGCGAGACCCCTCAGTCGGTCAGCGTGGTCACCCGCCAGCGCATGGACGACCAGGGCATGCGCGACCTCAACGACGCGGTGAAGGGCGTCACCGGCCTCACCGTGCAACAGTACGGGCCGGCCCGGGTGAAGTACGCGGCGCGCGGCTTCGACGTCGACAACATCATGTACGACGGCCTGCCGACGAGCATTTCCACCTATACCCAGGACGTCATTTCCGCCGCCGACCTGGCCATGTTCGACCGCGTCGAAGTGGTGCGCGGTGCCACCGGCCTGATGCAGGGCGCAGGCAACCCGGCGGCGGCGATCAACATGGTGCGCAAGCGTCCGACCCAGGACTTCCGCGCCTCCCTGCAAGGCAGCGTCGGCACCTGGGACCGCTATCGCAGCGAGGCCGACGTTTCCGGTCCGCTGAACAGCGAAGGAACCCTGCGCGGCCGCGCGGTGGTCGCCTACCAGAAAGGCAACAGTTTCCAGGACCACGTCAGCAGCGAACGCGGCGTGTTCTACGGGATCGCCGAAGCCGACCTGAGCCCGGACACCACCTTCGCCATCGGCGCCTCGAACCAGAACGACAACCGCAACGACAACTGGGTAGGCCTGCCCAGCCCGCTGGGCGGCCGCCACCTGGACCTCAAGCGCTCGTCCTACTACGGCGCCGACTGGTCCTACTGGGATACCGACACCACCCACCTGTTCAGCGACCTGACCCACCGCTTCGCCAACGGTTGGCAGATGAAGCTGGCCGCCGACAAGCTGTGGGCGCGAATCAACATGCTCGGGCTGTACAACGACTGCTACTACTCGACCACCGGCTGCGCCAGCATGACCCAGAACCCCGGCGACTACAGCTACACCGACGACCACGACAGCTATGACGCCTATGCCAACGGTCCCTTCCAGTTGCTCGGCCGCGAGCACGAGCTGGTGGTCGGCGCCAGCTATCGCCAGGAACGCTTCGACGGCCACGGCGGCTGGGGCAGCCTGTTCAACAAGGACGGCACCCCGACCGGGCCGATGGACCCGACCCAATGGGACCCGAGCTCGACTCTCAAGCCGAGGCTGAACACCAGCCTGTGGGGCATGAAGCTCGACCAGGAACAGAAAGGCGCCTACCTCACCACCCGGTTGAACCTCGCCGACCCGCTGAAAGTGATCCTCGGCGGGCGCCTGGACTGGTACAAGGCCGACGCCGATACCGACAGCTACAAGGTCACCCGCAACGTCACCCGCTATGCCGGGGTGATCTACGACCTGAACCAGACCTACTCGGTCTACGCCAGCTATACCGACATCTTCAAGCCGCAGAGCAACTTCGACGCCGGCGGCGGCCTGCTCGACCCGATCACCGGCAAGAACTACGAGATCGGCCTGAAGGGCGAACACTTCGGCGGCGCGCTCAATTCGCAGATCGCGCTGTTCCAGATCGACCAGGAAAACCGCGCCACCGAGGACGTCGGCGGCCCCTCGCCATGCCCCTTCAGCCCCACCTCGCGCTATTGCTCGCGCGCTTCGGGCAAGGTCCGCAGCCAGGGCGTCGACCTGGAGCTGAGCGGTGCGCTGAGCGACGACTGGCAGATGATGGCCGGCTATACCTACGTCGACGCCAAGTACAAGCACGACAGCAACAAGGCCAACGAGGGCAAGCCATTCGACGCGGCCAAGCCACGCCACCTGTTCAAGCTCGCCACCAGCTACACGCTACCCGGCGAACTGCACAAATGGCGCGTCGGCGGCGACCTGGCCACCCAGAGCAAGACCGAGGACAGCAGCACCGGTTTCCAGCAGGGCGGCTACACCGTGGTCAATGCCATGCTCGGCTACAAGGTCAACGAACGGATCGACACGCGGCTGAACTTCAACAACCTGTTCGACAAGTACTATTACAGCGGCATCGACTTCGGCAACCTCAACTACGGCGAGCCGCGCAACCTGATGTTCACGGTGAAGTACTCGCTCTGATCCCGGACCGCCGGCGTGCCTCCGCAGGCGCGGCGGCGGTGTCCGAACGGCCCTTCGAGGCGCCTCAGCAGGGCCGATAGCGGCGCTCGAACTCGCTCGCCAACTGCTCCAGCGTGACGCTCCCCAGGCGCTCCAGGAGCAACGCCTGCGCCGCCTCGAACGCCTCGCCGAGCGCTTCGTTGACCGCCTGCTCGACCAGGCATTCCGGATGATCGGTAGACAGGCCGATGGCGAAGATCGAGGACGCTCCCAGCGCCTGGTGGATATCCAGCAAGGTGATGTCCGCCAACGGCTTGGCCAGCCGCCAACCGCCGCGATGGCCCTTCTCCGAACTCACGTAGCCTTCGTTCTTCAGCAGCGCCATGGTCCGTCGCACCACCACCGGGTTGGTGCCGAGCATCTGCGCGATGGCTTCGGAAGTCGCCGGCCCTTCGTGGCGGGCCATATGGATCAGCACATGGAGCATGCGCGAGAGGCGGGTGTCGTTTCTCATGAACGGCGGGCTCGTGACGGAAAGACCATGAGTATGTCTCGCTACAGAAAAAGTTACGAGAGCGTTGACAAGCGCATCTCATGAAACTTACGTTGTTGCGTGACTATCCGAATGGGAGATACGCCATGACTTTCGACGTGATCATCGTGGGCGGCAGCTACGCCGGCATCTCCGCGGGCATGCAACTGGCGCGGGCGCGGCGCAGGGTGCTGGTGATGGATACGGGACTGCGACGCAACCGCTTCGCCCGGGCCTCCCACGGCTTTCTCGGCCAGGACGGCCGCGATCCGGCGGCCATCGCCGATGACGCCCGCGCCCAGTTGCTGGCCTATCCCAGCGTCGAGTGGCTGTCCGAAGCCGCCGTCGCGGCGAAGAAGGAGGCGGACGGTTTCGTGGTGAAGGCCGCCAACGGAGAACGCTTCACCGCGCGCCGGCTGATCCTCGCCAGCGGGGTCGCCGACGAGCTGCCGGAGATCCCCGGTCTTGCCGAGCGCTGGGGACGGCACGTGTTCCATTGCCCGTATTGCCACGGCTACGAACTGGACGGCGGGCCGATTGGCGTACTGGCGGCCTCACCGCTGGCCATCCACCACGCCCTGATGTTGCCCGACTGGGGAGCGACCACCTTTTTCCTCAACGGCGTCTTCGAACCGGATGCCGAGCAAATGTCCAGGCTGGACCGGCGCGGCGTGACGATCGAGCGCGAAGCCGTGGTCGCGCTGGGCGGCGCGCGCGCCGACGTGACCCTGGCCAGTGGCCGCACGATTACGCTCGCGGGGTTGTTCACCCAGCCGCGTACGCGCATGGCCAGCCCGCTGGCGGCGTTGCTCGGCTGCGAGTTCGAGGACGGCCCGAGCGGGCCGTTCATCAGGACCGACGGCATGCGCGAAACCAGCGTTCCCGGCGTCTTCGCCTGCGGCGACGCGGCGCTGGCGGCCGGCAACGTCGCCATCGCGGTGGGCGACGGCGCGCGCACCGGTGGCGCGGCGCATCATTCGCTGCTGTTCCGCTGACGCCGGAGGCTGACAGGCCAAGGATCCGGCCCACCGCCCGGCAAATCTTTCGAACTCCCCGGCGCTCCAGCTTTCCACTCTCCTGCATGTCACGCCACGGCGCCCGCCACGGGCGCACCAGCAGAGGAGAAAACCATGAGCGCGAAGCTGCAAGGCAAGAACGTCCTGGTCATCACCGCCAACACCGGCATCGAGCGCGACGAGCTGCTCGAACCGCTGAAGACCCTGAAGCAACAGGGCGCCACGGTCACCCACGCGACCATCGAGGGCGGCGAAGCGCAGACCTGGGTGCACGACAGCGAGAAGGACCTGATCGTCAATTCCGACGCCAGGCTGCAAGGCCTGCGCGCCGAGGACTACGACTTGCTGCTGGTCCCCGGCGGCACGGTGAATGCCGACACCCTGCGCCAGGACAGCGAGGCCCGGCGCCTGGTCAGGGAATTCAGCGACGCAGGCAAGACGGTCGCCGCCATCTGCCACGGCCCCTGGCTGCTGATCGACGCCGGTGTCGCCCGCGGCAAGACCCTGACCTCCTATTCCAGCGTGCGTATCGACCTGACCAACGCCGGCGCGGACTGGGTCGACACGCGGGTGAAAGTCTGCCCGGCGAACGGCTGGACTCTGATCACCTCGCGCAACCCGGGTGACCTGCAGGCGTTCAACGAAGCCATCGGCGAAGCCCTGCAGGCGGCCGCCTGATCGTCATTCGCGGAGACAAGCGGTGGACACCCTGAAGATCGCCACCTTCAACGTCAACGGCATCCAGACCCGGCTGGCCGCGCTGCTGGCCTGGCTGGAGCGGGAAGCGCCGGACATCGTCTGCCTGCAGGAACTGAAGACGCCCGACGCGCGCTTCCCCGCCGCGGCGCTGGAGAGGGCCGGATACGGCGCGATCTGGCAGGGCCAGTCGGCGTGGAACGGCGTCGCCATCCTCGCCCGCGACAGCCAGCCGCTGGAGGTACGCCGCGGCCTGCCGGGCAACGCCAGCGATCCCCACAGCCGCTACCTCGAAGCGGCCGTCGACGGCCTGCTGGTGGCCAGTCTTTACCTGCCCAATGGCAATCCCCAGCCGGGACCGAAGTTCGACTACAAGCTGGCCTGGTTCGAGCACCTCATCCGCCACGCCGCCGAGCTGATGGAGAGCGGCCATCCGGTGGTGCTGGCCGGCGACTTCAACGTGGTGCCCAGCGACTTCGATATCTACGACACCCGCTCCTGGAAAAAGGACGCCCTGCTCCAGCCGGAGTCCCGCGAGTGCTTCGAGCGCCTCCTGCGGCAGGGCTGGGTGGACGCGCTACGCCAGCGTTTCCCCGACCGGCGCATCTATACCTTCTGGGACTACTTCCGCCAGCACTGGCAACGCGACGCCGGGCTGCGCATCGACCACCTGCTGCTCAGCGCCAGCCTGGCGGACCACCTGGAAGACGCCGGGGTGGATCGCTGGGTGCGCGGCGAGGAGCACGCCAGCGACCACGCACCGGCCTGGGTAAGCCTGCGGCGTCCCTCAGAGCCCCGGCGCTAGCCGAGCTGGCCCCGGCACTGCGCATCGGCTCTCACCGCCCCTCCGGCAACCTCGCCACCACCTTGATCTCGAAGCTGAAGCCATACAGCCAGTTCACCCCCACCGCCGTCAGCGTGGGGTACGGCGCCTCGCCCCAGTACTCCGGGACGATCTTCCAGATGCGCTCGAAGTTGGCCTCGGCGTCGACCATGAACACGGTGACGTCGAGCACATCGTCGAACCCGCAACCGGCCGCGGCGAGCACCGCATTCAGATTGTCGAAGGCGCGGCGGACCTGGGTCTCCAGCTCGGGTTCGGGAGAGCCGTCGTCGCGGCTGCCGACCTGGCCGGAGACGAACAGCAGGCCGTCGCTGCGGACCGCCGGGGAATAGCGGTTGCGCTCGTAGAGGGCCTGGCGGCCGGCGGGGAAAACCACGTCGCGTACAGTCATGCGATACCTCCATCCTGGGGCTCCCGGCCCCGTCATCGTCGATGG
Source organism: Pseudomonas sp. HMSC057H01 (assembly GCF_001836405.1). Classification (NCBI taxonomy): domain Bacteria; kingdom Pseudomonadati; phylum Pseudomonadota; class Gammaproteobacteria; order Pseudomonadales; family Pseudomonadaceae; genus Pseudomonas; species Pseudomonas sp. HMSC057H01. The sequence goes on along the minus strand of NZ_KV828514.1, from coordinate 40,035 downwards.
AAGAACGGTAAGGTCGTGCGCGCCGTGGATAAACGCGCAACCCTGGCCATGACTGTTTGTAGAATCCAAACAATCCTCCACGACCCGGAGTCCCGATGGACCGTTTCGATGCGATGCAGGCCTTTGCCCGTGTGGTGGAGACCGGCAGCTTCACCAAGGCGGCGGAGACGCTGCACATGAGCCGCACCAGCGTCACCCAGTTGGTCCAGCAACTGGAAGCGCGGCTGCGGGTACGCCTGCTCAACCGCACCACGCGCAAGCTCAACCTGACCGCCGACGGCGCCGCCTACTACGAGCGGGTGGTACGCCTGCTGGCGGAACTGGACGATGCCGAGACCAGCCTCTCCAGCGCCGCCCTGGCGCCCCGCGGGCGTCTCCGGATCGACGTGCCGAGCCCGCTGGCGCGGCTGCTGCTGATCCCGGCGTTGCCCGAGTTCCATGCGCGCTATCCGGATATCCAGATCGACCTGGGCGTGAGCGATCGGCTCGTCGACCTGATCGACGAGAACGTCGATTGCGTCATCCGCGGCGGCGAACTGCGCGACCAGTCGCTGATGGCGCGGCGGGTCGGCGACCTGCAACTGGGGGTCTACGCGGCACCGGCCTACTTGCAGCGCGCCGGCGTGCCGAGCCACCCGCGCGAACTGGAGGACAGCCACCAGCGCATCGTCGGCTTCCTCTGGGCGCGCACCGGCAAGGCCCTGCCCTACGCCATGCACAGAGGCGAGGAAAGCCTGCGGGTGGCGGGCCGCCATGTGCTGGCGGTGGACGACGGCAACGCCTACCTGGCGGCCGGGCTGGCCGGCCTGGGCATCCTCTGGCTGCCGCACTACATGGCGCGTGAGCCCCTCGCCCGCGGCGAGCTGCTGCCGCTGTTCGAGGACTGGAGCCTGGAGCCGATGCCGCTGTACCTGGCGTTCCCGCCGAACCGCCACGTCAGCGGCAAGCTGCGGGTGTTCATCGAGTGGGTCGCCGAACTGATCGCGCGGCATGCGCCGCCGTTGCATCCGCCGCTCTGAAACAAAGACGGAGGCGTATCCTGGAAAACCCTGGAGTAATGGTAAGCGGCCAGGGCTCTATATATGCCCCGCGATTATAAAGATGACTGATACGATCATAAGCCGGATATCCTGAAATTCAACCAAGCCGACATCGGAACGGTTTCCGAGCGATGAATGAAAGATTCACTCAGCCTTATATTCAGGACTGGTCAAACCGGATAACTTGAAAATCCGGATTTCGTTAACCCGATCACATCGACAGATGCACCAGCAAAGCACTCGCGCACTACACCCTGCACCTCTATGAAGCAAGCCGAAGGCTCTATAGCGGCACTCCAGACCAAACTTTAGTTGGTAGAGAGAGCACTCCAACATCAATGACAAGTGAGGGGAATAGCTATCTATTCTGCTATCCATAAACGCTTCTTCATATTTAATAGCTAGCAGAAACGAATATAAAAAATATTTGAACGACTCCGTCACCCCTGCATATCTTTCGCCACGCGAACGATTAAGGAAGTTGCCCTCCCCAAACTGAAGGAGTCGATTCATGCATAAGAGAACGTACCTGAATGCATGCCTGGTTCTCGCGCTGGCTGCGGGCGCGAGCCAGGCCTCGGCCGCGCCCGGTGCGAGCGAAATGGCTGGCGACGTCGCCGTGCTCCAGGCTTCTCCGGCGAGCACCGGCCACGCCCGCTTCGCCAACCCCAACGCGGCGACCTCGGCGGCCGGCATTCACTTCGCCGCGCCCCCCGCCCGCCGCGTGGCCCGCGCCGCGCCGCTGGCGCCGAAACCGGGTACGCCGCTGCAAGTAGGCGTGGGCCTGAAGACGGCGACTCCGGAAATCGACCTGGCAACCCTCGAATGGATCGACACCCCGGACGGGCGCCACACCGCGCGCTTCCCGATCAGCGCCGCGGGGGCCGCCAGCCTACGCGCCGCGATTCGCCTGGAAACCCGCAGCGGCTCGCTGCCCGACGACGTGCTGCTGCACTTCGCCGGCGCCGGCAAGGAAATCTTCGAGGCCAGCGGCAAGGACCTCTCGCTCAACCGTCCCTACTGGAGCCCGGTCATCGAGGGCGATACCCTGACCGTCGAACTGGTGCTGCCGGCCAACCTGCAACCGGGCGACCTGCGCCTGTCGGTACCCCAGGTATCGTATTTCGCCGACTCCCTGTACAAGGCCGGCTACCGCGACGGCTTCGGCGCCAGCGGCAGCTGCGAGGTGGATGCGGTCTGCGCGACCCAGAGCGGCACGCGGGCCTACGACAACGCCACCGCCGCGGTGGCGAAGATGGTCTTCACCAGCTCGGCGGACGGCGGCAGCTACATCTGCACCGGCACCCTGCTGAACAACGGCAACTCGCCCAAGCGCCAGCTGTTCTGGTCGGCCGCGCACTGCATCGAGGACCAGGCCACCGCCGCGACGCTGCAGACCATCTGGTTCTACAACACCACCCAGTGCTACGGCGACGCCTCGACCATCAACCAGAGCGTCACCGTGCTGACCGGCGGGGCGAATATCCTGCACCGCGACGCGAAGCGCGACACCCTGCTGCTGGAACTCAAGCGTACTCCGCCGGCCGGCGTGTTCTACCAGGGCTGGAGCGCCACGCCGATCGCCAACGGCTCGCTCGGCCATGACATCCACCATCCGCGCGGCGACGCCAAGAAATACTCGCAGGGCAACGTCTCGGCAGTGGGCGTCACCTACGACGGGCATACCGCCCTGACCCGCGTCGACTGGCCGTCGGCGGTGGTCGAAGGCGGCTCGTCCGGCTCGGGCCTGCTGACCGTCGCCGGCGACGGTTCCTACCAGCTACGCGGTGGCCTGTACGGCGGCCCCTCGTACTGCGGCGCGCCCACCTCACAGCGCAATGACTACTTCTCCGATTTCAGCGGCGTCTATTCGCAGATATCCCGCTACTTCGCGCCCTGAGGCCAGCCAGGCTATCGATCACGCACCGGCGGATAACCGCGCAGCGGTTATTCGCCCTACGCCTGGATCGGCGCGTGAAAGTGCAGCTTCTTTCATCGGTCCGGAACAGGTGCCAACGGCATTATCCGCCGTTTATCCCGCGCAGCGGTTATTCGCCCCACACCCGGATTGGCGCGTGGAAGTGCGGCTTCCTTCATCGGTCCGGGACAGGTAGGGCGCATAACGCCAACGGCGTTATCCGCCGTTTACCCCGTGCAGCGGTTATTCGCCCCACGCCCGGATCGGCGCGTGGAAGAGGGGCGTTATGCGCCGCCGCACGTTCAGTCCTGGCGGCTGGTGACTTCCAGCAGGTGGTAGCCGAACTGGGTCTTCACCGGGCCCTGGACCACGTTCAACGGCGCGCTGAAGACCACCTGGTCGAACTCGCGGACCATCTGGCCAGGACCGAACGAACCCAGGTTGCCGCCGTCGCGGCCGGAGGGGCAGGTGGAATGCTCGCGGGCGACTTCGGCGAAATCCGCACCACCTTCGATGGCGGTTTTCAGTTCGTTGCACTTGGCTTCGCTGGAAACCAGGATGTGGCGGGCAGTGGCTCGGGCCATGGGGAAATACTCCTAGGGTGAAACGGCAGAGCCTAGCAGACATCGACGCCAGCACCGACAGCCCACGACCAGAGGAGGCACTCGACAAGCATGGCGCGGGCTGCTTGACTCGCCGCCTTTGCGAATCCGGGAACGCCTTCCGATGAGCCAGACTTTCCACGGCAGTTGCCTGTGCGGCGCGCTGCGCTACCGCCTGTCGTCGCCCCCGCGGGCGCTCTCCCACCGTCATTGCAGCCAGTGCCGCAAGGCCCATGGGGCGGCATTCGCCAGTTATGGCAGCGTCCCCGTCGCGGACCTGCACATCGACCGCGGCGCCGACCTGCTCGCCGCGTTCAGCTCCTCCCCCGCCGTGCTCCGGCGCTTCTGCTCGCGCTGCGGCTCGCCGCTGTTCTGGTCAAGGAGCGAAGGCAAGTTCGCCGACTGGGTATCGGTCGCCCTCGGCAGCCTGGACACGCCCTTCCCATCGGAGAAACAGAAGCATGTCCAGGTCGCGTCGATGGCCTGCTGGTACCGGATAGCCGACGACTGGCCGCGGTTCGACTGAAGTCCGCCCGCGATCCGCCGGCCGGTGCCTGTTTTTTCGCCGGCAAAGCCCGGGCCTGGGGTACCATGCCGCGCCCTTCGCCGCCGGTCCTTGCCGCCCATGTCCGCCACTGCGCTGTACACCGACCTGTCCCACTATTACGACCTGATGTGCGCCGACATCGACTACCAGGCGCAGAGCCACTGCGTGCGTCGCCTGCACCAGTTGTTCGGCAACCAGGGCCGGCGGCACCTGGACCTGGCCTGCGGTACCGGCCCTCACGTGAGGCACTTCCTCGATTTCGGCTATCGCAGCGCCGGCCTGGACATCAACCAGCCGATGCTCGACCTCGCCCGACAGCGCTGCCCCGAAGCGCACTTCAGCCGGCAGGACATGGCCGGCTTCCAGGTGGACGAGCCGCTGGACCTGATCACCTGTTTCCTCTATTCGATCCACTACAACGCAGGGCTGGAGCGCTTGCGCGCATGCCTGGCCAGCGTGCATGGCGCACTGGCGGATGGCGGCGTGTTCTGTTTCAACACGGTGGACAAGGGGCAGATCGACAATCGCTCGTTCGTCCGCCATTCCGTGGAGCATCGAGGCAGCCGCTTCACCTTCGGTTCCGGCTGGTACTACAGCGGCGAGGGCGAGCGCCAGGCGCTGCGCCTCGGTATCGAGAAAACCACGGACGGAACGACCCAGACCTGGGAGGACGAACACCCCATGGTCGCCCTCAGCTTCGCCGAGCTGCAGCACCTGTTGCAGACGCATTTCGAGGTGCAGGTCTTCGAACACGACTACGAACGGATCACGCCCTGGGCCGGCAGCTCCGGGAATGCCCTGTTCGTCTGCGTGAAGCGCTAGCCTCCGGATATCCTGGCGCAAACGTGACGATCAGGCTGGCACGGGCGGGGCAGCGTTTCACAGGGGGCTGCGGAGGATTCTTCGTCGCTTTCGGCACGCTGCGTCCGACCCGCTAGAGGCCTGCCTGGCCGACGATCCGTGCGCGCCTTCTCGGCTAGACCAAGGTCGCAAAGACCCCGCCGACCATCTGTGACACCTTCGCGCGCTTTTTTACCCCCCGCTGTCGAGAGTCACCGCATGTCCGCCCCGTTTTCCCCCCGTTCGCCCCGCACCCTTCGCGGCCTGGGCGCCCTCGCCCTGTGCGGCGGATTCGTCGCCCCGGCCCCTGCCGCCTTCCTCGAGGACGGCAGCGCGCGCCTGGAAGCGCGCACCGTCTACTTCAACCGCGACTTCCGCGACGGCAGCTCGGCCAACCCGCAGGGCGCCTCCAAGCGCGAGGAAGCCGCGCAGGGCTTCATCCTCGACCTGCGCTCGGGCTATACCGAGGGCGCGCTGGGCTTCGGCGTGGATACCCTGGCGATGCTCGGGATCAAGCTCGACTCCAGCCCCGCGGACAGCAACAGCGGCCTGCTGCCTTCCAGCGGCCACGATCCGCGTCGCTCGGTCGACCAGTACGCCAAGGCCGGCGTCGCCGGCAAGATGCGCTTCTCGCAGACACAGTTCAGATACGGCGCGATGCTGCCGGACATGCCGTTGCTGAAATACAACGACGGACGCCTGCTGCCGACCCTGTTCCACGGCGCCCAGCTGACCAGCGAGGAGATCGCCGGGCTCAGGCTCTCCGCCACCCGCCTGGAGCGCTACACCGCGCGGGACTCCAGCGATGCCCAGGACATCCGCCTGCACTGCAAGAACAAACGCTACGCCTGCGACACCACCGGCAACCGCTTCGACGCCTACCAACTCGACTACCAGGTCAACGACGGCCTGCTGTTGCAATACGCCCAGGGCGGCCTGCGCAACGTCTATCGCCAGCGCTACCTCGGTGCCGTGGGCAAGCGGCAGCTCGGCGCCGGCAAGCTGAGCGCCGACCTGCGCTGGTTCGACAGCGAGGACGCCGGCGCGGCCCGCGCCGGCAAGATCGACAACCGCGCCCTCAGCCTGCTGCTCGCCTACGCCCAGGGCGGCCACACGCTCAGCGCCGGCTGGCAGCGGATGAACGGCGCCAGCTCGATGCCCTACCTCGACGGCAGCAATCCGTACCTGGCCAACTACCTGCAGGTGAACGACTTCGCCAACCCCGAGGAACGCTCCTGGCAACTGCGCTACGACTTCGACCTGCGCAGCGTCGGCGTGCCCGGCCTGAGCTTCATGACCCGCTACGTCAACGGCGACCATATCCGCCTGGCCAACGGCGACGAGGGCAAGGAATGGGAGCGCGACATCGAGCTGAAGTACGTGGTGCAGAGCGGCCGCTTCAAGGACCTCAGCCTGCGCCTGCGCAACGCCACCTACCGCACCGACTTCGAGCGCTCGGCGCGCGACGTGGACGAGGTGCGCCTGATCGCCAGCTACAACCTGTCGCTGTTCTGAGCCGTCGCGCCGGAACGCACGCCGGCGCGACGCTCCGGCGGTTCAGACCGCCAGGGCGCGTTCGCGCAGCTCGACGTTGAGGATGCGGTCGTTCTCCGAGTAATCCACCGGGCAATCGATCACATGCACCCCGGGCGTGCCCAGGCAGCGCTCCAGCAACGGCAGGAAGCCCTCGGCACTGTCGACCCGGTGGCCGTGGGCGCCGTAGGCCTCGGCATAGCGCACGAAGTCCGGGTTGCCGTAGTCCAGCCCGAAGTCGGCGAAGCCCATGTTCGATTGCTTCCAGCGGATCATCCCGTAGCCGTTGTCGCGCAGGATGATCACCGTCAGGTTCATCTTCAGCCGCACCGCGGTTTCCAGTTCCTGGCTGTTCATCATGAAGCCGCCATCGCCGCACACCGCGACGATCGGCCGGTCCGGGTAGACCAGGTGCGCGGCCATCGCCGAGGGCAGGCCGGCGCCCATGGTGGCGAGGGCGTTGTCCAGCAGCACGGTGTTGGGCATGTGCGCCTTGTAGTTGCGGGCGAACCAGATCTTGTACATGCCGTTGTCCAGGGCGACTATGCCCTGCGACGGCAACGCCCGGCGCACGTCGGCCACCAGGCGCTGCGGATAGAGCGGGAAGCGCGGGTCGTCGGCGCCTTCGGCGACCTGCGCCTCGTTGGCCTCGCGGATCGCCAGCAGGCGGGTGAAGTCCCAGTGCGCGGTATCGTCCAGCGCCTCGCCGATCTGCCAGATGGCGTTGGCGATGTCGCCCACCACTTCGATCTGCGGGAAATACACCGGGTCCACCTCGGCGGAACGGAAGTTCACGTGGATCACCTCGGTACCGCCGCGAACCATGAAGAACGGCGGCTTCTCGATCACGTCGTGGCCGACGTTGACGATCAGGTCGGCCGCCTCCACCGCGCGATGCACGAAGTCGCCGGCGGACAGCGCGGCGTTGCCGAGGAAGCGCGGGTGACGCTCGTCGACCACGCCCTTGCCCATCTGGGTGGTGACGAAGGGAATGCCGGTCTTGTCGATCAGTTGCTTGAGGACCTTGGCGGTCATCTTGCGGTTGGCCCCGGCGCCGATCACCAGGATCGGGCTGCGCGCGGCGCGCAGCTTCTCCACCGCGGCGCAGATCGCCTTGTATTCCGCCAGCGGCCGGCGGCTCAGGCTCGGCGGGATGGGCAGGCTGTCGGTCTGCTCGGCGGCGATGTCCTCCGGCAGCTCCAGGTGCACCGCGCCGGGCTTCTCTTCCTCGGCCAGGCGGAACGCCTCGCGGACCCGCGAGGGAATGTTGTCGGCGGAGGCCAACTGGTGGGTGTACTTGGTCAGCGGCTGCATCATGCCGACCACGTCGAGGATCTGGAAGCGGCCCTGCTTGGACTTCTTGATCGGCTTCTGCCCGGTGATCATCAGCATCGGCATGCCGCCCAGGTAGGCGTAGGCGCCGGCGGTGACCAGGTTGGTGGCGCCCGGGCCGAGGGTCGACAGGCTGACCCCGGTCTTGCCGGTGAGGCGCCCGTAGGTGGCGGCCATGAAGCCGGCCGATTGTTCGTGGCGGGTGAGCACCAGCCGGATCTGCGACTTGCGCAGGGACTCCAGCAGGTCGAGATTCTCCTCGCCGGGAATTCCGAAGACGTACTGCACGCCCTCGTTTTCCAGGCATTGCACAACCACATCGGCTGCCTTGGCCATCTGCGTTCTACCTCGGGTGGTGGCGGTTCTGACCGCTCGAACACTGCGCCCCTCGCGCCTCCCTGTCCAGCCCCGACCGGCCGGCGGAAGGCTCTGGCGCCGGCTTCGCCGGCAAGCGAACGCCGCCCCCGCCATTAGCGCAGCTGAACCCGACCACCCGATCATCAGCACAGCTAATAATTCATTCGCTGATTTCATGGTGAGGGCGGAGCCCGGATGGTAAAAATCCACCTACCGCTTTACGCGCCGGCCAAGCCGAATGCCCCGCCCCCTCCATCTCACCGAACCCTGAAGACGACCATGCCCGAGCACGCCCCGATCCTCCCCGTCATCGCCGCCGAGGTGGCCGCCCTCGCCCCCGGTTTCCGCGCCCTGAGCCTCACCGTCGAGGCGGCGCCGATCGTTCGTCCGGAAATCGCCGGCCGCGCCATGGAGCGCGCCTGCCAGGCGCTGGCGCGTGGCGAACCGGACTGGGCCGAGGCGCACCTGGCAGCCTGGGCCGAGGCGTTCCGCCGCTTCGGCGCCAAGCCGCAGCGTACCCCCTGCTCCGCCGAAGCCCTGCGCAAACGCGCGCTGCGCGACGGCGGGCTGCCGAGCATCGACCCGGTGGTGGACCTGTACAACGCCATCAGCGTGCAATTCGCCATTCCGGTAGGCGGCGAGAATCTCGCCGCCTATGCCGGCCCGCCGCGCCTGGTGGTCGCCGACGGCAGCGAGACCTTCGACACCCTGAAGAACGGCGAGGCGGTCGACGAATCCCCCGACCCCGGCGAGGTGGTCTGGCGCGACGACCTCGGCGTCACCTGCCGCCGCTGGAACTGGCGCCAGGGCGTGCGCACCCGCCTGGACGCCAGCGCCCGGCGCATGTGGTTCATCCTCGAGAGCCTGCCGGAAATGCCGCTGGCGGCCCTGCACGAAGCGGGCGGCCTGCTGCTCGACGAATTGCGCCTGATGATGCCCGGCATGCGCGCCGACTCGCGCCTGCTGTGCGTGGCGACGGTACCCGCCGACAGCGTATAAGGACCCAGTCCCCGAGGAGAACAGAACATGTACCTGCCTTCGCATTTCGAAGAGTCCGACCCGCAGGCGCTGCACGCGCTGATCCGGGACTATCCGCTGGGCCTGCTGGTCAGCCACGGCGAAGCGGGCCTGGACGCCAACCACCTGCCGTTCGAGCTGAGCCCGGCAAAGGGCGCGCAAGGCACCCTGGAAGCCCATGTCGCGCGCAACAACCCGGTTTGGAGCGAGCTGCGCGACGGCGACGAGGTGCTGGTGGTGTTCCGCGCCGGCGATGCCTACATCTCGCCGCAGTGGTACCCGAGCAAGCAGGAGCACCACCGCCAGGTGCCGACCTGGAACTACCGGGTGGTCCACGCCCACGGCCGGGTGCGGATCCGCGACGACGAACGCTATGTGCGCGGACTGGTGGCGCGCCTGACCCGCACCCACGAGGCGACCCAGGAAAAGCCCTGGAAAATGACCGACGGCCCCGCCGACTACATCGACGAGATGCTCCGGCTGATCGTCGGCATCGAAATCGAGATCACCCGCCTGGTCGGCAAGTTCAAGCTCAGCCAGAACAAGGAAGCCCGCGATATCCGCGGCGCCAGCGCAGCGCTGCTGGCCCGCGGCGAACAGGCGATCGGCGCGGCCATGGACGATTGCGCCGCCCGGCGCGAGGGCTGAGGTTCAGGCCTCGCCCGGCTGCGGCCGGTGGTGGACGAACTCGACCACCGTGCCGTCCGGCAGCAGCGCATTGAAGCAGGCACCGGTGGGCGCGCGCGCCGGCCCGAAGATGATCTGCGCGCCGGCAGCCAGCAACCGCCGGTGATAGGGCTCGATGTCGTCCACCAGCAGGGTGCCAGTGGTGCTGCGGAACGGCGCCAGCGCCTCGTCGCTGCCCTCCAGCAGGAGGAAGGCGCCGACTGCGGCGAGTGTCAGGCGTTTCTCGGGAAAGTCGAAGCGCATGTCGTGGGCGACGCCCTGCAGGTCTTCGTAGAAAGCGATGGCCGCATCGATGCTGCCCGGTTCCAGGTAGACACGGATGAACACCCGCGGCTCGGCGAAACCGGACGAGTCGTTGACGCGACGCCAGAGAAAAGGCTGGGACATGGCGCAGGACCTCCGCAGGCCAGGGCGAAAGGTCCGTTCTAGCATGCCGGCCGCGTCCGGCGAAACGCCCTCATTTCGTCGAGCGGACGTTGCCGTAGCGCACTTCTTTCGACGGCGGGTAGCCGTAGAAGGCGGTGTAGCACTTGCTGAAGTGGCTGGGCGAGACGAAGCCGCAGGCGACCAGGACCTCCAGCATGGTCAGGTCGGAATGTTGCAGCAGGCGCCGGCACTCGGTGATCCGCAACTCCAGGTAGTAGCGCACCGGCGTGGTTCCGAGCTGCTGCTGGAACAGCCGCTCGATCTGCCGCCGCGAGCGCCCCACGTAGTGGGCGAGCTGCTCCTGGCTGAGCGGTTCCTCGATATTCGCCGCCATCAGGTTGATCACTTCGCGCAGCGGCTCGCTCATCTTCTCGTGCAGGGCCGGGCGCACCCGTCGGTAGCGCGACTCCTCGAAGGCGAGGATATCCACCACCGCCTCCACCAGGTCGCGCCCGTGGCGCCGGGCGATCCACTCCAGCGCCAGGTTGAAGGCGCCGGTGGGGCTGGCCGCGGTCAGGCGGTCGCGGTCGACCATGTAGCTGTCGCTGGTCACCTGGCTGTTGCGGGCGATCTCGGCGAGGGCGGCGCGGTGCTCGGGATGGATGCAGCAGCGGTAGCCATCCAGCAGGCCGGCGTCGCCGAGGAACCAGGCACCGTTCCACAGCCCGGCCAGGGCGACGCCGCGCGACGCCACGTCCTGCAACGCTTCCCGCAGCGCGGCGGACGAGCGCAGGGGCGTGCGCAAACCGCCGCAGACCACCAGCAGGTCGAGTCCTTGCCGCGCCGCCGAGGCGAGCGCCAGGTCCGGGCAGATCAGCAACCCGAGGTCGCTGGTCACCGGCTCGCCGCTCAGGCTGAAGTTGCTCACCGCGAAGGACTCGCTGCGGATCAGGTTGGCGGTCACCAGGGTGTCCAGCGCCTGGGTGAAGGCCGGCAGGGAAAAGTGTTCGAGCAGCAGGAAGCCCACCCGTGCCCGTGCCGAGCCCCCCTCCCCGGCCCCGGTGAACCTGAGGTTCTGCCCTTGCAGGGCGGCGCTGAAACGCCTTCTTTCCATCGATTCGTGCCTCTTGTTCTTCTTGTTCCCGGCCAGCGGGCCGCGACGCCTGCCGTCGCGGCGAAAACCCCGGGCGCTCCATCATATGCGCAAGCCATGTGACTTGGCGCCTCCCTGGCGCGCCGGGGGAATATGCTCAAATACGCCCTCGGGGGGGCTGCCCCTTTCGCACGCCACGGCGTCAGCGGAAACAGCGCGGACGAACGGTACGGAAACGCCCCGAAAAACCTGTAGACATATTGTCTAACAGAATCCTATAGTCATTATACAAACTGTAGACACAGCCCATGACAAGTAGAAAGGCCTCCATGAAAGCCCAACCCGACGTCGACTCGAACAGCGCCGATGCCCCCTTCGACCGCAAGGCGGTGCTGGGCGATGCGCTGCGCCGGCGGATCCTGAGCATGGAACTGGCGCCCGGCGCGGTCGTCGACGAACTCGCCCTGTGCGACGAGTTCGGCCTCTCGCGCCCGCCGGTGCGCGAACTGCTGCGGCAGATCGCCGCCGAGGGCTACATCGAACTGGAAGCCAACCGTGCGCCGCGCGTCGCGGCCATGAGCCACGACTCGCTGCACGCCTTCTTTCTCGCCGCGCCGCTGATCTACATCGCCACCACACAACTGGCGGCCACCCATGCCAGCGAAGCGGAGATCGAGACGCTCAAGGCGATCCAGGAAGATTTCCGCAAGGCCATCGAAGAGAAGCATGTGGAAAACCGCGTCATCCACAACGACGCCTTCCACCTGGAGATCGGCAGGATGGCCCACAACGACTACCTCATGCCCAGCCTGCGCCGCTTGCTGATCGACCATGCGCGGCTGGGCAAGATCTTCTACCGCCATCCGACCACCGACGACATGCAACGCGACCTGGAACTCGCCTGCGACCAGCACGACCAGATCGTCGATGCCATCCAGCGGCGCGATCCGGATGCGGCGGCGGACATCGTCCGTGCGCATTTCGAGCTGTCGCGCCGGCGCATGGCCGAGTACGCGGCGCCGGCCGGAGTGGAGGTGGCGCTGGTCTACGAGGGTTAGCAAGCCCCCCGCGCCACAGCCCCGCCCGAGAAGCGGAGGCGGTCACGCAGGGGATGGTTACCGGGTTCCAATAACAAGAGTCAGGTCCCTGCGATGACGAAAGTAACCCACCTCCCGGCCGACGACCGTTCCTGCGGCTGGTACCACCTCAGCCCGCCGCGGCGGCCGAAGCCGGCCCACTACGGCAGGAGCGCCGCCCGCTGGGTGGTGGTCGGCGCCGGCTTCACCGGCCTCGCCGCCGCGCGCCAGCTGGCGCTGCATTTTCCCGACGAGGAGATCGTCCTGGTCGAGGCCCAGGAAGTCGGCTTCGGTACCGCCGGGCGCAACGCCGGCTTCGCCATCGACCTGCCCCACGACATCGGCGCCGACGACTACATCGGCGACATAGCGACCGCCCGGATCGGCCTGAAGCTCAATCTCGCCGGCCAGTCGCTGCTCCGCGAACAGGTGCAGCGCCATGCCATCGACTGCCAGATGAAGGCCTGCGGCAAGTACCAGGCGGCCGTCGAGGCGCGCGGCGTGGCTGTGCTCGACGCCTACCGGCGCGGCCTCGATCGGCTCGGCCAGGCCTACGAGGTGATCGAGGCGGACGACCTCCCGGGACACATCGGCACCGCTTTCTATCGCAAGGCCCTGTTCACCCCCGGTACCCTGCTGGTGCAGCCCTCGGCCCTGGTCAAGGGCCTGGCCGACAGCCTGCCGGGCAACGTCAGCCTCTACGAACACACACCGATCACCGCCGTGGAATATGGCGACAGGACCCTGCTGAGCCATCCCCACGGCAGCATCCTGGCCGACCGCCTGGTCCTCGCCAACAACGCCTTCGGCATGAGCTTCGGCTTCCTCCAGGGGCGGATGCTGCCGATCTTCACCTACGCCAGCCTGACCCGGCCGCTCGAGGCCGAGGAGCAGGCCCGCCTCGGCGGGCGCCCCTACTGGGGCCTGATCCCGGCCGACCCTTACGGCACCACGGTGAGGCGTACCCCGGACAACCGCCTGCTGATCCGCAACAGCTTCAGTTTCAACCCTGACGGACGCAGCGCCGGGAAGTACCTTGAGCGCTTCGCCGTACGCCATCGCGCCTCGTTCCGCCAGCGCTTCCCGATGCTCCCGGAAGTCGGCTTCGACTACACCTGGGGCGGCTCGCTGGCGCTGTCGAGGAACCACATGGGGCACTTCGGCGAGCTGGCGCCCAACGTCTATGGCGCCCTGTGCTGCAACGGCCTGGGGGTAACCCGCGGGACCGTCACCGGGAAGCTGCTGGCCGACTGGCTGGCGGGCGAACGCAACGAGCTGATCGACTTCCTGCTGCGCGCGCCCGGTCCCAGCGGCAATCCACCCGAACCACTCCTTTCCCTTGGCGTGAACCTCAACCTGAGGTGGGGGCAGTATCGAGCAGGTAGAGAAAGCTAGGCATCCCTAGTAACGCGCCCACGGGCGCCGACTTCGATTCAGACGGCCATTGAAGACCGGAGCTGGAGAGCGTTCCAGCCTCGCGGATTCGCTCGGCCCGAATTCACCGGCAGCGGTTAGAACCAGGAGACAATAATGACAAATCCTACGACCTCGATCGAAGACGTACCCCTCAACGCCTTCCACCGGCTGTTGACCCTGCGCTCCGGCGGCGGCTCCTTCGTCGACGGCTACGTGCTGAGCATCATCGGCGTGGCGATGCTGCAGATGACCGCGGCATTGCAACTGAGCAGTTTCTGGCAGGGCATGATCGCCGCCTCGGCGCTGGTCGGCATCTTCTTCGGCGGTTTCCTCGGCGGCTGGCTGACCGACCGCCTGGGCCGCCGCAGGCTGTTCTTCGTCGGCCCCAGCCTGTTCGTCCTCGCTTCCCTGGCGCAGTACGGGGTCGACTCGGCGGCGGCGCTGTTCGTCCTGCGCTTCCTGATCGGCGTGGCGGTGGGCATCGAGTACCCGGTCGCCACCGCCTTGCTGGTGGAGTTCCTGCCGAAGAAGTATCGCGGACCGCGCCTGGCCACCCTGACCATCCTCTGGTTCGCCGGCGCCGCCTTCGCCTACCTGGTCGGCGACCTGATCCTGCGCAGCGGCGGCGAGGACGCCTGGCGCCTGGTACTGGCCAGCACCGCGGCGATCGGCGCCGTGCTGTTCCTGCTACGCATCGGCACCCCCGAGTCGCCGCGCTGGCTGCTGAGCAAGGGCCGCGACGCGGACGCAGAACGGGTCATCCGCCAGGTCTACGGCGAAGCCTTCTCGCTGGCGAACCTGCCCGAACAGGCGCTGGAACGGAAGGTCACCATCTGGCACCTGCTCTACGCCGGCTACGGCAAGCGCATGCTCTTCGTCACCCTGTTCTGGACCTGCTCGGTGATCCCCGTGTTCGCCGTCTACGCCTTCGCGCCCAAGGTGCTGCTGGCGCTGAACCTGAAGGGCGACTGGGCCTCCTACGGTTCGGTGGCGATCACCCTGCTGTTCGTCATCGGCTGCATCATCGCCACCCGCCTGATCAACCGCATCGGCCGGCGCTGCATGCTGCTGCACAGCTTCCTCTGGTCCGGCCTGGCGCTGCTCGGGCTGGGCGTCTTCCACGCCGGCTCGGAGGCGACCATCCTCGGCCTGTTCGGTGCCTACGCGCTGTTCATCGGCGGCGCCCAGGTGCTGCAACTGGTCTACCCGAACGAACTGTTCCCCACCGAGATCCGCGCCTTCGCGGTCGGCGTCGGCACCTCGTTGTCGCGCGTCGGCGCCGCGGTGGGCACCTACCTGGTGCCGCTTTCCCTGGAAACCCTGGGTACCGCCCAGACCATGTACGCCGCCGCGCTGGTGACCCTGCTCGGGCTGCTCGTGACCTGGGCCCTGGCGCCGGAAACCCGTTCGCTGAACCTGCAGCAGGCGGCTTCGCTCACCTGAACCACCCGCCGCGGCAGCGTCCGCCGGGTGCGCCGCGGCCCAGCATCCCACAGGAGGAAACCCCGTGAAATTCGAAGGTATCTATACCCCCGCCATCACCCCGCTGAGCGCCGACGGCAGCATCGACACCCAGGCCTTCGCCGAGGTCCTGGAGTTTCTCGTCGAGTCGAAGGTGCACGGCATCGTGATCGGCGGCTCCACCGGCGAGTACTACGCGCACACCGCCGAGGAACGCCTGGCCCTCGCCGCCCACGCCAGCGAAGTCATCGCCGGGCGCCTGCCGCTGGTGGTGGGAACCGGCGCGATCCGCACCGAGGACTCGCTGGCCTACGCCGAAGCCGCCCGCGCCATCGGCGCCGACGCCATCCTGGTCGGCTCGCCGCCCTACGCGCTGCCGACCTCGCGGGAGATCGCCGAGCACGTGCTGGCGGTGGACCGCGCCGCCGGCCTGCCGATCATGCTCTACAACTATCCGGCGCGGATGGGCGTGGAGATGGACGAGGCGTTCTTCGCCGCCGTCGCCGGCTGCCGCAACATCGTCGCGATCAAGGAAAGCTCCGGCTCCACCGCGCAATTGCACCGCCTGGCCTGCCGCCACCCGCGGATCGCCTTGTCCTGCGGCTGGGACGACCAGGCCCTGGAGTTCTTCGCCTGGGGCGCGCGCAGTTGGGTCTGCGCCGGCTCCAACTTCATCCCTGGCGAACACCTCGCCCTGTACCAGGCCTGCGTGGTCGAGAACGACTTCGCCAAGGGCCGGCGCATCATGGCGGCGATGATGCCGCTGATGGACTTTCTCGAAAGCGGTCACTTCGTCCAGTCGATCAAGCACGGCTGCGAGCTGGCCGGCCTGCGCGCCGGCGGCGTACGTGCGCCGCTGAAGGCGCTGGACGAGGCCGGCAAGGCGGCACTGGCGGAGATCGTCGCCAGGCTCAAGGGCGAGGTCGCGCGGATCGTCGAGGGTGGCCGCCATGACTGAGCTGCTGAGCCGGGAGGAATACGCGGCCATCGCCGCGACGCTGGACCTTCCCCAGCGCGCCTTCATCGACGGAGGGTTCCGCGATGCCTGCGGCGGCCGCACCTTCGCCTCGACCAACCCGGCCACCGGCGAGCTGCTGGCGCAGGTCGCCGCCTGCGACGCGGAGGACGTCGGGCACGCCGTGGCCAGCGCGCGGCGGGCGTTCGAGGACGGCCGCTGGCGCTCGCGCACGCCCGCCGAGCGCAAGGCGGCGCTGCTGCGCCTGGCCGAGCTGCTGGAAGAGCACCTGCTGGAACTGGCGGTGATGGAGAGCCTCGACAGCGGCAAGCCGATCCGCGAATGCCAGCACACCGACCTGCCGGAAACCATCAATACCCTGCGCTGGCATGCCGAACTGATCGACAAGATCTACGACAGCACCGCCCCGGTCGGTTCGGCGGCGCTGGCCATGGTGGTGCGCGAGCCGATCGGCGTGGTCGGCCTGGTGCTGCCGTGGAACTTCCCGCTGCTGATGCTCGCCTGGAAGATCGGCCCGGCGCTGGCGGCAGGCTGCTCCGTAGTGGTCAAGCCGGCCCCCGAGACCAGCCTGACCGCCCTGCGCGTCGCCGAACTGGCCAGCCAGGCGGGGATCCCCGCCGGGGTGTTCAACGTGGTCCCCGGCGGCGGCCGCGAGGCCGGCGAACCGCTGGGCCGCCACCCGGACGTGGCGATGGTCAGCTTCACCGGCTCCACCGCGACCGGCCGCCTGTTCCTCAAGTACGCCGCCGAGTCCAACCTCAAGCGGGTGGTACTGGAGTGCGGCGGCAAGAACCCGGCGGTGGTGATGAACGATGTCGAGGACCTCGACCTGGTGGCGCAACACGTGGTCAACGGCGCGTTCTGGAACATGGGCGAGAACTGCTCGGCGTCCTCGCGACTGATCGTCCACGCCGAGGTCCGCGAGGCACTGCTCGAACGCATCGGCGCGCAGCTCCGCGAGTGGCGCATGGGCGACCCGCTGGATCCGCGTAATCGCCTCGGCGCGCTGGTCAGCCCGGCGCACTTCGAGAAGGTCCGCGCGTACCTCGACCAGGCCAGGACGGAGCGGTTGGCGGTGCGCTTCGGCGGCGCCACCGAGGCTGGCATCTTCGTCGAGCCGACCGTGGTCGATGGCGTCTCGCCGCACAGCCGGCTGTTCCGCGAGGAAATCTTCGGCCCGCTGCTCTCGGTCACCTCTTTCGACGACATCGACGAAGCCATCGCCCTGGCCAACGACACCGTCTACGGCCTCGCCGCCTCGGCCTACACCGGCAGCCTGCGCCACGCACTGCGCCTGTCGCGGGAGATCCGCGCGGGGATCGTCACCGTCAACTGCTTCGGCGAGGGCGACGCCTCGACGCCCTTCGGCGGCTACAAGGAGTCAGGCTTCGGCGGTCGCGACAAGTCGGTCTGGGCACACGACCAGTACACAGAGCTGAAGACCATCTGGATCGACGCTTCCTGAAGCTGTCCGGCCCGCAAGGGCCGGCACTCCCGCCTGGCGGCGAGACCGGACAATCGGGCCGGACAGGCGACCAAGTGCAGACAACACCCATTCTGCATAACGTTCCGTCGCTATGCTGCTGCCTCCACCCTTCCCTTTTCCGCCAGGAACGACACGGAGACTCATCCATGACGGACAACCATATCGATGTACTGATCAACGGCTGCGGCATCGGCGGGGCGATGCTCGCCTACCTGCTCGGCCGCCAGGGCCACCGCGTGGTGGTAGTGGAGCAGGCACGGCGCGAACGCGCGATCAACGGCGCCGACCTGCTCAAGCCGGCCGGCATCCGGGTGGTCGAGGCGGCCGGGTTGTTGGCCGAGGTGACCCGTCGCGGCGGGCGGGTCCGCCATGAGCTGGAGGTCTATCACGACGGCGAGCTGCTTCGCTATTTCAACTATTCCAGCGTCGACGCGCGCGGCTATTTCATCCTCATGCCCTGCGAGTCGCTGCGCCGCCTGGTAC
Organism: Pseudomonas sp. HMSC057H01; assembly: GCF_001836405.1. Taxonomy (NCBI): domain Bacteria; kingdom Pseudomonadati; phylum Pseudomonadota; class Gammaproteobacteria; order Pseudomonadales; family Pseudomonadaceae; genus Pseudomonas; species Pseudomonas sp. HMSC057H01. Next base: position 21,805 of record NZ_KV828514.1, on the reverse strand, counting down.
TGGAAAAGATCGACGGCGAAGCGACCGTCGAGATGCTGTTCGAGACCCGCATCGAAGCGGTGCAGCGCGACGAGCGCCACGCGATCGACCAGGTGCGCCTGAACGACGGCCGCGTGCTGCGCCCGCGGGTGGTGGTGGGCGCCGACGGTATCGCCTCCTACGTGCGCCGCCGGCTGCTCGATATCGAGGTGGAGCGCCACCCCTACCCGTCGCCGATGCTGGTCGGCACCTTCGCCCTGGCGCCCTGCGTGGCCGAGCGCAACCGCCTGTACGTGGACGCGCAGGGCGGGCTGGCCTATTTCTACCCGATCGGTTTCGACCGCGCGCGACTGGTGGTGAGCTTCCCCAGGGAAGAGTCGCGCGAGCTGATGGCTGACACCCGCGGCGAGTCGCTGCGCCGGCGCTTGCAACGCTTCGTCGGCGACGAGAGCGCCGAGGCGATCGCCGCCGTCACCGGCACTTCGCGCTTCAAGGGCATCCCCATCGGCTACCTGAACCTGGATCGTTACTGGGCGGACAACGTGGCGATGCTCGGCGACGCCATCCACAACGTGCATCCGATCACCGGCCAGGGCATGAACCTGGCCATCGAGGACGCCAGCGCCCTGGCCGACGCCCTCGACCTGGCCTTGCGCGACGCCTGCGCGCTGGAGGATGCCCTGGCCGGCTACCAGGCCGAACGCTTCCCGGTGAACCAGGCGATCGTCTCCTATGGCCATGCGCTGGCCACCAGCCTGGAGGATCGCCAGCGCTTCGCCGGGGTCTTCGACACCGCCCTGCAGGGCAGCAGCCGTACGCCGGAAGCCCTGGGCGGCGAGCGTTCCTATCAGCCGGTGCGGTCGCCGTCCCTGGAGGCTCCGCGCGGCTGAGCCCTCAGGCGTCCTCGCGCAAGCGCAGCGGGTCCACCAGCCCGGCGGCGATGGCCATGCCCACCAGCTCCGGCAGGGTCTGGGCCTGCATGCGCTTCATCACCCGCGCGCGGTAGAGGTCGACGGTCTTCACGCTGACTTCCAGTTGCTCGGCCACCTCGCGGCTGGTATAGCCGCGCACCAGCGGCAAGAGCACGTCGCGCTCGCGCGGGGTGAGGCTGTCCAGGCGTTCGCGCAACCCGGCGTCGAGATCGCGGTGGCGGCGCCGACGGGCGTGGCGATCGAGGGCCTGCTGCACGCTGTCGAGCAGCAATTGTTCGTTGTAGGGTTTCTCGATGAAATCCACCGCACCGGCCTTGAAGGCGCGCACCACGATGGGCACGTCGGCATGGCCGCTGACGAAGATCACCGGCAGGTCGATGCCGCGCGCCAGCAGTTCGTCCTGCACGTTCAGCCCGCCCATGCCGGGCATCCGCACGTCGAGCAGGACGCAGGCATGGCGGCCGCCCTCGCAGGCGTCGAGGAAGTCCCGGCCCTGGGTGAAGGGCCGTGCCTTGAGACCGACCGATTCCAGCAGCCAGACCGTCGATTCGAGCATGCCCTGGTCGTCGTCGACCACGTAGACCAGCGCTTCGTCAGGCATAGCCATCCTTAACCTCCCGTGGCGCCGGCGGCGAGCGGCAGCCGGCAGTTCATGAGCAACCCGCCATCCGCCGGCAGCTCGGCTTCGAGGGTGCCGCCGAAGCCCTCGACGATGCTGCGGCTCATCGACAGGCCCAGGCCCAGCCCTTCCGGCTTGCTGGTGTGGAACGGCGTGAAAATGTGTTCCAGCTGATCCGCCGGCACTCCCGGTCCCTGGTCGCGAACCCACAGGCAGAGCAGCCCGCCGGGCTCGACGCGGCTACCGATGACGACCCGCGACGGCGAGCCGGGATGCGCCTCGCGGTTGGCTTCGATGGCGTTGCGCAGCAGATTGAGGAACACCTGTTCGAGCAGCACGCGGTCGGCATACAGCGGCGGGGGATTGTCGGTCATCGCTTCTTCCACCGCCACTTGCCAGTGCCCGGCTTCCCACGCGCAGAGGCCGATGGCCTCGCGTGCCACCTGGTTGAGGTCGAGCGCCTGCAGGCGCCGCTGGCCCTTGCGCAGGAAGGCGCGCAGGCGCTTGATCACCTCCGCCGCGTGGCCGGCGTGCTCGCCGATCCGCGCCAGCCCCTCGGCCACCCGCCCGGCGGCCTCGGGCTGGCTGCCGAGGACGGCCAGGTAACGCTGGCTGGCGCTGGCGTAGTTCATCACCGCCGCCAGCGGCTGGTTGATCTCGTGGGCGATGCCCGAGGCCAGTTCGCCGAGAGTGACCAGCCGCGCAGTGTGCGCCAGTTCGTCCTGGTGACGGCGCTGCTGAGCCTCGCGCAGTTCGCGTTCGGTCATGTCGCGGGCCACCAGCGAGTAATAGCGCTCCTCGCCGCGGCCGCGATGGGCCAGCAACACCAGCGAGACCGGCAGCGACGGACGCCCGTCCTGCGGTTGCAGGCGCCCCTCGCGGCTCCAAACGCCGCCATCGCGCGCCTGTCGCCAACCCTCTTCGGCCAACCGCGCAGGAGTGTCGCCGGCCAGCAGGCGTTCCAGTGCCGGCGCCTCCTGCCCGTCGGCGATGCCGAGGGCGGCACGTGCCGAAGGATTGAGGTAGGTGACGCGGCCGCCATGCTCGACGAACAGCACCAGGTCGGTGTTCGCCTCGACCACTTCGGCCAGGCGCCGGCGGTTCTCCTCCGCCTCGACCCGCCGGGTGACATCGCGGGACACGCTGACCACCTCCACCACCGCCCCGGTGTAGGTCTCGCGGATCGCCCGGCTGGCGGTCTCGAACCAGCGGTAGCGGCCGTCGCGGTGGCGGATACGGTAGGTGATGGTCAGGTAGCCGTCCTGCTCCAGCGCTTCGCGCGCGCGCAGCGCCACCTGGCCGCGGTCCTGGGGGTGGAACAACGCCTGCGCCGGACGCCCGCGCAGTTCCTCCGGCCAGTAGCCGAGCAGGGTCCAGGAGGCCGGCGAGGCGTCGAGGAAAATGCCGTCGAGGGTATGCCGGGAAATCAGGTCGGTGGTGTTCTCGGTGATCAGCCGGTACAGCCGGCTGGCCCGCGCCGCCTCGCGCTCGCCGCGCAGGCTGGCGGTGGCGTCGCGGCAGCGCGCCAGCACCCGGGCCTCGGCGCTGTCGGGAATGAACTGCCAGAGCAGGATGCGCCCGTCGCACTCCGCCTCCACCTCGCCGAGGGCCCGCGCCTGCCCCAGGCTGGCGCGCACCAGTTGCCCATGGTTGGCTGGGAGGAAGGCGCGCCAGGCCTCGCGCGGCCGCTCGCCAAGCAAGGCAAGGAAAGCCTGGTTGAATTCCACTGCCTGCGCCTCGCCGTCGAGCAGCAGTGCCGGCTGCGGGTCGGCGGCGAGGAACGGCGCGGCGCGGGTGACGCCACGGGCGGCGGCGAGCAACGGTGCGAGGAGCAGGCCGAGCCAGTCCAGCGCGGCGCTCTGCGGCGTATCGCTGGCCACCAGCAGCAGGCCTTCGTCGCCGGCCTGCAGGTCGAGGGCGAAGGCCATGCCATGCTCCACGCCGGCACGCCGCAAGCGCGCGCCGAGCCAGGACGCGGAACGCCGCAATTCGTCCAGCGCCAGCCGGCCGTCGCGCGCCAGGCGCTCGCGCAACGCCAGGTCGCTGGCCCGGTTCGGCTCGCCGGCGCCCGGCGGCAGCGCCGGCGACGGCGGCACCGGGGTATAGGTCTGCGCCTGCGGCTGCCAGGCCAGGTACCAGGCCTGGCGCGTGCCCGGATGTTCGAGCAGCAAGCGGCGCAGTGCACCGACCCGCTCGACCAGCGGCGCGCCCTCGCGCAGCAGGCGCAGGAGGCTGTTGAGGGCAGGCGAAGCGGGAAGCGGACTCATGGGCGGAAGATGATCCTGGGAACTTATATGGTATTTATACTATAAGCTTATGGTTTAACTTCCATATATTTTTCATCGTTGCTATAAATCGCCCCAACCCAAGGAGCGCTTCGCCTGGTCCTTGGAAGCTGTTCACGATCTGCCGAGCCAGAGAAGCCAGCCGTTTTCGACGCAGTCTCTCCGCGCGCGGCAGATCGTGACCCTTACCCAGAACAGAGCTAACAATCAGCCACGGGGTACTCTTCATGTCGATCTTCGAACAGGGTCTCGCGCCCGCCGCCGTCAACCACATCGCCCTGACGCCGCTGAGCTTCATCGAGCGCACCGCCAGCGTCTATCCGCACTACCCCGCGGTGATCCACGGCAACATCCGCCGCGACTGGGCGCAGACCTACCAACGCTGCCGACGCCTGGCCTCGGCCCTGGCCGGGCGCGGCATCGGCCAGGGCGACACGGTGGCGGTGATGCTGCCGAACATCCCCGAGATGCTCGAGGCGCACTATGGCGTGCCGATGATCGGCGCGGTGCTGAACACCCTCAACGTACGCCTCGACGCCGAAGCCATCGCCTTCATGCTGCAACACGGCGAAGCCAAGGTGCTGATCACCGACTACGAATTCCACGAGGTGATCCATGCCGCCATCGGCATGCTCGACCACCCGCCGCTGGTGGTCGACGTCAACGACCCCGAGTATGGCGAAGGCCGCCCGGTTGGCGAACTGGACTACGAGGCGCTGCTCGCCGAGGGCGACCCGCAGTTCGCCTGGGAATGGCCCCGGGACGAGTGGCAGGCGATCTCGCTGAACTACACCTCGGGCACCACCGGCAACCCCAAGGGCGTGGTCTACCATCACCGCGGCGCCTACCTGAACGCGCTGGGCAACCAGATGACCTGGTCCATGGGCCAGCACCCGGTGTACCTCTGGACCCTGCCGATGTTCCACTGCAACGGCTGGTGCTATCCGTGGACGGTGACCGCGCTGGCCGGCGTCCACGTCTGCCTGCGGCGGGTCGATCCGCAGAAGGTCCTCACCCTGATCCGCGAGCACCAGGTCAGCCACCTGTGCGGCGCACCCATCGTGCTCAACGCCCTGATCAACATGCCCGACTCGGCCAAGGCCGCCATCGACCACCCGGTGCATGCCATGGTCGCCGGCGCCGCGCCACCGGCCAAGGTGATCGGCGCGGTGGAAGAGATGGGCATCCGCGTCACCCATGTCTACGGCCTCACCGAGGTCTACGGCCCGGTCACGGTCTGCGCCTGGCACGGCGAGTGGGACGAACTGCCGCTGGAGCGGCGCGCCGCGATCAAGTCGCGCCAGGGCGTGCGCTACCCGACCCTCGAAGGGGTGATGGTGGCCGACCCGAAGACCCTCGAGCCGGTGCCGCGCGACGGCCAGTCCATCGGCGAGATCTTCATGCGCGGCAATACCGTGATGAAGGGCTACCTGAAGAATCCCAGCGCCACCGAGGAAGCCTTCGCCGGCGGCTGGTTCCATACCGGCGACCTGGCGGTCTGCCATCCGGACGGCTACATCGAGATCCGCGACCGGCTCAAGGACATCATCATCTCCGGCGGCGAAAACATCTCCACCATCGAACTGGAGGGCGTGCTCTACCGCCACCCGGCGGTGCTGGAGGCGGCGGTGGTGGCGCGGCCCGACGAAAAGTGGGGGGAAACGCCCTGTGCGTTCATTACCCTGAAGAGCGATCATCAGGGGCTCGCCGAGAGCGAGATCGTCGCGTTCTGTCGCGAACACCTGGCCGCGTTCAAGATTCCGCGTACCGTGGTGTTCTCGGAACTGCCGAAGACCTCCACCGGCAAGATCCAGAAATACGTGCTGCGCGAGTGGGCCGCCGCCCTCTGAGCGCCGCCAGCCGAATTGCCCGTGCAGCGGCCGTGCCACGGCGGCCGTAGGCAGGATGCGCACGGGCAACCCTGTACCTGCGGCCGTCCCGCCGGCCGTTCACCGACGAGGTGTGCAATGCCTGAATACAACGCCCCGCTGCGCGACATGCGCTTCCTGCTCAACGACGTGTTCGACGCCCCCGCCCTGTGGCAGCGCCTGCCGCGACTGGCCGAGCGGATCGACGCCGACACCGCCGACGCCATCCTCGAGGAAGCGGCCAAGGTCACCGGCGGCCTGCTCGCGCCGCTCAACCGCAGTGGCGACGAAGAAGGCGCGCAGTGGCAGGACGGCGCCGTGCGCACCCCGGCCGGCTTCCGCGAGGCCTACGCGACCTACGCCGAGGGCGGCTGGGTCGGCCTCACCGGCAATCCGGCCCATGGCGGCATGGGCATGCCGAAGATGCTGGCAGTGCAGTTCGAGGAGATGATGTACGCGGCCAACGCCAGCTTCAGCCTCTACTCGACCCTTTCCGCCGGCGCCTGCCTGGCCCTCGATGCGCACGGCAGCGAGGAGCTGAAGAACAGGTACCTGCCGAACATGTACGCCGGCACCTGGGCCGGCTCCATGTGTCTGACCGAACCGCATGCCGGCACCGACCTGGGCATCATCCGCACCAAGGCCGAGCCGCAGGCCGACGGTTCCTACAGGATCAGCGGGACGAAGATCTTCATCACCGGCGGCGAACAGGACCTCACCGAGAACATCATTCACCTGGTGCTGGCCAAGCTGCCCGACGCGCCGGCCGGTTCGCGCGGCATCTCGCTGTTCCTGGTGCCGAAGTTCCTGGTCGGCGACGACGGCGCGCTCGGCGCACGCAACGCGGTGCACTGCGGCTCCATCGAGCACAAGATGGGGATCAAGGCCTCGGCCACCTGCGTGATGAACTTCGACGGCGCCAGTGGCTGGCTGGTCGGCGAAGTCAACAAGGGCCTGGCGGCGATGTTCACCATGATGAACTACGAGCGCCTGTCCATCGGCATCCAGGGCATCGGCTGCGCCGAGATGTCCTACCAGAGCGCCGTCGCCTACGCCCGCGAGCGCCTGCAAAGCCGCGCGCCGACCGGCCCGGTGGCCAGGGACAAGGCCGCCGACCCGATCATCGTGCACCCC
>NZ_KV828514.1:0-14888 GCF_001836405.1 Pseudomonas sp. HMSC057H01 | reverse complement strand
GTGCGCCGCATGCTGCTCACCATGAAGGCGCTGACCGAGGGCGGCCGCGCCTTTTCCACCTATGTCGGGCAGCAGCTCGACCTGGCCAAGTACGCCGAGGACCAGGAAGAACGCAGCCAGGCCGAAGCCCTGGTGGCCCTGTTGACCCCGGTGGCCAAGGCCTTCTTCACCGATACCGGCCTGGAGAGCTGCGTGCTCGGCCAGCAGGTGTTCGGCGGCCACGGCTACATCCGCGAATGGGGCCAGGAGCAACTGGTGCGCGACGTACGCATCGCGCAGATCTACGAAGGCACCAACGGCATCCAGGCGCTCGACCTGATGGGCCGCAAGGTGGTCGCCAACGGCGGGCTGTTCCTCTCCATCTTCAGCCGCGAGGTGCGAGCCTTCGCCGCCGGCGCCAACGCCGAACTGGCGGAGTTCGTCACCCCGCTGCTGACCGCCCTGGACCTGCTGGACAACCTCACCCAGGGCATCGTCGCCCGCGCCGGCAACGACCCGCGCGAGATCGGCGCAGCCTCGGTGGAATACCTGCATCTGTTCGGCTATACCGCCTACGCCTACCTCTGGGCGCGCATGGCCGCCGCCGCGCTGCGCCAGCGCGAGGCCGACCCGGCGTTCCACGACGGCAAGCTGGCCACCGCGCGCTTCTACTTCGCCCGCATCCTGCCCCGCGTGCACTCCCTCGCCGCCGCCGTCGAAGCCGGCAGCGAAAGCCTGTACGGCCTGGAGGCGGAACAGTTCTGAAGCTTCCGTCGAGCGTTGTCGCGCGGCCCGTGGGCCGCGTGTTTTTTTCGGGACAGCATGCAGCGCGCTGTCCGCCGACAGCCCGCGATAACGGCGGATAACCGCGAAGCGGTTATTCGCCCTCCGACGCCCGGGAAGCCGGCCAGGCATTCTTGAAAAACGACGCAACCGCCGGTAATTCGCTAGACCAAGAACAAGGACATATCCATGCGAACCCTCACCACCCTCCTCGGCAACAGCCAGAAACTCGACGGCGGCGCCATGTTCGGCAATGCCCCGCGCGCGCTCTGGTCACGCTGGATGCAGCCCGATGCGGAGAACCGCATCGACCTCGGCTGCCGTGCCTTGCTGGTGCGCGACGGCGAGCGCAACGTACTGGTGGAGACCGGCATCGGCGCGTTCTTCCCGCCCGCCCTGCGCCAGCGCTACGGCGTCCAGGAAGAGCGCCACGTACTGCTCGACAGCCTCGCCGCGGTCGGCCTGGACGACGCCGACATCGACGTGGTGCTGCTCACCCACCTGCACTTCGACCACGCCGGCGGCCTGCTCGCCGCCTGGGAAGAAGGCCAGCCGGCGCGCCTGCTGTTCCCCAACGCGCATTTCGTCAGCGGCCGCCGCCACTGGCAGCGCGCGCGCCAGCCGCACCCGCGCGACCGCGCCTCGTTCGTGCCGGAACTGCTCGACCTGCTGCAGGCCAGCGGACGCCTGGAGCTGCTCGACGACGGCGAGCGCTCGGCGCATCTGGGCGAGGGCTGGCGTTTCCATTTCAGCGAAGGCCATACCCCGGGCCAGATGCTCCCGGAGATCGCCATGCCCGACGGCCCGGTGGTATTCAGCGGCGACCTGATCCCCGGCGCACCCTGGGTACACCTGCCGCTGACCATGGGCTACGACCGCTTCCCGGAAGGCCTGATCGAGGAAAAGGAACGCCTGCTGGACAGCCTCATCGCCCGCAACGGCCGACTGGTCTTCACCCATGATCCGTGCGTCGCCATGGGCCGGGTGCGACGCGACGAACAGGAGCGCTACAGCCTCTACGACACCCTCGAGCGGGTCGAGAACCTCGAGGCCTGAGCGAAAGGCGCGGCCCGCCCCGGCGGCGGGCCGCGGGAATCAGGAACGCGCCTTGCGCGCGCCCTTGCAGCGCTCGATGCCGAGCCGGCAGATCCGCTCGCAGAGTTCGGCGAAACCGATCCCGGCCGCCGCCGCGGCCTGCGGCAGCAGGCTGGTGGCGGTCATGCCCGGCAGGGTATTGACCTCCAGGCACCAGAGCCGGCCCTGTTCGTCGAGGCGGAAGTCGGTGCGGCTGTAGCCGCTCAGCTTCAGCGCCCGGTGTACCTTCAGCGCCAGACGCTGGGCCTCGGCGGCGATCGCCGGCGGCAGGTCGGCGGGAAACACCTCGCGCACCGCGCCGGCCTGGTACTTGTGCTCGTAGTCGAAGACCTCCTGGCCGCCGAGGAGAATCTCGCCCACCGGCAGCGCCTGGTCGTCGAGCACCCCGACGGTGACCTCGCGGCCGGCGACGAAGCGCTCCAGCATCACCTCGTCGCCATAGCGCCCGGCCAGCTCGATAGCCGGCTGCAATTCGGCCTGGGAATGCACGATGGACAGCCCCACGGTGGAGCCCTGGCTGTTCGGCTTGACCACCAGGGGGAAGCCCAGTTGCTCGCGCACCGCCTCTTCCGAGGCCGGCGCCATCAGCCAACTGGCGGTCTCCACCCCGGCGGCGAGGAACAGGCGCTTGGCCACGTCCTTGTCCATCGCCATGGCGCTGGCCAGGTGGCCGCTGCCGGTATAGGCGAAACCGCCGGCATCCAGCAGCGCCTGCAGGGTGCCGTCCTCGCCGGTGCCGCCGTGCAGGGCGAGGAAGAACACGTCGACCCCAGCCAGTTCGCCGGCGCTCAGCAGGCTCTGCTTGCCGCTGCGGATGATCGCCAGCGAGTCGGAGTCCGGCGGGACCTCCTTGACCTTGCTCGCCAGCAGGCGGCGCTCTTCCTCCGCGCCGAGCAGGCCGCTGGCGGTATCCACCGCCAGCACCTGGTGGCCGGCGCTGCGCAACGCCTGGATCACCTGCGCGCCGCTGGCGATGGAGACGTCCCGTTCCTCACTGCTGCCGCCGAAGAGAACGGCGACCTTCAACTTGTCCTGTCCCATGTTCCACCTGTCGTTCCAGTGCTGGAGGCAGAAAAGCACAACACAGGGGTAACTGAACAGAGACAGTCATCGTCGCGCGCAGCGAACGGCCTCCCTCAGCCGCGCAGTTCCTCGACCAGCGTGCGCAGCAGTTCGGCGGCCGGCAGCTCCCGCGCCAGCGCCGCGCCCTGGCCGGCCCACTGGGCGGCGAAATCATGGTTGCCGCGAGTCAGAGCGGCGGTCTGCAACGCTTTGGTCGCGTCGTAGACGAACGGATAGTCCGGCAAGGGCGGCACTCCAGGCGCGGCGGCATCGAAGAACATCCGGTTGGGCAGGCCGCGGGCGCTGCGCCCGGACATGGTCACGGTCAGCGCGGTGCGCGCCGCGCGCGGCCCCTTCAGCGCCTCGCGGTAGGCGGCGTTGGCCGAGGACTCCGGACAGAGGACGAAGGCGGTGCCCATCTGCACGGCGCTCGCGCCCAGCTCCAGGGCGGCGCGGATGCCCCGTCCGTCCATGATCCCGCCGGCAGCGACCACCGGTAGCGAACCGCGCGCCGCCAGCAGGCGGACCAGCGCCAGGGTGCCGATGGCGGCGTCGCCGCGCTCCGGCTCGAACACCCCGCGATGGCCACCGGCCTCGATGCCCTGGGCGACCACCGCATCGGCGCCGGCGGCCTCCACCAGAGCCGCTTCCTCCGGCGTGGTGGCACTGACCAGTACGCGGATGCCCGCCGCCTGCAACGCGCGAACCTGGTCGCGGGGCGGCGCGCCGAAATGGAAGCTGACCGCCGCCGGCCGCTCTTCCAGCAGCATCGGCAGCAGGGTCGGGTCTTCGAGGAAGCTCAGGTAGATGTTGTTCAGGCGCGCCGGCGGCTCGGCGCCGAACTCGGCGAACAGCGGCTTCAGGTAGTCCAGCCAGGCGCGCTCGCGGGCCGGGTCGGCCTGCCCCGGGCGGTGGCAGAACAGGTTGACGTTGAATGGCTTGTCGGTCAGCCCGCGCACCTCGCGGATCAGCGCCCGGCCTTTCTCGGCGGCGCTACCGGTGATGGCGATCGAACCGAGCCCGCCGGCGTTCGATACGGCGGCGGCCAGCGCCGGCGTGGAGACGCCGAGCATGGGTGCCTGGATGATCGGCTGCTGGATGCCGAGCAGGCGCGTGAAGCGGTCAGTCATGGCGATTCCCTCTCCCGGTCGGACGACACCGCGTCGGCCGACGCTTGACCAATATATCTTCATAAAAGAATATTTTTAACAAATCATTCTCATAAAGAGATAAATCGATGGACCTTTCCTCCCTCGAAATCTTCCGCGCGGTCGCCCACGAAGCCAGCGTCACCCGCGCCGCCCAGCAGTTGCAGCGAGCGCAGTCGAACGTCACCACGCGGATCCGCCAGCTCGAGGAGGACCTGGGCGTCGAACTGTTCCTGCGCGACGGCAAGCGCATGAGCCTGACCGAACGCGGCAGCGAATTCCTCGCCTATGCCGAGCAGTTGCTGGCTCTCGCCGACGAGGCGCGCCAGTCGATGCATCCCGCCGAGCCCGGCGGGCGCCTGCGCCTGGGCAGCATGGAAAGCACCGCGGCCAGCCGCCTGCCGGCGCTGCTGGCGAGCTATCACAAGGCCTGTCCGCGGGTCGCCCTGGAAGTCTCCACCGGCACCAGTCGCGCGTTGTTCGATGGGGTGCGGGCGCGGCGCCTGGATTGCGCGCTGGTGGCCGCCGGCCCGGGCTGGGCCGGCGAACTCGATGGCAGCGGCCTGCGCGGCGAGCCGCTGTTCCGCGAGGAACTGCTGATGATCCTGCCGGCCGAACACCCGCCGGTCCACGACGTCGCCGAGGTGCGCCTGCGCACCCTGGCCGGCTTCGCCCGTGGCTGCACCTACCGGCAACTGGCCGAGGACAGCCTGGGCACGCCGCTGACGGTGCAGGAAGTCGGCTCCTACCATGCGATCCTCGCCTGCGTCGCCGCCGGCGCCTGTGTCGGCGTGCTGCCGCGCTCGGTGCTGCAACTGCTCGGCACACCGCCGCTGCGCAGCCTGCCCCTTGCCGAAGTAGACACCTGGCTGGTCTGGCGCGAAGGCTACGCGACCGCCGCCTTCGAACGCTGGCGCGGCGTGCTGGGCCAGGCCGGCGGCTGAGCGGCCAGGGGCGAACCCAACGGCCTGGCTCCGGTCCAACCCCGAGCCATCAGAACAATAGCGAGCCAAGGAGTTGCCCATGAGAAGACTGCCCACCCTCTGCCTGCTGGCCCTCGCGCCGCTCACCGGCGTGGCGCCCCAGGCCCAGGCCGCCAGCCTCTACAACCTGCTGGTGGGGACCTATACCGAAGGCTCCAGCGAGGGCATCCAGGTCTACCGCTTCGACGGCGCCGACGGCTCGGTGAAAGGCCCGCTGCGCGTGGCCCATACCAGCAACCCCTCGTACCTGACCTTCGCCCCGGACCAACGCACTCTGTTCGTGGTCAACGAGAACGGACGGGGCGGCAAGGGCGATACCGTCGGTCGCGCCACGTCCTACCGTTTCGATCCGATCAGCGGCCGCCTGCAACAGATCAGCCAGGTCCAGACCCTCGGCGATCATCCGACCTACAGCAGCCTCAGCCACGACGGTCGCTACCTGTTCGTCGCCAACTACTCGGTACAGCCGGAAGGTTCGGTGGCGGTACTGCCGGTGCGCGCGGACGGCTCGCTGGCGCCGGTGGTGCAGGTGGAGTCGCACCAGGCCAGCAAGGTGCATCCGCGCCAGGTTTCCGGTCATGTGCACTCGGTGGTGTCCTCGCCCGACGGCCAGTACCTGTTCGCCCCCGACCTCGGCGCCGACAAGGTATTCGTCTACCGCTACGCCCCGGAACAGGCCGAACGTCCACTGCAGGCGGCCGATCCGGCATTCGTCCCGACCCCGCCCGGCAGCGGCCCGCGCCATCTGATCTTCAGCGCCGACGGGCGTTTCGCCTACCTGACCCTGGAACTGAGCGGCCAGGTGATGGTGTTCGCCCATGAGGGCAATGGCCGCCTGCGTCAGTTGCAGACCCACGACCTGGCGCCTGCCGGCTTCCAGGGCAAAGTCGGCGCCGGCGCCCTGCACCTGTCCGCCGACGGCCGCTTCCTCGGCGTGCTCAATCGCGGCGACGACAACCAACTGGTGACCTTCGCCGTCGACCCGGCCAGCGGCCAGTTGCGTTTCGTCGAACGGCGCTCGGTGGAAGGCACCGAGCCGCGCGAATTCGCCTTCTCGCCCGGCGGGCGCTTCGTCCTCGTGGCCAACCAGAATAGCGACCAGTTGCGGGTGTTCGCCCGCGATCCGCAGAGCGGCCAGGTGGGCAAGACGCTGCAAAGCGTCGAGGTGGGGTCGCCGAGCGATCTGCGCTTCGTGGCGGTGCCGTGACCTTGCCCTCGGCCATCCGCCGATACGCCGCTGGGCCGGCGGATCGGCGCTAAGCGGTCATCCGCACTACGGAGCCAGACCCGAAGCCCGCCCTGGCTCCAAGGCCCACAGGCATGGAGCTTCCGCCCACATATGGCAAGTCCTGCAGGGCGAATAACGCCAGGGGCGTTATCCGCCGCTGTCCCGGAGAACCGGCGGATAACCGCAAGCGGTTATTAGCCCTACGGAACCAGGATCCGCCACGTAGAGGTTTGCCATGCTTGCCCTCCAGACGATGGGGTAGCTAACTCGCCCCGGCAGGAGGTCGAATCGTCGCGCAGCGGGTCGAGCGACAGTGATGCCGCGAAGGCGTCTCGCTCCAGGGGGAACCGTCGCGACGGGTTGCCCGCAAGCTACACCCAGGCCCTCCCCCAATAGTCCCCGCGACCAATCGTCAGCCCCTCATCCCACCGTCCCGCGACACCAACGAATCCACCTGCAACCCACGCCCAGCAAGGCCTATAGCGCTAATCACAGACGCCCTTGACCTCAACTTAACTTGAGGTTTTATAGTCCCCGCTGCGGTCATACCGCCCCGTTTCCCCAGGACCACGAACCGCCCCCACGGCCGCTTCGCGGCGCCGGATGGCGACCAGCACAAGGAACGACCCATGCAGCGCTTCATCGATAACTCGCTCGAAAGCAACTGGCTCTGGCTGACCGCCCGGATCTGCCTGGCCCTGATGTTCGTCGCCTCGGGACTGGCGAAGCTGTTCGACTATCAGGCCAGCCTGGAGGAAATGCGCGCCGCCGGCCTGGAGCCGGCCTGGCTGTTCAACATCGCCACCGCCGTGACCCTGCTGGCCGGCTCCGCGCTGGTCCTGCTGGACCGCAAGCTATGGCTCGGCGCCGGGGCGCTGGCGGTGTTCCTGCTGCTGACCATCCTCATCGTCCACACCTTCTGGAGCAAGACCGGCGTCGAAGCCAAGCTGGCGATGTTCTTCGCCCTCGAACACATCGCGGTGATCGGCGGCCTGATCGCCACGGCCATCGCCAGCGCGCAACGCCAGCGGCTGCGCCAGGACGTCTCCGTGGCCGCCACCTACCAGAAGGCCTGAGGCGATCATGCAGAAACCCGTCCTGATCGCCAGTGCCGCGCTCATCTGCGCGGCGGTTATCGGCATCGCCGTCTACGCCACCGGCTCGGCGAAGAAAGACGCCGGCGGTTTCGCCGGCTACCCGCCGGTAAAGGTCGCCCTCGCCTCGGTGGAGCGGCGGGTGGTACCGCGCGTCTTCGATGGCGTCGGCGAGCTGGAGGCCGGTCGCCAGGTCCAGGTGGCCGCCGAAGCGGCAGGACGGATCACCCGCATCGCCTTCGAATCGGGCCAGCAGGTGCAGCAAGGGCAGTTGCTGGTGCAACTCAACGACGCGGTGGAACAGGCCGAGCTGATCCGTCTCAAGGCGCAGTTGCGCAATGCCGAGATCCTCCATGCCCGTGCGCGCAAGCTGGTAGAGCGCAACGTCGCCTCGCAGGAACAGCTGGACAACGCCGTCGCCGCCCGCGACATGGCGCTCGGCGCGGTGCGCCAGACCCAGGCGCTGATCGACCAGAAGGCGATCAGCGCGCCCTTCTCCGGCCAGCTCGGCATCCGCCGCGTGCACCTCGGCCAGTACCTCGGCGTCGCCGAGCCGGTGGCCAGCCTGGTGGATGCGCGGACCCTGAAAAGCAATTTCTCCCTGGACGAAAGCACCAGTCCCGAGCTGAAGCTCGGCCAGCCCCTCGAGGTCCTGGTCGACGCCTATCCGGGGCGCAGCTTCCCGGCGCGCATCAGCGCCATCGACCCGCTGATCGGCAAGTCGCGCACGGTGCAGGTCCAGGCCTTGCTGGACAACCCCGAAGGCCTGCTCGCCGCCGGCATGTTCGCCAGCATCCGGGTCTCGCGCAAAGCCGACGCGCCGTCGCTGAGCGTGCCGGAAACCGCAGTCACCTACACCGCCTACGGCGACACCGTGTTCGTCGCCCACCAGGACGGCGACCGGCCGCTCAGCGCCAAGCGCGTCTCGGTGCGGATCGGCGAGCGCTGGGACGGTCGCGTGGAAATCCTCCAGGGCCTCGCCGAGGGCGACCGGGTAGTGACTTCCGGGCAGATCAACCTGAGCGACGGGATGGCCGTGGAACCGGTCAAGGAAGACACCCTGAGCAGCGCCGCGCCCCCCGTGCCGGTCGCAGGCCGCTGAAGGAACCCCGCGATGACCTTTACCGACCTGTTCGTCCGCCGGCCGGTGCTGGCGCTGGTGGTCAGCACGCTGATCCTGCTGCTCGGCCTGTTCTCCCTGGGCAAGCTGCCGATCCGCCAGTACCCGCTGCTGGAAAGCTCGACCATCACCGTCACCACCGAGTACCCCGGCGCCTCCGCCGATCTCATGCAAGGCTTCGTCACCCAGCCGATCGCCCAGGCGGTGTCGTCGGTGGAGGGCATCGACTACCTTTCCTCGACCTCGGTGCAGGGGCGTAGCGTGGTGACCATCCGCATGCTGCTCAACCGCGATTCGACCCAGGCGATGACCGAGACCATGGCCAAGGTCAACTCGGTGCGCTACAAGCTGCCCGAGCGTGCCTACGACTCGGTGATCGAACGCTCTTCCGGCGAGACCACCGCGGTGGCCTACGTCGGCTTTTCCAGCAAGACCCTGCCGATCCCGGCGTTGACCGACTACCTGTCGCGGGTGGTCGAGCCGATGTTCTCTTCCATCGACGGCGTGGCCAAGGTCCAGACCTTTGGCGGCCAGCGCCTGGCCATGCGCCTCTGGCTCGACGCCGACCGCCTCGCCGGGCGCGGCCTGACCGCCTCCGACGTGGCCGAGGCGATCCGCCGCAACAACTACCAGGCGGCGCCGGGGATGGTGAAGGGGCAGTACGTGCTGTCCAACGTGCGGGTCAACACCGACCTGACCAACGTCGACGACTTCCGCGAGATGGTCATCCGCAACGATGGCAACGGCCTGGTGCGCCTGCGCGACGTCGGTACCGTCGAACTGGGCGCCGCGGCCACCGAGACCAGCGCACTGATGGACGGCGACCCGGCGGTGCACCTGGGGTTGTTCCCGACGCCCACCGGCAACCCGCTGGTGATCGTCGACGGCATCCGCAAGCTGCTGCCGGAGATCCAGAAGACCCTGCCGCCGGATGTCCGCGTCGACCTCGCCTACGAGACTTCGCGCTTCATCCAGGCCTCCATCGACGAGGTGGTGCGGACCCTGGTGGAAGCGCTGCTGATCGTGGTGCTGGTGATCTACCTCTGCCTCGGCTCGCTGCGCAGCGTGCTGATCCCGGTGGCGACCATTCCCCTGTCGATGCTCGGCGCCGCCGCGCTGATGCTGGCCTTCGGCTTCAGCGTCAACCTGCTGACCCTGCTGGCGATGGTGCTGGCCATCGGGCTGGTGGTGGACGACGCCATCGTGGTGGTGGAGAACGTCCACCGCCACATCGAGGAAGGCAAGTCGCCGGTGGCGGCGGCGCTGATCGGCGCCCGCGAAGTGGCCGGCCCGGTGATCGCCATGACCATCACCCTGGCCGCCGTGTACACCCCCATCGGCCTGATGGGCGGCCTCACCGGCGCACTGTTCCGCGAGTTCGCCCTGACCCTGGCGGGCGCGGTGATCGTGTCCGGGGTGGTGGCGCTGACCCTGTCGCCGGTGATGAGTTCGCTGCTGCTCCAGGCGCACCAGAACGAGGGGCGCATGGGCCGCGCCGCCGAGTGGTTCTTCGGCGGCCTGACGCGGCGCTACGGGCAGGTCCTGGAGTTCTCCCTGGGCCACCGCTGGCTGACCGGCGGCCTGGCCTTGCTGGTGTGCATCAGCCTGCCGCTGCTGTATTCGATGCCCAAGCGCGAACTGGCGCCGACCGAGGACCAAGCCGCGGTGCTCACCGCGATCAAGGCGCCGCAGCACGCCAACCTCGACTACGTCGAACTGTTCGCGCGCAAGCTCGACCAGGTCTACACCAGCATCCCGGAAACCGTGAGCACCTGGATCATCAACGGCACCGACGGCCCGGCGGCGAGCTTCGGCGGGATCAACCTGGCGGCCTGGGAAAAACGCGAGCGCGACGCCTCGGCGATCCAGTCCGAGCTGCAAGGCAAGGTCGGCGACGTCGAGGGCAGCAGCATCTTCGCCTTCCAGTTGGCCGCCCTGCCCGGCTCCACCGGCGGCCTGCCGGTGCAGATGGTGCTGCGCAGCCCGCAGGACTATCCGGTGCTCTACCGGACCATGGAAGAGATCAAGCAGAAGGCCCGGCAGAGCGGGCTGTTCGTGGTGGTCGACAGCGACCTCGACTACAACAACCCGGTGGTCCAGGTCCGCATCGACCGCGCCAAGGCCAACAGCCTGGGCATCCGCATGCAGGACATCGGCGAGTCGCTGGCGGTGCTGGTGGGCGAGAACTACGTCAACCGCTTCGGCATGGAAGGCCGCTCCTACGACGTGATCCCGCAGAGCCTGCGCGACCAGCGTTTCACTCCGCAAGCGCTGGCACGACAGTTCGTGCGCACCCAGGACGGCAACCTGGTGCCGCTGTCGACGGTGGTCCGGGTGGAGCTTCAGGTCGAACCGAACAAGCTGATCCAGTTCGACCAGCAGAACGCCGCGACCCTCCAGGCGATCCCCGCGCCCGGCGTCTCCATGGGCCAGGCGGTGGCCTTCCTCGACGACGTGGCGCGCGGCCTGCCGGCCGGCTTCAGCCACGACTGGCAATCCGACTCGCGGCAATACACCCAGGAAGGCAACACCCTGGTGTTCGCCTTCCTCGCCGCCCTGGTGGTGATCTACCTGGTGCTCGCCGCGCAGTACGAGAGCCTGGCCGACCCGCTGATCATCCTGATCACCGTGCCGCTGTCGATCTGCGGCGCGCTGCTGCCGCTGGCGCTGGGCTACGCGACGATGAACATCTATACGCAGATCGGCCTGGTCACCCTGATCGGCCTGATCAGCAAGCACGGCATCCTCATGGTCGAGTTCGCCAACGAACTGCAACTCCACGAGCGCCTCGACCGCCGCGCGGCGATCCTGCGCGCCGCACAGATCCGCCTGCGGCCGGTGCTGATGACCACCGCGGCAATGGTCTTCGGCCTGGTGCCGCTGCTCTTCGCCAGCGGCGCCGGCGCCGCCAGCCGCTTCGGCCTGGGCGTGGTGATCGTCTCCGGGATGCTGGTCGGCACCCTCTTCACCCTGTTCGTGCTGCCCACCGTCTATACCCTGCTGGCGCGCAACCACGCGGAAGTCGACAAGAGCCCGCGCAGCCGGCAACTGGCCGAGGCCGATCTGCTGGTGAACAAGGCATGAAGCGCTCCTACCCGAACCTTTCGCGCCTGGCGCTGGCCCTGGCGGTCGGCACCGGCCTGGCCGCCTGCAGCGTCGGCCCCGACTACCAGCGTCCGCAGTCGCCGCCGCCACGCGTCGCCAGCGAGCACCTCGACGAGTTCTCCGGCGAGCGGCGGGAAGCGCCCTGGTGGAGCTTCTTCGACGATCCGCAACTGGTGCGCCTGGTCGACCAGGCGCTGGCGCGCAACCACGACATCCGCGAGGCCCGCGCCAACCTGCGCAGCGCCCGCGCGCTGTTCGACGACCGCTGGCTCGACCAGTTGCCGCAGGTCACCAGCCAGGCCGGCTACAGCCGCAGCATCGAACAACAGCTGGACTACGACGGCGAGCCGCGCCGGCGCCTGGCGGAGAGCTACCGCGCCGGCTTCGACGCGCAGTGGGAAATCGACCTGTTCGGCCGCCTCGGCCGACTTTCCGACGCCGCCCTGGCCCGCGCCGAAGCGGCCGACGCCGACCTCCGGCTGGTACGCCTGAGCATCGCCGCCGACACCGCCCGCGCCTACTTCGAGATCCAGGGCTACCAGCGCCGGCTGGACGTGGCGCGCGCCCAGGTGCGCAGTTGGCGCGACACCCTGGAGCTGACCCGCAGCAGCCTGCAACTGGGCAGCGGCCTGCCGGAGGACGTGGAGAACGCCCAGGCCAACCTGCTGCGCAGCGAAGCGGCGATTCCGCCACTGACGACCGCGCTGGAGAGCGCCCGCTATCGCCTCGACGTGCTGCGCGGCGAGGCACCGGGCAGCGGCGCGCCGATCCTCGACGGTGGCGGCGCCGCGCCATTGGCGAAGAACCTGCCGCTGGGCGACGTCGACCGCCTGATCCTCCAGCGCCCCGACGTAGTTAGCGCCGAGCGGCAACTGGCAGCGAGCACCGAAGACGTCGGCGCGGCCACCGCCGAACTCTATCCGCGCCTCGACCTGGGCGGCTTCATCGGTTTCTTCGCCCTGCGCAGCGGCGACCTCGGCAGCGCCTCGCGCGCCTTCGAACTGGCGCCCAGCGTCAGTTGGCCGGCGTTCCGCCTGGGCAACGTGCGGGCCCGCCTGCGCGCCGTCGAGGCGCAGTCCGACGCCGCGCTGGCGCGCTACCAGCGCTCCCTGCTGCTGGCCCAGGAGGACGTCGGCAACGCGCTCAACCAACTGGCCGAACACCAGCGTCGGCTGGTCGCCCTGTTCCAGTCCGCGACCCATGGCGCGAACGCCCTGGAGATCGCCAACGAACGCTACCGCGCCGGCGCCGGCAGCTACCTGGCGGTGCTGGAGAACCAGCGCGCGCTGTACCAGATCCGCGAGGAACTGGCGCAGGCGGAGACCGCCTCGTTCGTCAACGTCATCGCCCTCTACAAGGCGCTCGGCTGGGGCAGCGGCGACCTGGCGCCGGGCGCCGGCCAACTGGCCGCCGGCGAAACCGCCGGGGCCAGCCGTTGAGAGTTCCGGTTCAGGCCCTGGCAGCGACGATCATGCGGGTTTCCATCGGCAGGTCGACGATCCGCTCCACCGCGAAGCCGCCGCGCCCGAGCAGGTCGACCACCTCCTCGGTGGTGCGGTGGCGGCCAGCGCAGGCCATGAACAGGTGCACGTCCCAGAGCACCGACATCGGCGACGGCTCGCTGGCCGAGATGGTCCGCTCGATCACCACCACCCGGCCGTCGCCGGCCATCGCCTCGCGGCAATTGCCGAGCAACCTCAGGCTGGCGGCTTCGTCCAGATCGCCGATGATCCGCGACAGCAGGTAGATATCGCCGTTGGACGGCACCTCTTGCAGCATGTCGCCGCCCACCAGGCTGACGCGCTCCCCTGCCAACAGGCTGGAGAGGTTGTCGCGGGCCACGCCGAGGGAACCCTCGCGATCGAGCATCACGCCCCGGGCGCTGGGCTCGGCCTGCAGGATGGCCTTGGTCAATTCGCCGGAACCGCCACCGACGTCGACGAAGCTACGCCCGCGGAAATCCAGGAGCCTGGGGATCTCGTGGAAGGCCAGGTTGCTCGCCTTCATCGCCAGCAGGAAGCGCCGGCCGGCATCCGGGCAGCGCTTCAGGTAGCTGTAGAAGTCTTCGCCGAACGCCAGTTCGAAGCCTGGGGTACCGCTGAGCAGCGCCTCGCAGGCGGGCGTCCAGGCGGCGTGGAACTCCTCGCCGTAGAACAGCACCATGTCGCGGAAGGAGCCCTCGACATCCCTCAGCAGGTGGCTGGTGGGGGTATTAGCGTAGCCGTCGCGGGTATCGCCCTGGAAGATCTCGAAGGCCACCAGCAGGCGCATCAGTCGATGGATGCGCTCGGCATCGGAACCGACCGCGGCGGCCAGCGTCTCGTCGCTGTCGATCCCGCTCTCGATCAGATCGGCCAGCCCGAGGCGCGTAGCGACGTAGACGCAACGGGACTTCCATTCCCCGGTAACAACTTGTATCAAATTACGCGCAGCAGCAAGATTCGAATTATTCATCTTTTATTCTCTCTCGTTACACATTTCCGTAACCCGAGAAGTACCCAAGCGCTCTATTTCGCACTTCTTGCCCGTTCGGCGAGAAATACCGCAGAACACCCCGGTTCATTCGGAACTTTGAGAAAAATGCGCTCATCCCCCGGATCAGCGCTCCCTGGATCTCGTTGCGGAAACAACCCTGGAACTTTCCAACTGCCTGTTCCAGAGCCTTTTCCTGCGTACCGAAAGAATAAAATTACAACTTGGCTACAACCTCCGGCATTGCAGGAAGCATCAGCTTAGCAATCCCGCATACCCTGTCTGGCACCTACCAGATCTTGTAGTTGAGCCGGTACGAGCGTTCTGTGTTTTATGCAATCCACATCAGCGACCAGGGATGCTGGCTATTTGAAACACTTCACGGAATGACGCTGAAAGTCTTCGCGACCTCGTCTGTCGCACCTTAACGAAAGCATTGCGAATCCATTACCGACAGGTTTCCAAAAGAAACCCGGGATGAAACTCCTATTGCCTTTCGAAAATTGGAAACGACAGGCGAACATATGTAACGCGAAATTTCATCCTACGTATGAACAATGCGCCCAGCGAATATCGCTCCCTTACCGAGCGACGAACTCCTGCGCGCCAGCGAATAACCGATGCCGCGAGGGAAAAGTTTCTCCGGCATACCTGGAGAGCCCTCTCGGAGGCGGCGCATGAACGGTCAGCGGTACAGGGAAACACCCCTCGACATCGAGCGTCTGCGGCGCCTGAATCGCGCCACGGTGGAGCGCTACATGGCCATGAAGGGGGCCGAACGGTTACAGCGGCACAGCCTGTTCGTCGAGGACGGCTGCG
>NZ_KV828513.1:0-318 GCF_001836405.1 Pseudomonas sp. HMSC057H01 | reverse complement strand
GGCATGCGCCAGGCGGTTGGCCCGGCGGTTCAGCTCGGCGTAGTCCAGGCGCTCCTCGCCGAAGGCCAGCGCCGGCGCCGTCGGCGTGCGCTCGACCTGCTCCTCGAACAACCGGTGCACGCCGCGTTGCAGCGGGTACTCGGCCGCAGTGGCGTTCCAGCCTTCCAGCAACTGGCCACGCTCCTCGGCATCGAGCATCGGCAGCGAGTCGACGCTGGCCTGCGGGTTCTCCAGCATGCCGCGCAGCAGGTTCTGCCAATGCCGCGCCATGCGCTCGACGGTCCGCGCCTCGAACAGGTCGGTCGCGTAGGTCAGCGC
>NZ_KV828512.1:652864-707967 GCF_001836405.1 Pseudomonas sp. HMSC057H01 | reverse complement strand
CTGGTGGCGGGGATCAAGATCCAGACGGTGTTCTGACCGTCGCGTTGCCTGCTCCGGTGTTGTGCCTGGGCCCGCCCGAGCGTTTCGGGCGGGCCGTTTTTTTCCGGCGACCGCTCTTCCCGGCTGCCTGTTACAAACCGACTACGCTTTTCCTGTGCCGATCATTTGGGGCTTGCGTGCGAAATGTAGTAAAACTACACGGATGCACGCCCGGGCTTTCCGGGAAGGGGAGAGGGTAGGACAATCGGACATGCTTGAGCATCCGCTGCAGCGTTTCTTTCATTCCATGCGGGCCAAGCGACCGTTCGACTGGGTACGCTTCCAACGTCGCGATCTGCTGTTGATCGACCATCCGCTGTGCCAGGCCGTATTCAGTCGGCAAGGAGCGCAGCTCCTGCATTTCCAGCCGCAGGGCGAACGCCCGTTGCTGTGGTGCGCCAGCGAATGGCCGGCCCTCAGCAGTGCGCCGGTGCGCGGCGGCATCCCGGTCTGCTGGCCGTGGTTCGGCAGCCATCCGAACGGCAGCGAATGGCCGCAGCAGGGCTGGGCGCGGCAACGCGAATGGCGCCTGCTGGATGCCTACGCCGACGAAAGCAAGGTGGTGGTGAGCTGGCAACTGGACCTGGAGGACTGGCACGTGCGCCTCGATGCGCGCCTTGGCCAGCGCCTGGAGCTGGAGCTGTGCAGCTACCATGAGGAAGACGACGATTGCCTGTTCAGCTTCGCCCTGCAGCCCTACTGGCGGGTCGGCGCGCTGAGCCGGGTGGTGGTGCACGGCATGGAGCTGGAGTCGGCTCGCGGCCAGCGCGGCGCTTCGCGGATTCCGGGAACCTGGATACCGCGCGGCGCGGTCAAGCAGGTGCTCTACCATCCCGGATCGCTGGTGCTGGAGGACGGCGGCTGGAACCGCCGCTTGCGGATCGACAAGAACGTCAGCGCCGGCAGCGTGATCTGGCACCCCGGCAGCCGCCCGGTGGAGCAGGTCGAGCCGGGCGAAGCGGAACGCTTCCTCTGTATCGGCGCCGCTGGCTACCGCCCGGGTGGGCTGATCCTGGCGCCCGGCGAACGCATGCGCCTGAGTCTCGCCGCCGGCCTGCAATAGGCAGGCGGTCAGTTGTCCTCGTCGAGGGGATAGCGGGTCGGCACCAGGCTTTCCTTGATCCGCCGCAGGTGCGGCTGGAAGTCCACGCCGCGGCGCAGGGTCACTCCGGTGGCCAGTACGTCGAGCACGGTGAGCTGGACGATCCGCGAAGTCATCGGCATGTAGATGTCGGTGTCTTCCGGCAACGGGATGTCCAGGCACAGGGTGCTGGCCCTGGCCAGCGGCGAGCCGGCGGCGGTCAGGCCGAGCACCGAGGCGCCGTTCTCCCGCGCAAGGTGCGCCACCTCCACCAGCTCGCGGGTGCGTCCGGTATAGGAAATCACCACGAACAGGTCGCCGGTATGCGCCACCGAGGCGATCATCCGTTGCATCAGCACGTCGGCCTGGGCGCTCACCGCCAGGTTGAAGCGGAAGAACTTGTGCTGCGCGTCGAGCGCTACCGAGGCCGAGGCGCCGAGACCGAAGAAGTGGATCTGCCGGGCCTGGATCAACAGGTCCACGGCGCGGTCGATGACGCGTGGGTCGAGCAGCTTGTGGGCGCTGTCGAGGGAGGCGATGGTGTTGCTGAAGATCTTCCGTGTATAGGCTTCCGGCCCGTCGTCCTCGGCTACCGCCTGGGTCACGAAGGCAGCGCCGCTAGCCAGGCTCTGGGCCAGCTGGATCTTCAGTTCCGGATAGCCGCTCATGCCGAAGGAGCGACAGAAGCGGTTCACCGTCGGTTCGCTGACCGCTGCCGCCTGGGCCAGGGCGGCGATGCTGAAGCGGGTGGCCTGCTGCGGGTTCTGCAGGATGACCTCGGCGACTTTGCGCTCCGCCTTGTTCAGTTCGTCCAGGCGGCTCTGGATCTGCTCCAGCAGGTTTTTCATCCGGGTTCCTCGTGTTCTGTCGGCCCGGCGGGGAAGGGCCGGCGGCGGCGCCTATCCTAACGTCAGGCCGGCATGCGACCAACAGCGTGGCGGGCTGGGAAAAATATGTTGTTTAATTACTACATATTTGTCTTAATTGCGCAGTGGATGGCTCAATATCACTCAATATTTGGTTGGTAACAACAAATGCCTGATGTCCGCGTTCTGCCTTGCACGTTAGCGCTGTTCGGTGCGCTGGGCGATCTCGCCTTGCGCAAGCTGTTCCCGGCGCTCTACCAACTCGATCGCGAGAACCTGCTGCACCGCGATACCCGCGTCCTGGCCCTGGCCCGTGACGAAGGCGCTCCCGCCGAACACCTGGCGACGCTGGAGCAGCGCCTGCGCCTGGCAGTGCCGGCGAAGGAGTGGGACGACGCGGTCTGGCAGCGTTTCCGCGAACGCCTCGACTACCTGAGCATGGACTTCCTCGACCCGCAGGCCTATGTCGGCTTGCGCGAGGCGGTGGATGACGAACTGCCGCTGGTCGCCTACTTCGCCACGCCGGCCTCGGTGTTCGGCGGCATCTGCGAGAACCTCGCCGCCGCCGGTCTCGCCGAGCGCACCCGGGTGGTGCTGGAGAAGCCCATCGGTCATGACCTGGAGTCGTCCCGCGAGGTCAACGAGGCAGTCGCCCGGTTCTTCCCGGAAAGCCGCATCTACCGGATCGACCATTACCTGGGCAAGGAGACGGTGCAGAACCTGATCGCCCTGCGCTTCGCCAACAGCCTCTTCGAGACCCAGTGGAACCAGAACCACATCTCCCACGTGGAGATCACCGTGGCCGAGAAGGTCGGCATCGAAGGCCGCTGGGGCTACTTCGACCAGGCCGGGCAACTGCGCGACATGGTGCAGAACCACCTGCTGCAACTGCTCTGCCTGATCGCCATGGATCCGCCCAGCGACCTTTCGGCGGACAGCATTCGCGACGAGAAGGTCAAGGTGCTCCGCGCCCTCGAGCCGATTCCCGCCGAACAACTGGCTTCGCGCGTGGTGCGTGGGCAGTACACCGCCGGTTTCAGCGACGGCAAGGCAGTGCCGGGCTACCTGGAGGAGGAACATGCGAATCGCGACAGCGACGCGGAAACCTTCGTCGCCCTGCGCGTGGATATCCGCAACTGGCGCTGGTCGGGCGTGCCGTTCTACCTGCGCACCGGCAAGCGCATGCCGCAGAAGCTGTCGCAGATCGTCATCCACTTCAAGGAGCCGCCGCACTACATCTTCGCTCCCGAGCAGCGTTCGCTGATCAGCAACCGGCTGATCATCCGCCTGCAGCCGGACGAAGGTATCTCCCTGCAAGTGATGACCAAGGACCAGGGCCTGGGCAAGGGCATGCAATTGCGTACCGGCCCGCTGCAACTGAGTTTTTCCGAGACCTACCACGCGGCGCGGATTCCCGATGCCTACGAGCGTCTGCTGCTGGAGGTCACCCAGGGCAACCAGTACCTGTTCGTGCGCAAGGACGAGGTGGAGTTCGCCTGGAAGTGGTGCGACCAACTGATCGCTGGCTGGGAACGCCTGAGCGAAGCGCCCAAGCCGTATCCGGCGGGGAGTTGGGGGCCGGTGGCCTCGGTGGCCCTGGTGGCCCGCGATGGGAGGAGTTGGTATGGCGATTTCTGAGTTGAAGCTGCCGGCCGGCGTCGGCCTGCAGGTCTGGGGCAGCGCCGCCGAGCAGGCCCGCGGCCTGGCCGCCGAGGTCGCCGGCCGGTTGCGCTCGGCGCTGGCCGAGCAGGGCCAGGCGCTGCTGGTGGTGTCCGGTGGGCGCAGTCCGGTGGCCTTCCTCGAAGCCTTGAGCGAGGAGCCGCTGGACTGGTCGCGGATCACCCTCAGCCTGGCCGACGAGCGCTGGGTGCCGGAGTCGCATGCCGATAGCAACGCCGGCCTGGTTCGCCGCCACCTGCTCCGTGGCGAGGCGGCGAAGGCGCGCTTCATCGGCCTCTACCAGCCGGCGGCGAGCCTGGAGGAAGCGGCCGAGCTGGCCGACCACCACCTGCACGAGCTGCCGTTGCCGATCGACGTGCTGGTCCTTGGCATGGGCGACGACGGCCATACCGCCTCGCTGTTCCCGAACAGCCCTGGCCTGGACCTGGCGATGGATCCCCAGGGCACGCGCCGTTGCCTGCCGATGTGGGCGCCGAGCGTGCCGCACCAGCGCCTGACCCTACCGCGCGCCGTGCTGGCGGCGGCGAAGGTGCAGCTGCTGGCGATCCAGGGCCAGTCCAAGCTGGCCACCCTGAACACCGCGCTGGCGGTCGAGGACGAACGGCGGATGCCGGTTCGCGCCTTCCTCCGCGCGCCGCTGACGATCCATTGGTACCCCTGAGTGGCGGAGCTGTAGCCATGCACAACCTTGAACAGAAGACCGCCCGCATCGACACGCTGTGCCGGGAGGCGCGCATCCTCCCGGTGATCACCATCGACCGCGAGGCGGACATCCTGCCGATGGCCGATGCCCTCGCCGCCGGCGGCCTGACCGCCCTGGAGATCACCCTGCGCACGGCACACGGGCTGACCGCCATCCGTCGCCTCAGCGAGGAGCGCCCGCACCTGCGCATCGGCGCCGGCACCGTGCTCGACCCGCAGACCTTCGCCGCCGCGGAAAAGGCCGGGGCGAGCTTCGTGGTCACCCCGGGATGCACTGACGAGTTGCTGCGCTTCGCCCTGGACAGCGAAGTCCCGCTGTTGCCCGGC
Source organism: Pseudomonas sp. HMSC057H01 (assembly GCF_001836405.1). Lineage (NCBI taxonomy): Bacteria > Pseudomonadati > Pseudomonadota > Gammaproteobacteria > Pseudomonadales > Pseudomonadaceae > Pseudomonas > Pseudomonas sp. HMSC057H01. The sequence goes on along the minus strand of NZ_KV828512.1, from coordinate 703,272 downwards.
GTGGCCAGCGCTTCCGAGATCATGCTCGCCTACCGCCATGGCTACCGCCGCTTCAAGCTGTTTCCCGCCGAGGTCAGCGGCGGCCCGGCGGCGCTGAAGGCGTTCTCGGGACCATTCCCCGATATCCGCTTCTGCCCCACCGGAGGCGTCAGCCTGAACAATCTCGCCGACTACCTGGCGGTACCCAACGTGATGTGCGTCGGCGGCACCTGGATGCTGCCCAAGGCCGTGGTCGACCGCGGCGACTGGGCCCAGGTCGAGCGCCTCAGCCGCGAAGCCCTGGAGCGCTTCGCCGAGCACCGCAGACACTGAGACTGCCCGCCTGGGCATGCCCGGCTTCGGCCGGGTTTTTTTATGCCGTCCGGATTATCCGGGGCATGGAACGGCTGACGTCATCGGCGTTATTCGCCGATGCGCCGGCGTTCCCGCAGATAGTCGCCGAGCCGGCTCTGCAGGTAGGGTACGGCCATGGCATGCGCGAGGTAGGCGTCCACCTCCATCAATCGCCAGTATTGTCCTTCGTCGCCGAAGCGGATGGCCTCGAATTCGCGGTCCTCCAGGCGCGCCACCAGGAAGTAGGCGAAGGGCGCGCTGCCGCTGGTGCTCGGATACTGTCGCTGCCATTCGATACGAGGTTCTTCCAGGCGGATGGAGAACTCTTCCTCGAGTTCGCGCAGGGCGCATTCGGCAGGCGTCTCCAGGCCCTCGCGGCCGCCGCCGGGAAAGTCCCAGTAGCCGGGGAAGGGAATGCCGGGTTTTTCGTCGCGTTTGTAGACGACCAAGTGGTCGCCATAGAACAGCGCCAGCTTGGCGCCGCTGAAGGGAGGGACATCGTGCACCGGGGCCTCCGGGTGGCGGGGTGGGTGAACCCGGCCTAGTCTAGCGGGATTGTCCGGGTTTCCGCCCGGGGACGGTGCTTTGTCCTGACGAAGCGCGTATGATGCGCGCCCTTCGATTCGTTGCCAGCCACACCGGGAGGTGCCCAGATGAACGATACCCCAGAGAATCCCCACGTACCGGTCGGGGAAAAACTGCAGAAAGTCCTCGCCCGTCTCGGCGTCGGTTCCCGGCGCGACGTAGAAGTGTGGATCGCCGAAGGTCGGGTCAACGTCAATGGCAGCGTGGCCAGCCTCGGCCAGCGGGTCGACAGCCACGATGCGATCACCGTCGATGGCCACCTGATCCGCCGCGAAGAGGCCGCCGAGAGTGTCCGTCGCGTGCTGATCTACAACAAGCCGGAAGGCGAGGTCTGCACCCGCGACGATCCGGAAGGCCGCCCGACCATCTTCGACCGCCTGCCGCGCCTGCGCACCGGTCGCTGGATCAATGTCGGTCGCCTGGACATCAATACCACCGGCCTGCTGCTGTTCACCACCGATGGCGAACTGGCCAACCGCCTGATGCATCCTTCCTATGAGATGGACCGTGAATACGCGGTACGGGTGCGCGGCGAGGTCACCGAAGAGATGATCGAGCGCCTGCTCAACGGCGTGATGCTCGAGGACGGCCCGGCCAAGTTCAGCGATATCCAGCAGGCGCCGGGCGGCGAAGGCTTCAACCACTGGTACCACTGCGTAGTGATGGAGGGCCGCAACCGCGAGGTGCGCCGGTTGTGGGAATCCCAGGGATTGGTGGTCAGCCGCCTGAAGCGAGTGCGTTTCGGCCCGGTGTTCCTGACCTCCGAGCTGACCATGGGCCGCTACCGCGAAATGGACCAGCGCGAAATCGACATCCTCAGCGAGGAAGTCGGCCTCAAGCCGGTGGCGCTGCCGGGCATGACCACCAAGGCGCGCGAGAAGGCCGAACGCCAGCAGCGCAAGCAGGCCCGTCCGCTGGCGCGCAGCGAGCGTCCGGAAGCCGGGCGCAAGCGTGCGCCAAGGCGCGAGGACGGCGAGAATGCCGCTCGTCGCGCGCCGGCTTCGCGTCCCGCGCGCGGTCCGCAGCCGAGCGCCGAGCGCAAGGGGCGCGAGCAGGGCACTCCGGTTGCCGAGCGGCCCCGCGAGAGCAACCGCAAGCCGCGCCCGAGCAAGCCGCGCGACGAGCGTCCGGCCAGCGCGCCGGGCGACAAGCCGGCGGCCCGCAAGCCGCAGGTCAAGCGGCGGCCGAAACCGGCCGGCGACGGTATGCGTCCGGGCTTCCGCCGCTGAGCGGAAAGCGCCCTGGAAAGGCCCCTTCGGGGGCCTTTTTCATGCCTGGGAATCGGTGTCTAATGGTCGCCCGCACACAAGGAGGTGGTGAAATGCACAGGATCCTGGCTATCGCGCTCTGCATGCTATGGAGCGTCGCCGGGCTGGCCGAGGATGCGGCGATGCCGGCGCAGAGCTGTGCAAGCCTTGGCGAGGCGACGGCCGGCCCCGAGGACAACTTCCGTCCGCCGCTGGAGGGCGAGGTGATCGACAAGGGGCGCGCCTATTTCCACAGCGCGCCGCGTGCCGACTGTGTCACCGGGGTCTTCGTGATTCCCGGCGACTTCGTTACTGTCTACAAGCCGAGCGGCGAGTGGCTGAACGTCATGTACCTGGCTCGAGGCGGCAAGGAAACCAGCGGCTGGCTGCTGGAGAAGCGCGTCCGCTTGCGCCAGGCCTATGGCGCCCCGGACGAGCCGGCGCAGCCATAAGAGGCAGGACCTTGGCGGAAACCGTGACTGCGCCGGTGAGAGCCGTTGCTACTGCCGTCGCCCGATGCGCCCGCTCCGCGCTTCGGGGTGTGCGAGTCGGCAAGCCTCAGGCGCAGCGCAGGCGGTTGCGGCCGTCGCGCTTGGCTTCGTAGAGCGCCTCGTCGACCCGTCGCAGCAGGTCGTCGCTGCCTTCGCCGGGCCGCAGGTCGGCGCAACCGAGGCTGATCGACAGCTTCAGCGGTTCGCCGGCGTGCCGGTAGTCCAGTTCCTCCACCGCCTGGCGCAGGCGTTCGCCGACCATGCAGGCAGCCTGCAGCGGCGTGCTGGACAGCAGGACGAGGAATTCCTCGCCGCCGAAGCGGAACACCATGTCGACATTGCGCAGGTGGTCCTTGATGGTTTCCGCCACGGCCTTGAGGGCTTCGTCGCCGACGGCGTGACCGTAGTGGTCGTTGACCCGCTTGAAGTGGTCGATATCGAGCATCAGCACCGAGAGCGGTTGCAGGTTGCGCCGGGCCAGTTCCAGTTCGCGGCCGAGCGCCTGGTCCATGGCGATGCGGTTGCCGGTGCCGGTCAGGGCGTCGCGCAGGGCGGTCTGGATCGCGGCGCGATAGAGCAGGGCGTTGCGCAGCGGGAACAGCAGGGTGCCGAGCAGGCTCTCCAGTTGCCGTTGTTCGTCTTCGCCGAGGCGCTGGCGGCGACGGAAGATCAGTTCGCCGAGGTAGTCGCTGTCATGGCTCAGGCGATAGCTCACCGAATGCTTGGCGCTGCTGCCGAACTCCAGGCGCAGGTCGGAGCCCGGATGGCGGTAGCCAAGGGCGTCCAGCGGGATCAGTTGGCGGACTTCCTCGAAGAACAGGCCGAGAATCCGCTCCGCCTCCAGGCTGCTCTGCAACTGTAGGGTCAGTTGCTGGCGCAACTCCGTCAGGTTGCTGGCGCGCGGCCCGCTGGCGTTGCCGCCGGGCTGGGGGCCGCGCTTCTGCTTGGCGGCGTCGAAATCGATGGTATTGGACTGCTTGGGAGGAGCCATGCGCGGAACCTCTGGCGCGAAAGACGGCGACAGTAGGGCTAAGGCGAGTTTCGTGCCAGCCAACTGAAGAACGGAGAAATCAGAGGCACAGACAGGTTTTCCTAGGAATGGTTTCCACATTCTGTAGGAATTTCGGAGAGATTTCGACGGAATAATGGCGTTTTGCTGGCGAGTGGCCGAGGCGCTCGTCGGAAAGCTGGCGCTCCGCTAGCGGAGCGCCGCCATGGTTCAACTGAAGGCGTTGATGAACCAGGTGATCGCCGGGATGGCGACGAGATCGATCAGTACCGCGCCGCACAGGGGCACGATGATGAAGGCCTTGTGCGAGAACACCCGATAGTGCTCGCAGACCGCGCCCATGTTGGCCACCGCGTTGGGCGTGGCGCCCAGGCCGTGGCCGAGGAAGCCGGCGCAGAGCACCGCCGCGTCGTAGTTGCGGCCGAGCAGGCGGAACAGCGCGAAGATCGTCAGCAGCAACAGCACCGCGACCTGGATGAACAGTACGCCGAGCAGCGGCAGGCCGAGGTTCTCCAGCTCCCAGAACTTCAGGCTCATCATCGCCATGGTCAGGAAGATGCCCAGGCAGACGTCGCCCAGGGTACCGACGGCGTGGTCCGGAATGCGCAGCCAGCCGAGCCGGTCGTCGAGGTTGCGCAGGACGATGGCGATGAACATCGCCCCGACATAACTGGGCAGCACCAGGCCCAGGCGTTCCTGGAGCGCGTCGCCGAGCCAGAAGCCGAGCACCATCACCAGCAGCACGCAGGTCAGCAGGCGCAGCAGGAGATTGCCGTCCAGCGTGGCCGCCGCATGCTGGCGTCGCTCCTGCTGGCCGAGGGCTTCCAGCCGGTTGTCGCTTTCCGCCTGCACCGGCAGGCGGTTGCGTTCGATCAGCCAGCGCGCCACCGGGCTGCCGAGCAGCCCGCCAGCGACCATGCCGAAGGTGGCCGAGGCCAGCGCCACGGTGGTCGCGCCCTGGGCACCGAGCCCTTCCGCAACCGGGCCGAAGGCCGCCGCCGCGCCGAAGCCGCCTTCCAGCGACACCGCGCCGGCCATGATCCCGAGCAACGGGTCGAGGCCGAGCAGTCCGGCGCTGCCGACGCCGATCAGGTTCTGCAGTATCGCCAGCGCCCAGCAGGCCGACAGGTAGACCAGCAGGGTCTTGCCGCCCTTGCGCAGCAGGCCGAGGCTGCCACCGAGGCCGACGGTGGTGAAGAACGCCACCATCAGGGGCGTCTGCATGCTGGTGTCGAGGCCGATGTCGAGCCAGCCGCGATCCCTGAGCAGCCAGACCAGGAAGGCGAAGCCGAAGCCGGCGATCACCGGCGACGGTACGCACAGACGTGTCAGCCAGCGGCTGCGCTTCTTCAATTGGCTGCCGAGGGCGAGCAGGAGCAGGGCGAGGGCGGTGGTGGACAGGGCGTCCAGGTGCAATGTCGGCATGGCGGGGCTCTATTGTTGTTGTGTGGGCGAAAGGGCGATCAGTTGACCAGGCTGTCGACCAGGCGCGCGGCGATCCGGGCGGTGCGCTGGTCGCTATCGAGTTGCGGGTTGAGTTCGGCGATGTCGGCCAGGCGCAGCTTGCCGCTGGCCTTGGCGCGGCGGACCAGGTGCTCCACCACCGACATCTCCACGCCGTGCGCCGAGGGCGCGCTGACGCCGGGCGCCTGGGCGGCCGGGAGCACGTCGAGGCAAACGGTCAGGTAGAGGTGGTCGACGGATTGCAGGAAGCTGTCGAGGAAGGCTTCGCTGCGTTCCAGGTTCCAAGGCTGCAACTGGCGGTCCAGCAGGTAGCGCACACCCAGGCGCTGGGCCTGGTCGAACAGCGCCGCGGTGTTGCTCAGGCGGCTGATGCCCAGGCAGCAGTAGGCGAACGGCCAGTCGCTGGCCTGGCAGAGTTCGGCGATCTGGCGGAACGGCGTGCCGGAGCTGGCCCGTTCGGCGTGGCGCAGGTCGAAATGCGCGTCGAAATTGAGGATACCGATGCGCGGCAGGCGCTCATGCCGACTCAAGTGGCGGGCGAGGCCGGCGAAGCTGGCGTAGGCGATTTCGTGGCCGCCGCCCAGGCCGACCACCCGGTGGCCGCGCGCGAGCAGGTCGGCGACGCGTTGCGCGTAGCATTCCTGGGCGGCTTCCAGATCGTCGCCGGCGACGATGTCGCCGGCATCGTAGATCGCTTGCTCGCCGTGCCAGGCCAGGTTGGCCAGCGCGCGACGCAAGGCTGGCGGTCCGTGGCGCGCGCCCTGGCGACCCTGGTTGCGGCGCACGCCTTCGTCGCTGGCGAAACCGAGCAGCACGCTGGCCGCTTCGGCGTCGTCTGCGTAGGGGCGCATCCATTGGTGCCAGCGCCGCGCGTCGGCGCCTTCCTGGCTATCGATCCGGCCTTGCCAGAGGCTCATGTCGGGGGCGGGGTACATCGAAACTCCTGTTGGTCAGTCCAGCCGCGCGGAAAGTCGCGCGGCGGCGTCGAGGGTCCATTGCCGCAAGCGTTCGCTGCGCGACTGGGCGCGCAAGGCGGGGGCCATCAGGCTGAGGGCGCCGTGCAGGCGCTGGCGGCTGTCCAGCAGCGGTACGCTGATGCCCCAGACGCCTTCGTCGATCTCGCCCTGGCTGACGGCGTAGCCCTGTTCGCGGATCAGCCGGAGTTCCTGCTCCAGCTTGTCGATACGCTCGGCGGAGAATTCCTGGGCGAGGTACAGCTCCTCGCGCCGTTCGTCCTCCAGGTGCGCCAGCAGGGCTTTGGCCGAGGCGCCATGCAACAGCGGCTGCGCCAGCCCTTTCTGGTAGCAGCAGCGCAGCGGCTGCGGACTGTCGAACAGTTCCAGGCAGATCGCCTGCTGGTTGCTGGCCACCATCAGCGCCACGCTCTCCTGGCTCAGGTCGGCCAGGCGCTTGAGTTCCGGTTTGGCGAGACCGATCAGCGAGGCCTCGCGATCGAATTTCTTCGCCAGTTGCAGGCAGGCCGGGCCGGGCAGGTAGCGGCCCTGGCCGGCCTGTTCTTCGGCCAGGCCCCAGCGCAACAGGGTCTTCAGGTGCCGGTAGGTGCTGCTCAGCGGCTGCTCCAGGGTCAGCGACAGCTCCTTGGCAGACAGGGCTTCGGGCGCCTGGCCAAGGGCAATGAGGATCTGCAGCAGGCGATCGGTGGGGGAATGCTTCGACATGGGAACTCCTTGACCCACAGGGTGAAGGCGATTTCCCGGAAAATGAAACCACTTTCCCACTCAGTGGGAAAAATATGTAAAAAGAATGGGAAGTTCCGGACGGGAAGAGGGAAGGGAAGGACAGGGCAGCCTCGCCGGGCGGCGAGGCTGCCGGGGAATCACTGGGCGTCGAAGGCCTGGCCGTTGACGCCGGCGCTGTCCGGCCCCATGAGGTACAGGTAGACCGGCATGATCTCCTCGCCGGTGGGGTTGTTCAGCGGGTTTTCCCCAGGGTAGGCGAGGGCGCGCATGCTGGTGCGGGTGGCGCCGGGGTTGACGCTGTTGGCGCGGATCGCGCTGGTACCGTCGAGTTCGTCGGCAAGGGTCTGCATCAGGCCCTCGGTGGCGAACTTCGATACCGAATAGGCGCCCCAGTAGGCGCGGCCCTTCCGGCCCACGCTGCTCGAGGTGAAGATGATCGAGGCGTCGCTGGAGAGCTTCATCAGCGGCAGCATGGCGGTGGTCAGCATGAACATGGCATTGACGTTCACCTGCATCACGCGCATGAAGTTCTCCCCGGAAATCTGTTGCATCGGCGAGCGCGGACCGAGGATCGAAGCGTTGTGCAGCAGGCCGTCGATGCGGCCGAACTCGTTCTCCAGGGTTGCCGCCAGTTCCTCGAACTGGTGCGGCTGGGCGGTCTCCAGGTTGAACGGGATCACGGCGGCCTGCGGATGGCCGGCGGCCTCGATGGCGTCGTAGACCTCGTTCAGGTACTCCTCGGTCTTGCCCAGCAGCAGCACGGTGGCGCCGTGGGCGGCGAAGGTCTTGGCGGCGGCGGCGCCGATGCCGCGGCCGGCGCCGGTGACCAGGATCACGCGGTCTTTCAGCAGGTCGGGGCGGGCGGAGTACTGGAACATGTCGAATCCTTTGAATGCATGACCCGCCTGGCGGCGGGTCGTTGTCTGTCGGCGGCGCTGCGGATCAGCAGTCGCAGAGCGCGCGGTCGAGAACGTCGATGAGTTCGCGCGGGTGGTCGACGATCACGTCGGCGCCCCAGTGCGCGGGGTTGTCTTCGGGGTGGATGTAGCCGTAGCGCACCGCCGCGGTCTTGGTTCCGGCGTCGCGGCCGGATTCGATGTCGCGCAGGTCGTCGCCGATGAACAGCACCCTCGACGGATCGATGCCGAGCTGGCTACAGGCCAGTAGCAGCGGCTCGGGATCGGGCTTGCTGCGGGTCACGTGGTCCGGGCAGACCAGCACCCTGGAACGCTCGGCGTAGCCCAGGCGCTGCATGATCGGTTCGGCGAAGCGCACCGGCTTGTTGGTCACCACGCCCCAGATCAACCCGGCTTTCTCGATCGCCGCAAGCAGTTCGGGGATGCCGTCGTAGGGCCGGCTGAGAACCGCGCAATGCTCCTGGTAGCGGTCGAGGAACTCCTGGCGCAGGGGTTCCAGTTCCGGGCTGTCCAGCGACAGGCCGAAGGCCGCGGCAACCATCGCGCGCGCGCCGCCGGAGACCACGTCGCGCACCCGTTGCTCGTCCACCGGCGGCAGGCCGTGGGCGGCACGCATGGCCTGGGTGATGGCGATGAAGTCCGGCGCCGTGTCGAGCAGGGTGCCATCCATGTCGAACAGTACCGCTTTGAGCCGCATGCGCTTCACGCCTCCCGCTGGGTCTGGACCATGTAGTTGACGTCGACGTCGTTGGCCAGCTTGTAGTGCTTGGTCAGCGGGTTGTAGGTCAGGCCGATGATGTCCTTGACCTCGAGACCGGCCTCGCGCGACCAGGCGCCGAGTTCCGACGGACGGATGAACTTGCGGAAATCGTGGGTCCCGCGCGGCAGCAACTGGAGGATGTACTCCGCGCCGATCACCGCAAACAGGTAGGCCTTGGGATTGCGGTTGATGGTCGAGAGGAAAACCTGTCCGCCCGGCTTGACCAGGCGGTGGCAGGCGCGGATCACCGAGGCCGGGTCCGGCACGTGTTCGAGCATCTCCAGGCAGGTGACCACGTCGAATTGCCCGGGCATTTCCTCGGCCATCTGCTCGGCGGTGATCTGCCGGTAGTCGACGGCGACGCCGGATTCCAGCTGGTGCAGGCGCGCCACCGCGAGCGGCGCTTCGCCCATGTCGATGCCGGTGACGTTGGCGCCGCGCTGGGCCATGGCTTCGCTGAGGATGCCGCCGCCGCAACCGATGTCGAGCACCTTCTTGCCGGCCAGGCCGGCGCGCTCGTCGATCCAGTTGACGCGCAGCGGGTTGATGTCGTGGAGCGGCTTGAACTCGCTCTCGCGGTCCCACCAGCGATGGGCCAGTGCCTCGAATTTGGCGATCTCGGCGTGGTCGACGTTGCTCATAATCGTTCCCGTTGAAGAGTGAAGCCTTTGGGGGAAGGGCCGCCGCGGCGGAATCCAATCCTTCATGTTGCCAGCTTTGGCAGAGGGATGGGGCCGGCGGCGGTTCGCCTTCCTATGTCAGTTTGTCGCAGCGGGCCGGCCCGCCGCGGTTCAGGACCTGTCGCTGGCGGCGATCTTCGCCCCCCATTCGCGGGCCCTGGCGATCAGGCGCTGTTCGTCGTGACGGAGCAGGCGGCCGTCGTCGAGGAGTTGCCTGCCGCCGACCCAGACATGCCGCACGCAGTCGCGGCCGCTGGCATAGATAAGTTGCGAAACCGGGTCGTAGACCGGTTGCTGGGCCAGGCCGGACAGGTCGAAGGCCACCAGGTCGGCGGCCTTGCCGGCTTCCAGGGAGCCGATCAGGCGCTCCAGGCCAAGCGCGCGGGCTCCGTTCAGGGTGGCCATGCGCAGCGCGCGGTGGGCGTCGAGGGCGGTGGCCTGGCCGTACACTGCCTTGGCCAGCAGCGCCGCGGTGCGGGTCTCGCCGAGCAGGTCGAGGTCGTTGTTGCTGGCCGCGCCGTCGGTGCCGATGGCCACGTTGACCCCGGCCTGCCAGAGCTTTTCCACCGGGCAGAAGCCGCTGGCCAGCTTGAGGTTGGATTCCGGGCAGTGGATCACCGAACTGTTGGTTTCCACCAGCATCGCCAGGTCGTCGTCGTCTACCTGGGTCATGTGCACCGCCTGGAAGCGCGGGCCGAGCAGGCCGAGGCGGTGCAGGCGGGCCAACGGGCGCTCGCCGTTGCGCTCCATGGCCTGCTCCACCTCGAAGGCGGTCTCGTGGACGTGCATCTGGATGCTGGCGTCGAGTTCCTCGGTGAGCACCAGGATCTGCTCCAGCTTGTCGTCGCTCACCGTATAAGGGGCGTGCGGGCCGAAGGCGATGCGGATGCGCGGGTGGTGCTTGAGGTCGTCGAACAGTGCCATGCCCTGGCGGATCGCCTCGGCGCTGTCGCGGGCGCCGGGGATCGGGAAGTCCAGCACCGGGATCGCCACCTGGGCGCGTACCCCGCTGTCATGGACCACGCCGCAGATGGCCTGTGGATAGAAGTACATGTCGGAGAAACAGGTGATGCCGCCCTTTACCTGTTCGGCGATGGCCAGCTCCGTGCCGTCGCGGATGAAGTCCTCGCTGACCCATTGGCCTTCGGCCGGCCAGATGTGGTCCTGCAGCCAGGTCATCAGCGGCAGGTCGTCGGCGAGACCGCGGAACAGACTCATTGCCGAATGGCCGTGGGCGTTGACCAGGCCGGGGGCGAGCAGCATGCCGGGCAATTCGCGGATTTCCGTGGCGCCATGGCGCATGGCCTGCTCGCGCGGCGCGACCAGGGCGATCTGGCCGTCGCGGATGCCCAGCGCGTGATCGCGCAGCACCACCCCGGCGGGCTCCACGGGGACGATCCAGGTCGGCAGCAGGAGGAGGTCGAAGGGGTTACGGACGTTGGGCATGGCGGCGCATCCTGGGCGCAGAGCGGGAAGCCGGAAGTATACCCGAGCGTCCGCGGCTGGGGCTCGTTATAATCCGCAGCTTTTCCGTGATTCAGCGAGAGGTGTGTGCATGCGAGAGCGACTGCTGGCGGCCGAGCGGGTCAAGGCGATCGAGTGGCGGGACGGTACGCTGCGGTTGCTGGATCAGCGCCTGCTGCCCCAGGAGGAGGTCTGGCTCGAACATGAGTCGGCGGCCGAGGTGGCCAAGGCCATTCGCGATATGGTCGTGCGCGGCGCGCCGGCCATCGGCATCAGCGCCGCCTACGGCATCGTCCTTGGCGCCCGCGCGCGCCTGGCGCAGGGCGGCGACTGGCGCGCCGCGCTGGAGGAGGACTTCCGCCTGCTGGCCGACTCGCGACCCACGGCGGTCAACCTGTTCTGGGCGCTGAACCGCATGCGCGACCGTCTGGAGCGAATGAAAGAGGGCGACCAGCCGCTGGCGGTGCTGGAAGCCGAGGCGATCTCCATCCATGAAAGCGACCGCGAGGCCAACCTGACCATGGCCCAGTTGGGCATGGAGCTGATCCGCAAGCAGCAGGGCAGCCCGCAGAACATCCTCACCCACTGCAATACCGGCGCCCTGGCGACCGGCGGGTTCGGCACCGCGCTGGGGGTGATCCGCGCCGCGCACCTGGAAGGCCTGGTCAATCGCATCTACGCCGACGAAACCCGGCCCTGGCTCCAGGGCTCGCGGCTGACCGCTTGGGAACTGGCCAACGAAGGCATCCCGGTCAGCCTGAACGTGGATTCGGCCGCCGCGCACCTGATGAAGACCGAGAACATCACCTGGGTCATCGTCGGCGCCGACCGCATCACCGCCAATGGCGATGTCGCCAACAAGATCGGCACCTACCAGTTGGCAGTCAACGCCATGCACCACGGCGTGCGCTTCATGGTGGTGGCGCCGAGTTCGACCATCGACATGAACCTGGAGAGCGGCGAGGACATCCCGATCGAAGAGCGCGACGGTCGCGAACTGCTGGAAATCGGCGGGCGACGGGTGGCGGCCGAGGTCGATGCCTACAATCCGGTATTCGACGTGACCCCGGCGGACCTTATCGATGCCATCGTGACCGAGCGTGGCGTCGTCGAGCGTCCCGACGCCGAGCGCATGGCCGCCCTGATGAGCCGCAAGCGCCTGCATTGAACGAGGCGACTGGAGGTCGTCCCCGCCAGGGCCTTTGCCTTGGGCTGGGGCGTGGGCTGTGGTAAGCTCCGACGGTTATTCGAGCGCCCCGCGGAGGGGCCTCGAGAGTGCGCGAATCCTTGACTCAAGTCGTTGATTTGTAGTGAGTTGGCGCTGCTCGGGCATGCGCCGACCTACTTCGTTTGCCTCAGGATCGAGGCGGCGAAGTTCCACCAGAAAAAGGAACCAGGCTTCTCATGGGCGAACTGGCCAAAGAAATTCTCCCGGTCAATATCGAAGACGAGCTGAAACAGTCCTATCTCGACTACGCGATGAGCGTGATCGTCGGGCGGGCCCTGCCGGATGCACGTGACGGCCTGAAGCCGGTGCACCGCCGTGTGCTTTATGCCATGAGCGAGCTGGGCAACGACTGGAACAAGCCCTACAAGAAATCCGCCCGTGTGGTCGGCGACGTGATCGGTAAGTACCACCCGCACGGCGACACCGCGGTCTACGACACCATCGTGCGCATGGCGCAGCCGTTCTCGCTGCGCTACATGCTGGTAGACGGCCAGGGCAACTTCGGTTCGGTGGACGGCGACAACGCCGCAGCCATGCGATACACCGAAGTGCGCATGGCCAAGCTGGCCCACGAACTGCTGGCGGACCTGGAAAAGGAAACCGTCGACTGGGTGCCCAACTACGATGGCACCGAGCAGATCCCGGCGGTCATGCCGACCAAGATTCCCAACCTGCTGGTCAACGGTTCCAGTGGTATCGCCGTGGGCATGGCGACCAACATCCCGCCGCACAACCTCGGCGAAGTGATCGACGGCTGCCTGGCGCTGATGGACAACCCCGACCTGACCGTCGATGAGCTGATGCAGTACATCCCCGGTCCGGACTTCCCCACCGCCGGCATCATCAACGGCCGCGCCGGGATCATCGAGGCCTACCGCACCGGTCGCGGGCGCATCTACATCCGCGCCCGTGCCGTCGTCGAGGAGATGGAGAAGGGCGGCGGTCGCGAGCAGATCATCATCACCGAGCTGCCGTACCAGTTGAACAAGGCGCGGTTGATCGAGAAGATCGCCGAGCTGGTGAAAGAGAAGAAGATCGAGGGTATTTCCGAGCTGCGCGACGAGTCCGACAAGGACGGCATGCGCGTGGTCATCGAGCTGCGTCGCGGCGAGGTGGGCGAGGTGGTCCTCAACAACCTCTATGCCCAGACCCAGCTGCAGAGCGTGTTCGGCATCAACGTGGTGGCCCTGGTCGACGGCCAGCCGCGCACGCTGAACCTGAAGGACATGCTCGAAGTGTTCGTCCGCCACCGCCGCGAAGTGGTGACCCGGCGTACCGTCTACGAGCTGCGCAAGGCCCGCGAGCGCGGGCACATCCTGGAAGGCCAGGCGGTCGCCCTGTCGAACATCGATCCGGTGATCGAGCTGATCAAGAGTTCGCCGACCCCGGCCGAGGCCAAGGAACGCCTGATCGCCACTGCCTGGGAGTCCAGCGCGGTGGAAGCGATGGTCGAGCGTGCCGGCGCCGACGCCTGTCGCCCGGAAGACCTGGATCCGCAGTACGGCCTGCGCGACGGCAAGTACTACCTGTCGCCGGAACAGGCCCAGGCGATCCTCGAGCTGCGCCTGCATCGCCTGACCGGCCTGGAGCACGAGAAGCTGCTCTCCGAATACCAGGAAATCCTCAACCTGATCGGCGAGCTGATCCGCATCCTGACCAACCCGGCGCGCCTGATGGAGGTGATCCGTGAGGAACTGGAAGCGGTCAAGGCCGAATTCGGCGATGCTCGCCGCACCGAGATCGTGGCTTCCCAGGTCGACCTGACCATCGCCGACCTGATCACCGAGGAAGACCGCGTGGTGACCATTTCCCACGGCGGCTACGCCAAGTCCCAGCCGCTGGCCGCCTACCAGGCGCAGCGTCGCGGCGGCAAAGGCAAGTCCGCCACCGGGATGAAGGACGAGGACTACATCGAACACCTGCTGGTGGCCAACAGCCATGCGACCCTCCTGCTGTTCTCCAGCAAGGGCAAGGTCTACTGGCTGCGTACCTTCGAGATTCCGGAGGCCTCGCGTACCGCGCGTGGCCGGCCGCTGGTGAACCTGCTGCCGCTGGACGAGGGCGAGCGGATCACCGCGATGTTGCAGATCGACCTGGAGGCGCTGCAGCAGAACGGCGGCGCCGATGACGACCTCGACGAAGCCGAAGGCGCGGTGCTCGAGGGCGAGGTGGTCGAGGCCGCCGAGGTCGAGGAAGTCGAGGGCGAGACCGCCGAGCTGGTGGCCGAGCCGACCGGCGCCTACATCTTCATGGCCACCGCCTTCGGTACCGTGAAGAAGACCCCGCTGGTGCAGTTCAGCCGTCCGCGCAGCAGCGGCCTGATCGCGCTCAAGCTGGAAGAGGGCGACACCCTGATCGCCGCCGCGATCACCGATGGCGCCAAGGAAGTCATGCTGTTCTCCAGCGCCGGCAAGGTGATCCGCTTCGCCGAGAGCGTGGTGCGCATCATGGGCCGCAACGCCCGCGGCGTACGCGGCATGCGCCTGGGCAAGGGGCAGCAACTGATCTCCATGCTGATTCCGGAGTCCGGGGCGCAGATCCTCACCGCCTCCGAGCGCGGCTTCGGCAAGCGTACCCCGCTGAGCAAGTTCCCGCGTCGCGGCCGTGGCGGCCAGGGGGTGATCGCCATGGTCACCAACGAGCGCAACGGCGCGCTGATCGCCGCGGTACAGGTCCAGGAAGGCGAGGAGATCATGCTGATTTCCGACCAGGGCACCCTGGTGCGGACGCGTGTCGACGAAGTCTCCCTGTCCGGCCGCAATACCCAGGGCGTAACCCTGATCAAGCTCGCCAGCGACGAGGTACTGGTCGGTCTGGAGCGTGTCCAGGAGCCGTCGGGCGGAGATGACGAGGACCTGCCCGAGGGCGAGGAAGCTGCCGAATCTCTGGGCGAGTCGGCCGAGTCCGAGCCCGCGGCGGAAGCGGAAGGCAACGAAGAGTAAGGCTCGGGGCGGGCGCCTGCGCCCGCCCGGCCGATGACGTCGGCGGATAACTCACGGCTATCCGCCCTACCTATAGCGAGAGTGGATGTGAGCAAGCGAGCCTTCAATTTCTGCGCCGGTCCCGCGGCGCTTCCCGACGCAGTTCTGCAACGTGCCCAGGCCGAGCTTCTCGACTGGCGGGGCAAGGGCCTTTCGGTCATGGAAATGAGCCACCGTAGCGACGACTACGTGGCCATCGCCAGCAAGGCCGAGCAGGACCTGCGCGACCTGCTCGACATTCCCTCGGACTACAAGGTGCTGTTCCTGCAGGGCGGCGCCAGCCAGCAGTTCGCCGAGATTCCGCTGAACCTGCTGCCCGAAGATGGCGTCGCCGACTATATCGATACCGGTATCTGGTCGAAGAAGGCCATCGAGGAGGCTCGTCGCTATGGCACCGTGAATGTCGCGGCCAGCGCCAAGGAGTACGACTACTTCGCCATTCCGGGTCAGAACGAGTGGACGCTGACCAAGGACGCGGCCTATGTGCACTACGCCTCCAACGAGACCATCGGCGGCCTCGAGTTCGACTGGATTCCCGAGACCGGCGACGTGCCGCTGGTCACCGACATGTCCTCCGATATCCTCTCGCGCCCGCTCGACGTGTCCCGCTTCGGCCTGATCTATGCCGGGGCGCAGAAGAACATCGGCCCGTCCGGCCTGGTGGTGGTGATCGTTCGCGAAGACCTGCTCGGCCGCGCCCGCAGCGTCTGCCCGACCATGCTCAACTACAAGATCGCCGCGGACAACGGTTCCATGTACAACACCCCGGCGACCTACTCCTGGTACCTGTCCGGCTTGGTCTTCGAATGGCTGAAGGAGCAGGGCGGGGTGACCGCGATGGAGCAGCGCAACCGCGCCAAGAAGGACCTGCTGTACAAGACCATCGATGCCAGCGACTTCTACACCAACCCGATCCAGCCGAGCGCCCGCTCCTGGATGAACGTGCCGTTCCGCCTGGCCGACGAGCGTCTCGACAAGCCGTTCCTGGAAGGCGCCGAGGCGCGCGGGCTGCTCAACCTGAAAGGCCACCGCTCGGTCGGCGGCATGCGCGCTTCCATCTACAACGCCCTTGGCCTGGACGCGGTCGAGGCGCTGGTCGCATACATGGCGGAGTTCGAGAAGGAGCACGGCTGATGGCGGACCAGGACCAGCTCAAGGCCTTGCGCTTGCGCATCGACAGCCTCGACGAGAAGTTGCTCGAGCTGATCAGCGAGCGTGCCCGTTGCGCCCAGGACGTGGCGCGAGTGAAGACCCAGACCCTGGGCGAGGGCGAGGCGCCGGTGTTCTACCGTCCCGAGCGCGAAGCCTGGGTGCTCAAGCACATCATGCAATTGAACAAGGGGCCGCTGGACAACGAAGAGGTCGCGCGGCTGTTCCGCGAGATCATGTCGTCCTGCCTGGCGCTCGAGCAGCCGCTGAAAGTGGCCTATCTCGGACCCGAGGGCACCTTTACCCAGGCTGCGGCACTCAAGCATTTCGGCAACGCGGTGATCAGCACGCCGATGGCGGCGATCGACGAGGTGTTCCGCGAGGTCGCCGCCGGCGCGGTGAACTTCGGCGTGGTGCCTGTGGAAAACTCCACCGAGGGGGCGGTCAACCATACCCTCGACAGCTTCCTCGAGCACGACATGGTGATCTGCGGCGAAGTCGAGCTGCGTATCCACCATCACCTGCTGGTCGGCGAAACCACCAAGACCGACAACATCACCCGGATCTATTCCCATGCCCAATCCCTCGCGCAATGTCGCAAGTGGCTGGACTCGCACTATCCGAGCGTCGAGCGGGTGGCGGTGTCGAGCAACGCCGACGCGGCCAAGCGGGTGAAGAGCGAGTGGAATTCGGCAGCGATCGCCGGTGACATGGCGGCCAGCCTGTACGACCTGAGCAAGCTGCACGAGAAGATCGAGGACCGCCCGGACAACTCCACGCGCTTCCTGATCATCGGCAACCAGGAGGTTCCGCCGACCGGCGACGACAAGACCTCGATCATCGTTTCCATGCGCAACAAGCCGGGAGCCCTGCACGAGCTGCTGGTACCGTTCCACAACAACGGTATCGACCTGACCCGCATCGAAACCCGTCCGTCGCGCAGCGGCAAATGGACCTACGTGTTCTTCATCGATTTCGTCGGCCACCATAAAGAACCGCTGATCAAGGACGTCCTGGAGAAGATCGGCCAGGAAGCCGTCGCCCTGAAGGTCCTGGGCTCCTATCCGAAAGCGGTGCTCTGAGCGCGCTGTCATTCCGAAGAGACGGGGCATCGATGAATGCCCCGTCCCGCGTCGAGGCTGAACTATCCATGTCCGATTTCCTTGCCCTGGCCCAGCCGGGGGTGCAAAAGCTGTCGCCCTACGTCCCTGGCAAGCCGGTGGACGAACTGGCCCGCGAGCTGGGCATCGACCCTGCGGCGATCGTCAAGCTCGCCAGCAACGAGAACCCGCTGGGTGCGAGCCCAAAGGCGCTGGAGGCTATCCGCGCCGAACTGGCGGAACTGACCCGTTATCCTGACGGCAACGGTTTCGAACTCAAGCGCAAGCTGGCCGAGCGTTGCGCGGTGGATGCGGCGCAGGTGACCCTGGGCAACGGCTCCAACGACATTCTCGACCTGGTCGCCCGTGCCTACCTCGCGCCTGGTCTGAACGCCGTGTTCAGCGAACATGCCTTCGCCGTCTACCCGATCGCCACCCAGGCCGTGGGCGCCGAGGGGCGGGCGGTCAAGGCGCGCGCCTGGGGGCATGACCTGGAAGCGATGCTCGCCGCCATCGATGGGCAAACTCGCGTGGTGTTCGTCGCCAACCCGAACAACCCGACCGGGACCTGGTTCGGTGCGGACGCCCTGGAGCGGTTCCTCGCCCAGGTGCCGGCGGAGGTGCTGGTGGTGCTGGACGAGGCCTATATCGAATACGCCGAGGGCGACGAGCTGCCCGATGGCCTGGACTACCTGGCGCGGCACCCCAACCTGCTGGTCTCGCGGACCTTCTCCAAGGCCTATGGCCTGGCTTCGCTGCGGGTCGGCTACGCGCTTTCGAGCAAGGCGGTGGCCGATGTGCTCAACCGCGTGCGCCAGCCGTTCAATGTCAATAGCCTGGCCCTGGCGGCTGCCTGCGCGGCGCTGGATGACCATGACTACCTGGCGCAGAGTCGCCGCCTAAACGATTCCGGCATGGCGCAGCTGGAGGATGGCTTCCACGCGTTGGGCCTGTCCTGGATTCCCTCGAAGGGCAACTTCATCGCCGTGGATCTGGCTCGCGATGCCGGTCCGGTCTACCAGGCGCTGCTGCGCGAAGGTGTGATCGTGCGTCCGGTGGCTGGCTACGGGATGCCGACCTTCCTGCGCGTCTCCATCGGGCTGCCGGAAGAGAACGATCGTTTCCTCCAGGCGCTGGGCAAGGTGCTGGCGCATGACTGAGGTCACGCCGCTGCAACAGTCGACCCCTAAGCTGGGCCGCCTGGTGGTGGTGGGGCTGGGCCTGATCGGCGGCTCCTTCGCCAAGGGGTTGCGGAGCAAAGGGTTGTTCCGCGAAGTGGTCGGCGTGGATCGGGATGCCGAGTCTTGCCGCCTGGCGGTGGAGCTCGGCGTGGTTGACCGTTGCGAGGAGGATCTTGGTCGCGCCTGCGTCGGCGCCGACGTGATCCAGCTGGCGGTGCCGATCCTGGCGATGGAGCGGGTGCTGGCCGACCTGGCGAAGCTCGACCTGGGCAAGGCTGTATTGACCGACGTTGGCAGCGCCAAGGGCAATATCGTGCGTGCCGCGCGTGCCGCGTTCGGCGGGATGCCGCGGTACCTGGTACCGGGGCATCCGATCGCGGGTTCCGAGCAGAGCGGAGTGACCGCGGCGAAGGCGACCCTGTTCCGCCGGCACAAGGTGATTCTCACGCCCTCCGCGGAGACCGATGCCGACGCGCTGGCGCTGGTCGACAGCCTGTGGCGCGCGCTGGGCGCGGACGTCGAGCACATGGAGGTCGAGCATCACGACGAGGTTCTGGCGGCCACCAGCCACCTGCCTCACCTGCTGGCCTTCACCCTGGTCGACTCCCTGGCCAAGCGCAGCGAGAACCTGGAGATCTTCCGCTATGCCGCCGGCGGTTTCCGTGATTTCACACGGATCGCCGGCAGCGACCCGGTGATGTGGCACGACATCTTTCTCGCCAATCGCGAGGCGGTGCTGCGTACACTGGATGTTTTTTGTGACGACCTCGACGCGCTGCGCGAGGCCGTCGACACTGGGGACGGGCACCAGTTGTTGGGCGTTTTCACGCGCGCCCGGGTAGCCCGTGAGCATTTCAGCAAAATCCTGGCCCGTCGGGCCTATGTGGACGCCATGCACAACAACGACCTGATTTATCTGGCCCAGCCGGGCGGCAGCCTGTCCGGAACCATCCGGGTACCGGGCGACAAGTCGATCTCCCATCGCTCGATCATGCTCGGCTCCCTGGCCGAAGGCACCACCGAAGTGGAGGGCTTCCTCGAGGGCGAGGACGCACTGGCAACCATCCAGGCGTTCCGCGACATGGGAGTGGTGATCGAGGGGCCGCAGAACGGCCGCGTCACCGTCCATGGCGTTGGCCTGCACGGCCTCAAGGCGCCGCCTGGGCCGATCTACCTGGGTAACTCCGGTACTTCCATGCGTCTGCTCAGCGGTCTGCTGGCGGCCCAGCCGTTCGACAGCACCCTGACCGGCGACGTTTCCCTTTCCAAGCGGCCGATGAATCGCGTAGCCAAGCCGTTGCGCGAGATGGGCGCGGTAATCGAGACGGGGCCGGAAGGCCGTCCGCCGATGACCATTCGCGGCGGCCAGCGCCTCACCGGTATGCATTACGACATGCCGATGGCCAGCGCCCAGGTGAAGTCCTGCCTGTTGCTCGCCGGGCTCTACGCCGCGGGTGAGACCTCGGTCACCGAGCCGGCGCCGACCCGCGACCACACCGAGCGCATGCTGCGCGGCTTCGGCTATCCGGTGGAGGTCGAGGGCAGCACCGCCAAGGTCGAATCCGGGCACAAGTTGAGCGCCACCCATATCGAGGTCCCGGCCGACATTTCCTCGGCAGCCTTCTTCCTGGTTGCCGCCAGTATCGCCGAGGGTTCGGAACTGGTCCTGCAGCACGTCGGCATCAACCCGACGCGCGTCGGCGTCATCGAGATCCTGCGCCTGATGGGTGGTGACCTGAGCCTGGAAAATCAGCGCGAGGTCGGCGGCGAGCCGGTCGCCGACATCCGCGTGCGCTCCGCGCGGCTCAAGGGCATCGACATTCCCGAGGACCTGGTGCCACTGGCCATCGACGAGTTCCCGGTACTCTTCGTGGCTGCCGCCTGCGCCGAGGGGCGCACCGTCCTGCGTGGCGCCGAAGAGCTGCGGGTCAAGGAGTCGGACCGTATCCAGGTCATGGCCGACGGCCTGAAGGCCCTGGGCGTGAAGGCCGAGCCGACCCCGGATGGCATCGTCATCGAGGGTGGTGCGTTCGGTGGCGGCGAAGTCTGGGCGCACGGCGACCACCGTATCGCCATGTCCTTCAGCGTCGCTTCGCTGCGCGCCAGCGGGCCGATCCGCATCCACGATTGCGCCAACGTCGCCACCTCCTTCCCCAACTTCCTCGCCCTGTGTGCCCAGACCGGTATCCGGGTCGCCGTGGAGAACAATTGATGAACGGCGCTGTACCGATGCTCGCCATCGATGGCCCCAGTGGCGCCGGCAAGGGCACGGTCGCCGGGCTGCTCGCCCGGCGCCTGGGCTGGAACCTGCTGGATTCCGGGGCGCTTTATCGGCTGTTGGCGTTCGCCGCGGTCAACCATGGTGTCGACCTGACCAATGAAGAGGCGCTGAAGGTCCTGGCTGCGCACCTCGATGTGCAGTTCGTCGCCGCCGATGGCAGCCATGGGCAGCGCATCATTCTCGAAGGCGAGGAAGTGACCGATGTGATCCGTACCGAGCAGGTCGGTGCCGGCGCTTCCCAGGTCGCGGCGCTGCCGGCCGTGCGCGATGCGCTGCTGCAGCGCCAGCGGGCGTTTCGCGAGGCTCCGGGACTGGTGGCCGACGGCCGCGACATGGGCACCGTGGTATTTCCCGATGCGCCTCTGAAGATCTTCCTCACCGCCTCGGCGGAGGAGCGTGCGCGTCGACGCTACCTGCAGTTGAAGGCGAAGGGCGCGGATGTCGACCAGTCTGCCTTGCTGGAAGAAATCCGCGAGCGCGACGAGCGCGACAGCCAGCGCGCGGTCGCGCCGCTGAAACCGGCCGATGACGCGATCCTGCTGGACTCCACCGAAATGAGCATCGAGGCGGTGGTCGAGACGATCATCCGGCACTGCGAGCGGCAGGGCTGGGACGTCTGAGGTTTCGGCGCGGGAATTGACGATACAGGGCCTGGTTGCTAATATTCCAGACCTTATGTTGTGGCGTTTTGCAGGTGCGGCGAGGGTTGCCTCCCGACTTGCCTGGCGCCATCGCAGAACAACCCAACTGGGCATTCCCATTCGGGAGTGCAATCAGAAGCTAGCAGGAAACCAGCAAATTGTCCTGCGGCTTCATTTAATGACTTGACCGCATTGGCTGGTGATGCGGAATCGGGCCCTTCCGGGCCTTTGACTACAGGTATGAACATGAGCGAAAGCTTCGCAGAACTCTTTGAAGAAAGTCTGAAATCCCTCGACATGCAGCCGGGTGCCATCATCACCGGCATCGTGGTCGACATCGATGGTGACTGGGTCACCGTCCATGCCGGTCTGAAATCCGAGGGCGTCATCCCGGTCGAGCAGTTCTACAACGAACAGGGCGAACTGACCATCAAGGTGGGTGACGAAGTCCACGTCGCACTGGACGCGGTAGAAGACGGCTTTGGCGAGACCAAGCTGTCCCGCGAGAAAGCCAAGCGCGCCGAGAGCTGGATTGTTCTGGAAGCGGCTTTCGCTGCCGACGAAGTGGTCAAGGGCGTCATCAACGGCAAGGTCAAGGGCGGTTTCACCGTCGACGTCAACGGCATCCGCGCGTTCCTGCCGGGTTCGCTGGTCGACGTGCGTCCGGTTCGCGACACCACCCACCTGGAAGGCAAAGAGCTCGAGTTCAAGGTCATCAAGCTCGACCAGAAGCGCAACAACGTTGTCGTTTCCCGCCGCAGCGTCCTGGAAGCCGAGAACAGCGCCGAGCGTGAAGCTCTGCTGGAATCGCTGCAGGAAGGCCAGCAGGTCAAGGGCATCGTCAAGAACCTCACCGACTACGGCGCATTCGTGGACCTGGGCGGCGTAGACGGCCTGCTGCACATCACCGACATGGCCTGGAAGCGCATCAAGCATCCGTCCGAGATCGTCAACGTTGGCGACGAGATCGACGTCAAGGTCCTGAAGTTCGACCGCGAGCGCAACCGTGTATCCCTGGGCCTGAAGCAACTGGGCGAAGACCCGTGGGTTGCCATCAAGGCGCGTTACCCGGAAGGCACCCGCGTCATGGCCCGCGTCACCAACCTCACCGACTACGGCTGCTTCGCCGAGCTGGAAGAGGGCGTGGAAGGCCTGGTACACGTCTCCGAAATGGACTGGACCAACAAGAACATCCATCCGTCGAAAGTCGTCCAGGTTGGCGACGAAGTGGAAGTTCAGGTTCTGGACATCGACGAAGAGCGTCGTCGTATCTCCCTGGGTATCAAGCAGTGCAAATCCAACCCGTGGGAAGACTTCTCCAGCCAGTTCAACAAGGGTGACCGTATCTCCGGTACCATCAAGTCGATCACCGACTTCGGTATCTTCATCGGTCTGGACGGCGGCATCGACGGCCTGGTCCACCTGTCCGACATCTCCTGGAACGAAGTCGGCGAAGAAGCCGTACGTCGCTTCAAGAAGGGCGACGAGCTGGAAACCGTCATCCTGTCGGTCGACCCGGAGCGCGAGCGCATCTCCCTGGGCATCAAGCAGCTGGAAGACGATCCGTTCTCCAACTACGCGTCCCTGCACGAGAAAGGCAGCATCGTCCGCGGTACCGTGAAGGAAGTCGACGCCAAAGGCGCTGTCATCAGCCTGGGCGACGACATCGAAGGTATCCTGAAGGCTTCCGAAATCAGCCGTGACCGCGTCGAAGACGCGCGCAACGTCCTGAAGGAAGGCGAGGAAGTCGAAGCCAAGATCATCAGCATCGACCGCAAGAGCCGCGTCATCAGCCTCTCCGTCAAGTCCAAGGACGTCGATGACGAGAAGGACGCAATGAAAGAACTGCGTAAGCAGGAAGTAGAAAGCGCTGGTCCGACCACCATCGGTGATCTGATCCGTGCTCAGATGGAGAATCAGGGCTAAGTCTCTGATCCATCATGAAAAAGGGCGGCCTAGGCCGCCCTTTTTCGTTTTCCCCTTCTTGGACCTGTTCAAAGACTGATCAGCATGCTAAAAGAGACCTGAGCTGATCTAGCCGCTTGAAAAAGAAGGGAAAACCATGACCAAGTCGGAGTTGATCGAACGGATCGTTACCCATCAGGGGCAACTGTCCGCGAAGGATGTCGAGTTGGCAATCAAGACCATGCTGGAGCAAATGTCCCAAGCCCTGGCGACTGGGGACCGGATCGAGATCCGTGGCTTCGGCAGCTTTTCCTTGCACTACCGCGCCCCGCGCGTCGGTCGCAACCCCAAGACCGGGGAGTCGGTACGCCTCGACGGCAAGTTCGTGCCGCACTTCAAGCCGGGCAAGGAGTTGCGGGATCGGGTCAACGAGCCGGAGTGATAGCGGTTCGATCAGCGTTATAGAGGGATTTCCATGCAATGGTTCAGGCGATCTGCCGCTATAGCGGTTCTGCTAGTGGTATCTATCGTAGTTGTGGTTTTCGTTCTGGAGAATCAGGGGCTGGTTCAGGTGGCCTTCCTCGGTCTTCAGTCTCCTCAGTGGCCCCTGGCCGTCTATCTCATCACAGCCTTTGTCCTTGGTGGACTCCTGGGGTTGGCCATCCAACTGCCTTCCCTGGCTATCTCGCGTGCACGAGCCAGTGGCCTGCGCGCGGAGTTGGAGCAGGCTCGTAAAGAGGTTGACAGCTTGCGGGTGCCTTCCAGTTCATCCTGACTGCTTTTCTATTTCGGTTCGAGTAAGGCATTTGGAGGCGGGAGCGGTGAACGAAAGCAACTAATCATTGTTCGCTCTGTCTACTGAGATTCTTCACTTAAAAGGCGAAGAGGCAGCATGCTCGTACCCCCGGGCTCATGGGGCGACATCAGTTTGTAATCTAAAGACAGGGTGTCAGAATACGTTTCATTTGCCAGGCTGGCTTCGGGGGCCTCTAGCTGCATATCATAAACAGCGAAGAATATAGGTTGAACTGTGACTGACGGTATTGACTCGCGACAGACGTCCAAGCGTAACGAAATCGATTTTATCGAGCTCATTCAAGGGCTCTGGTCACAAAAGTGGCTCGTTTTTTCCCTGACTTTTCTAGGTGCTGTTCTGGCGGGGAGCTATGCATTTTTAAGCAAGCCAGTCTACGAGGCTCGGGTTGCTCTTCTACCGCCATCCCTTAGCGATGTTGCCGGGTTCAACATTGCCCGTGGCCGAGACAGCGGTCTTCCACCTTTTACTGTGAGCCAAGTTTATTCTGTATTCACTCGGAATCTGCAGTCCGAAGGCACTCGGAGGCAGTTTTTTCGCGAAGTTTATTTGCCCTCCCTTGAGGAGCGAAAGGGCTCAATTGATGGCCTCTATAGGGCGTTTTCAGATGATGTAAGTGTTAATCGGCCGTCGAAGGACTTGCCTGAGCGGTATACTGTCATCCTCAACCGACAGGATCCTGAGCAGGCCGCAAAATGGGCTAAGCAATACGCCGATCTAGCTGCTCTGCGCTCGATGGATGAAATGCGAGGTAATGCTCAGCGCGAACTTGAGGTGAAGAGCCGCAATATTCTGCAGCAGATCGACACCCTGCGGCAGGTGGTCAAAGAGCGTCGTAATGATCGTATCGTCCGTTTGAAAGAGGCTCTGCAGGTTGCCAGAGCAGTGGGGGTAGAAAAACCTCCGCTTATAGGGGCACAGATTGATCAGCAACTGTCGGCAATCATGGAAGGCAGTCTGATGTATATGAGAGGGACGAAAGCGCTGGAGGCTGAAATCAAAGCCTTGGAAAAACGGACGTCGGATGATCCATTCATTCCCGCCTTGCGTGGTCTACAAGAGCAGCTTGCTCTTTATGAAAGTAAACAGTTGAATTTTGATAGAGTTGCGGTTTTTCGCCAAGATGGCGGTGTAGAAATTCCTGACGACCCTATCAAGCCAAAAAAGGCTCTCCTCCTTGCTCTTGGTATTTTAGCCGGTGGTGTGTTTGGCGTATTGCTTGCCTTGCTCCGCCTATTGTTACGTGATGGGCGAAACGGCATGGCGGACTTAAAGCATCCTATGACCAAGGATAAATGAAGGGATTCGATATGAGGAAATGAACGCAGTCTAGGTGCGGCCGTTCGAACAAGAAGGCCGTTTGGTGTTTCGTGATAGTCACGGCCCTAACCTATAGCTGTGTTGGGGTGATTTGTTCGCGAGTGGTGTTATAGATATTGTCGAATGGGGCGGTAATGCGAAAGAAGACTCTTTGTGTGTTTGGTACGCGGCCGGAGGCTATCAAAATGGCCCCGGTAACCCTGGCATTGGCGGACGATGATCGTTTCGAGGCGAGGGTATGCGTTACCGGCCAGCATCGTGAGATGCTTGACCAAGTCTTGAATCTCTTCAAGATCGTCCCTGACTTCGATCTCAATATCATGCGTTCGGGGCAGGATCTGACTGATGTAACTGTTGCCATTCTGCAAGGAATGAAAGACGTTTTCTCTCAGTTCAAGCCCGATATCGTTCTTGTCCATGGCGATACAGCCACGACGTTGGCTGCTAGCCTTGCTGCTTATTATCATCAGATCCCGGTTGCCCATGTCGAGGCGGGATTGCGGACAGGGAACATGTATTCTCCGTGGCCTGAAGAGGGCAATCGGAAATTAACTGGTGCCTTAGCCTGTCTTCACTTTGCTCCAACGGAGACTTCTAGGGACAACTTGCTTAGGGAAGGGATATCCGCCGAGCGAATTCGTGTGACCGGAAATACTGTTATCGATGCCTTGTTAAATGTTGTGCAACGCTTGGAGCAAGATATGGAGCTTGCCAGCGAGGCGGCGGCTCCGACTGAGTTTCTTGACTCCTCACGCAGGTTCATTCTTGTCACTGGCCATCGCCGTGAAAGCTTTGGCGGAGGTTTCGAACGCATCTGTCAAGCACTGGGCGTGGTTGCAAGGAATCACCCAGAGATCGATATTGTTTATCCCGTTCATCTGAATCCGAATGTACGAGAGCCGGTCAATCGTCTACTTTCAGATGTTCAGAACATTCATCTTATAGAGCCGTTGGACTATCTCCCTTTCGTTCATTTGATGAGCCGTGCTCATGTTATTCTCACCGATTCCGGTGGTATTCAGGAGGAAGCGCCTTCGTTAGGTAAGCCCGTTTTGGTCATGCGGGAGACGACGGAGCGCCCGGAGGCTGTTGCCGCAGGAACCGTCAAGTTGGTCGGGACAGAAATCAAGAATATAGTTAATGAGCTTGAGCGTTTACTGGTAGATGAATCTGCCTATCGAAAAATGAGTTTTGCCCATAACCCTTACGGTGATGGAATGGCGAGTAAGCGAATCATTGACAGCCTCTTGGATGCGAAGAGAGGCGAGTAATAGATTGTAAGAGGTCTCAGAGTATCCGTTGTTTGAGCTTCTCTATGAGTTTTTAGGAATTATAATAGATAGGGATAAATATGTCTTTCGATACTATTTCTGTAATTGGGTTGGGTTATATTGGTTTACCTACAGCTGCCGTTTTTGCTTCTCGTAGAAAACAAGTGATAGGGGTCGATGTAAACTCCAAAGCAGTTGAAACTATCAACCAGGGAAAGATTCATATCGTTGAACCGGACTTGGATATGCTCGTCCATGCGGCTGTGACTAATGGGTACTTACGAGCAGTTTCTGTACCTGAGCCTGCTGATGCATTTTTGATCGCCGTGCCCACCCCGTTTAAGGAGCAACATGAACCGGACTTGCGATACATTGAGTCAGCGTGCAAGGCAATTGCCCCTGTATTGAAAGCGGGCGATTTGGTAATTCTGGAGTCGACATCACCGGTTGGCGCAACCGAGCAAATGTCTGCGTGGCTGTCTGCTGAACGTCCAGATCTAACGTTCCCCCAGAGTCACGGAGATGCTTCTGATATACGTATTGCTCACTGCCCTGAGCGAGTCTTGCCTGGACATGTATTACGTGAATTGGTTCAGAATGATCGTGTAATTGGCGGTATGACCGCTACATGCTCGGCGGCGGCAGCTTCTTTATATAAGATATTTGTGGAGGGGGAGTGTGTAATTACTAATGCCCGTACCGCTGAAATGTGCAAGCTAACGGAAAACAGCTTCCGTGACACTAACATTGCTTTTGCAAATGAGCTTTCCATTATCTGTGACAAGTTGGACATCAATGTATGGGAGCTGATCCGACTCGCTAATCGTCACCCGCGAGTCAATATTCTCCAGCCAGGGCCGGGAGTGGGGGGGCATTGCATCGCAGTCGATCCTTGGTTCATCGTAAGTAAGACCCCTGGAGAGGCTCGCTTGATTCGAACTGCCCGTGAAGTCAATGATGGAAAGCCTTTGTGGGTTCTGAACAAGATTAAAATGGCTGTCGCGGAGTTTCTGCAAGCGAATCCGGAAAGAACTGCGAAGGATGTAACTATTGCGTGCTTCGGCCTGGCATTTAAGCCTGATATCGATGATCTTCGTGAGAGTCCAGCTGTTTCTATTGCTCAGAATGTTAAGATGTCTCACCCCGGTACTGTCTTGGTTGTGGAGCCTAACATTGCTGAATTGCCCGAAAAGCTGGCTGAGAGATTAGATCTGGTATCTATTAACTCTGCTCTTGAGAGATCAGAAGTGATAGTCCTACTGGTTGATCACAAAGAGTTTAAAGAGTTTTCTCCATGTGATCTCGGTGCTTATAAAGTAATTGATACCAGAGGTGTTTGGAACGCTTAAAGCTAGCCTCGAAGCGGAGATGGTTTTCTGAAATTTCTAGGCCGGAAACTACTATAAGGCTTTTGCGAGTTTAGGTGATGTTAGTGAAGCTTAATGAAAACTCTGTAAACGCTTTGTCTTTAGTTGCAATACAGGGCGCAAATGCACTGCTTCCATTGTTAGCTTTCCCATATTTGTTTGGCGTATTAGAACAGGGTGCTTTTGCGAGGCTAGTAGTGGCTGAAGCATTAGCTTTTTATGTTTTGACTGTGTGTCTTTATAGTTTTGATATAAGTGGCGTTCAAGTAATAGTCGATGCGAAAGAGGAAAGAGAGGTAGAAGCAAAGTTTTTTTTCAATATATTTGCTGCTAGGGTTGGATTATTAATTTTTTCTTCTGTTTTTTTGGTTGGAGGTGGATATCTATTTTGGGGCGCCGATGTGTTGTTGGTAGTTATATGGCTTTTTTTTGTTTTGGGTATGATTCTTCAGTCTAATTATTACTTCCAAGCAGTTGAAAATAACTGGTTGCTGGCAACATTTGTAGTCTCTTCAAGAGTTACTGCGGTTTTAGCCGTCTATGTCTTTGTACATAAGGGGACGGATGTTTTTCTTGCTTCCATCATATTGGCAGGTAGCTTTTTAGTTTCAGGGGGAGCGGTATTTGGAGTTCTACTTACTCGTTTTGGTTTGAGTGAATTTAAGAGGATTAGAGGTGATGTTGTTGTCTCATTACTGTGGAGTGGTCGTCATCTGTTTCTAGGGAACTTATCAGTTACTTTATTTCGTGGTGCAAATGTTTTAATTTTGGCTGGTGTTTCAAATAGTGCTGCTGTTGCAGTTTATGCACTCTCCGAGAAAATAATTAAAAGTACTCAAGCACTAGCGAGGCCATTGAATCAGTTATTTTTGCCAAAAGTTGTAAAAGCTTGGGCCTCTCTCTCTGAACGGGAAAGAAACAACGCCTTTGCTTTTAGACTTGTCTGGAAAAATACATATGCTCAAGTATTGCTTATGGTTTTCTTTCTTCCGGTTTTTATCTTTCTCTTATATTTCTGTTGGGTTTTAGGAGTGATTCCGGGTTTTAGTGAGAAAGTTTTCTTTCTAATTGTATTGATGTCGCCAGCCGTGATTTTTGGTGTTGCTAATTCTATGTTTGGTGCAGTAGGGCTGAGTTTAATCGGAGGGCAAACCTACTTTGCTTATTCTGTTTCTATCATTGGGGTTTGTGCTTTTTTGATTTCCCTGGTTATGTCTTATCTTCTCTCTGATACCGGGGCTGCGATGACTTTTGTGCTGGCGGAGGCTTTGCTTTTATTTGCCTTTCTCTGTAAATATCGTGGGAAGCCAAGACATGGATGAGTTTTTTTATTTAAAGCTTATTAATATATTTCTATCATCTTTCTTCCTGCTGGGCGCTTGGTGTGCACGGAAGATTTTTAGTGTATGGCTAAACCCGGTATCTATATTCTCGCTACTTTGGTTTTTTTATACGGTATTTCCACTTCTGGTTGCATTTGAGGCGCCGGTTAGTCCCTTTGCTATTCTCTATATATTAATATTCTGTTTTGTTTTTTCATTGTCTAGCTTCGTCTTTCCATGGGGGGTTGCATTTTCCCGTAATGAAAATAAGCCGAATGCAAGTTGTTATTTTGATGTGCCGTTAATGGTTTTGGCCTTTTATTCTTGTTCGGGAATTTCCGCCATAATGATTTTTTGGGGTGTTTTACAGCAGGGAATATCGCTTGAACAGTTGCTAAACAACCCTGTTTCTATAGGTGGTATCTATGCAGGTAAAAGATATTCCGGGGAAATTGTCTCAAGTGTATTTTCGCAAGTTGGCTTGCAGTGCAGTTATTATACGGCAGTATTTGGCGGCTTAATATATGGCGCTAGAAGTGAAGCGCGCGGTCGTTTTAAGTTACTGTTTTTTACTTTTTTACCTGCTTTGCTTGTTATGTTGTTGCAAAGTGCTAAAGGACTATTCTTTTTCTCAATATTTTTATTTTTTGGCGGGATGTTAGTTTCGCGAGTTTATAATAAAAACTATACGCTAGTAGGCTTTAAAGATTTCAGATTTTTGCTCTTATATGGACTTCTAATACTTCCTATATTGATTTTTTCTTTTCTGTCTCGTGGGATTTATCAATTGGATGATACTGCTTTGATGATAAATCGGCTCAGGTACTATCTTGTTACATATTCTTCTGTGCATTTGCCGGCTTTTTCAGACTGGTTCTCTGAACGCTATTTCGGTGAGTCGCTAATGCATTATAGACAAGAGTCATCAACTCTAGGTTTTTATACTTTCATGTCGTTTTTTCAGTTAGCCGGAGATGATAGAAGTGTAGCTATGGGAGTGTATGACGAGTTTTTTACCTATGGTGAATATGTAAAAGGAAACCTCTATACAGTTTTTCGAGGAATAATAACGGATTTTGGTTTGCTGGGTAGTTTATTTTTTGCTTTTATACTTGGTCTTTTCTGTAATCTTTGCTATTGGCGGCTTTTGTGTCGAAATGGCAGCGCATTTGCTATTTTATTTTTTTGCTATTTTGTCGCTATAAGCTATCAGACTTATATCATTAGTTCGCTGACCTGGCTTACTCTGCCATTTGTTTTTATTGTTCAGTGGTTTATGCTTGGTTTTCTGTTGAAGTTTAGGTTCTATACGAGGTCTAAGGTGTGAAAATTTGTCTGGTTCCTGTTTGTTATAATGCTCACGATGATGCAGTAAGGTTTCTTGACTCTGTAAATACCGCATTTAGCTTCTGCCTTGGGGTGGAACTAGAGGTGATATTATCTGACAACTCTACGCTCTCCTCAGTTATAACGTTTGATGCACGAAATTATTCGTATAACTTTCGCTATCTGCAGAATAGTAATATTGGGTATTTCCCTGCATTTGCTCGGGCGCTATCTACACTGACTGAACCTATTGATAGTTATGATTTTGTTATGGTTTGTAATGTTGACCTTGTTGTATCTAAGGATTTCTTTATAGCACTTTCATCTGTCTCTCCTGGTAAGGATGTAGGGCTTATTGCTCCGGGGATTTTTTCTGATAAAGATGGGCGAGACCTAAATCCAAAAATTATGCGTCGGCCAAGTCTGAGAAAAATGAAGTTCATGCGCATGGTTTGCTCAAGTACTGCTCTTTTTCGTTGGTACTCTATGCTGGTACGTGCTCGTGAACGTACTCGTGCTTGTACGCAGCGTAAAATAGCAAAAAAAGGGGGGGCGATAGGGGGGCAACCGGCTATGTACGGTGCGCATGGATCTTTTATTATATTCACTCAGCTATACTTTAAGCGAGGTGCTCATGTTTTATATCCTCGCTTTTTATTTGGTGAGGAGGTTTTTGTTGCGGAGCAGTTACGATTGAATAATATGCTTATTCAGCATGTTCCTGATGTTCGGGTGTCTGATAAGGAGCATGCGTCAACCTCTAAAATTAAATTAAAATTTATTTGCCCCGAGCATAGAAAGTCATATGAGTATTTGCTGTCAAAGTTTTTTGATGATTAATTTTTTCTTTGGTTTTATATTTTGTTTGACTGCATAAGGTTTCTGTGGGACTACGTGTGTAGCAAGGATGGAGTAAATTTTTTTCTTCTTAGTTGCTATTATTTTCGTTAGGAATGAGTTTCTGTATTGAGGGCGCTATGAAGCAAGTTCTTCAAGATATGGCTAAAGGTGGCACCAGTGTCACGGTCGCTCCGGCACCGCAGATATCGCGTGATCATGTGATTATCAATAGTACTGTCTCGCTGATATCGGCGGGGACCGAGCGTATGTTGGTTGGCTTCGGTAAGGCATCCTACCTTGATAAGGCTCGTCAACAGCCAGAGAAGGTCAAGATGGTCTTGGAAAAGATCAAAACCGATGGATTGATGACCACAGTAGAGGCTGTACAGTCCAAGCTCGCACAGCCACTTCCCCTAGGCTACTGCAATGTAGGAGTGGTGTCTGAGATCGGCTCTGGTGTTGAGGGCTTCAAGGTTGGTGATCGAGTTGTTTCCAACGGTCCTCATGCTGATCTAGTCAAAGTGTCGAAGAACCTCTGTGCACGTATTCCGGATGGCGTCGATGATGAATCGGCGGCATTTGTAGTCGTGGCGAGCATTGGTCTACAGGGTATCCGTCTTGCACAACCAACCTTGGGCGAGTGTTTTGTTGTCACAGGAGTTGGCCTCATTGGTCTACTCACTGTTCAGTTGCTACGGGCTCATGGCTGTCGGGTGTTGGCTATTGATTTTGATGATTCGAAGCTAGAACTTGCTCGACAGTACGGGGCGCAGACTTGTAACCCTGGTAAAGGTGAGGATCCGGTTGCTGCAGGCATGGCATTCAGCCGAGGAAAAGGTGTCGACGGCGTAATTATCACTGCCTCAACAAAGTCCAGTGACCCTGTAACTCAGGCTGCACGCATGAGTCGTAAGCGTGGACGGATTGTTTTGGTGGGAGTGGTGGGATTGGAGCTCAATCGCGCTGACTTTTATGAAAAGGAGTTGACTTTTCAGGTATCGTGCTCATATGGACCGGGGCGCTATGATCCTGAATACGAGGAGAAAGGAGGAGACTACCCTCTCGGCTTTGTCCGTTGGACTGAGCAAAGAAATTTTGAAGCTGTCCTAGACATGCTGGATAGCGGCCAACTGGAAGTGAAAACGTTGATTACTCATCGTTTTAAATTCGAGGACGCTCCGGCGGCTTATTCCACTTTAACTCAGGATAACTCTGGTCTAGGAATGCTCCTTCTGTATGCTTCGGATACGGCCGAGCGAGTTGTCCGTCATGTCCCACTATCCGATATGAAGGGCTTCAATGCTCAAAAGCCCGTGGTTGGTTTCATTGGAGCGGGAAATTACGCGTCTCGTATTCTGATCCCTGCCTTCAAGACGGCTGGAGCGCAATTCCATACTCTCGTTACCTCCGGCGGGATCAATAGTGTTATTCATGGTGAAAAAGCTGGATTCTCACAGGCATCAACCAATATTGATGCAGTGCTGAACGAGCGGATGATCAATACCATCGCTATTGTGACCCGACACGATACCCATGCGCGTTTAGTTGTCGATGCATTGCGCACCGGGAAGAACGTTTTCGTGGAAAAGCCTCTGGCTATCACCCATGCGGAGTTGGAGGATGTACAAGCAGTCCATGCTATTACGCATCAGACCGGTGGTGGTCCGCAATTGATGGTTGGTTTCAATCGGCGTTTTGCTCCCCATATACAGAAAATGAAGGGCTTGTTGGCGTCTGTAAGGGAGCCTAAGTCCTTCATCATGACGATGAATGCAGGCGCAATTCCGGTGGGTCATTGGACTCAAGATATTGCTGTAGGTGGCGGCAGAATCATAGGTGAAGCATGCCACTTCATCGATTTGATGCGCTACCTGGCAGGAAGCCGGATAGTTTCGGTTCAGGCACGACGCATGGGAGATTCCAACGCAATTGATACTTCTGAGGACAAGGCTTCGATTACTCTAGGTTTTGAGGATGGTTCCTTCGGTACTATTCTCTACTTGGCAAACGGTGCAAGTAGTTTCCCCAAGGAGCGTATTGAGGTCTTTACTGCGGGGCGAGTTTTGCAATTGGATAATTTTAGAAAGCTGAAAGGGTATGGTTGGCCAGGTTTCAACAAGATGAATCTATGGAAGCAGGACAAAGGCCAGCGGCAGTGTGTTGCGGCGTTCCTTGATTCAATTGAGAAAGGTGGAGAGCCGACTATCGCTTGTGAAGAAATTTTCGAGGTGACGCGAGTCTCTATAGAGGCGGCAGAGATACTGCGTAATCAATGGGATTGAGCTAGGGCATGGCACTTCAAAAACTCGTCCGTCTCTATCATACGCTTCGGTACCTGAGGCTCAAGCAGATAATATTTCGAGTGTATTATCGCTTTGCCCAGGTCCGAGTTCATATTTATCGAAATGTTGCTGTGCGTCGTTGGCGTAGGGACTGGTCTGCGCCCTCTTGGAGGAATTTGTCAACGAATGATGCTGTGGAGTTCACCTTTCTCGGGATAACAGGGAAAGTGCAGTGCCCCGAGGACTGGCAAGCTGATAGGAGCAGTAAATTATGGCTCTATAATCTGCACTATTTGGATGATCTGAACGCTAGGGACATTGGCAGTCAGCCTGGGCTAGCCGATAAACTAATTCAAAGTTGGATCCAGGCTAATCCACCGGTATCCGGTGAAGGTTGGGAGCCTTATCCTCTTTCCTTGCGTATCGTTAATCTTGTGAAATGGCTTGCTCGCCATGATGAGCGTTCGACCTTTCTGGCGGACAGTCTAGCTGTACAAGCGGACGCGCTGGTGCAACAAGTAGAATATCATATCTTGGGAAATCATCTATTCGCTAATGGGAAGGCGTTGGTGTTTGCCGGCGCTTATCTGTCAGGCGCGATGGCTGATCGTTGGCTTGCCAAGGGGTTACGGATACTTGACGAAGAGCTTCCTGAGCAATTTCTGAATGATGGTGGGCATTTCGAATTGTCTCCGATGTATCACGCCACTTTACTCTGGGATATGTGCGACCTGGTGAATCTCTCCACGCGGTCGGGCCTACCTGATTTGGCTGAGCGTCTACCGCAATGGCGAGAGGTTGTGGTCCAAGGATTGAAGTGGCTTCGTAGCATGCAGCATCCGGATGGTAGAATTAGCTTCTTCAATGATGCTGCATTCGGAATTGCACCTGAATATGAAGATATTGCAGCGTACGCCAAGCGCCTCGATATATCACCTCCAGCTCATGAAAACCACCTGGCGGCGATTTATAATTCGGCTACAGGTTATGCTGCTGTACTTCCTGCCGATGGCGTGAAAGCTATATTGGATCTTGCAAAGGTCGGTCCCGACTATCAGCCGGGACATGCGCATGCCGACACATTGAGTTTTGAGTTAAGCGTCTTTGGAAAACGCTTAGTAGTCAATTCCGGAACTTCTCAGTACGGTGATGACTCTGAGCGACAAAGGCAGCGTGGTACTGCGGCGCATAATACGGTGGGATTGCTTGGCTATGATTCCTCTGAAGTTTGGGCGGGATTTCGCGTTGCAAGGCGTGCGGCAGTAGTAATTGAGCGATTCGAGGTTGAACCTGAAATAACCTGTATTCAGGCCAGCCATGATGGATATGGAAGGCTTGTGAAGGGGCTACGGCATCGTCGCACCTGGACCTTCACTCGTACGAGTATGGAAATTTTCGATAGCATAACAGGTGATCAGGTTGTGGCTACTTCTCGATTCTTCTTTAGTCCAGAAGTAAAGGTTTCTATGAAGGCCGATGGATTTGTTGCCGATATGGGGGCGG
Source organism: Pseudomonas sp. HMSC057H01 (assembly GCF_001836405.1). Lineage (NCBI taxonomy): Bacteria > Pseudomonadati > Pseudomonadota > Gammaproteobacteria > Pseudomonadales > Pseudomonadaceae > Pseudomonas > Pseudomonas sp. HMSC057H01. The sequence continues at coordinate 668,111 of NZ_KV828512.1, read as the reverse complement.
GAAAGAAAGTCTCTATCGATTTCTCGGGAAGTGATGATGTTCGTTTGATTTCTTCAACGTGGCATCCGGAGTTTGGGTGTTCATTGGCCAATCAGTGTCTCGTGGCGACTTTTAGTGGTGATTCGCTGACTACTCGTATTTGCTGGGGTGGAATTTGAAGATATTGTTGCTTAGTTTTTATTTCCATCCGGATCTGTCGGCAGGGTCGTTCCGTACTTCAGCTCTTGTGAGTGCCCTGCTTGGGGCGCTTCCAGAAAACTCGCAGTTAGAAGTTATTACTACTCAACCTAACCGTTATAGTAGTTTTTCACTTGAAGCTCCATTGCTCGAAAAGCACTCGCGACTAATTATTCATCGGATTCCTATTTTTCAGCATAATAGTGGGATGTTAGACCAGTCGCGTGCATTTTTCAGCTACCTCAAGGGCGTTCTTGGTATCACTCGTAATAAGGATTATGATGTGGTATATGCAACTTCCTCTCGGTTGATGACGGCTTCTCTTGGTGCCTTGGTGGCGAGGCAATTGCGATGTCCTCTGTATTTGGATATTCGAGATATCTTCGTCGATACAATTAAGGATGTGTTGCCAAGTCGGATAAGTTTCTTTGTAAAGCCTATTTTCTCAATGATGGAGCGTATCACTGTTCGAACTGCTACCCGAGTTAATCTGGTCTCTGCAGGTTTTCTGCCTTACTTCAACTCGCGTTACCCTGGTGGTGATTTTGTTGTATTTACAAATGGAATTGATGATGAGTTTGTCAAGGTGCAGACTTCTTGTGAGCGTGAAGAAAGCTCTAGTCTGTATACGGTGCTTTACGCAGGTAATATGGGCGAGGGCCAGGGACTCCATTTGATTATTCCTCAGATTGCCCGGCATTTCGACGGCCATTTGAGGTTCCTCTGTATCGGTGATGGAGGAAGAAGAAAGCAGTTACAAGATGCCATTGAAGAGGCTGGTTGCACCAATGTTGAGATAACATCTCCTGTTCCCCGTAGTGAGTTGATCGCAGCCTATCAGAAAGCAGATGTTCTATTTTTGCACCTAAATGATTACGATGCTTTCCGAAAAGTTCTTCCCTCGAAGATTTTTGAGTATGCCGCCTTGGGAAAACCTATTTGGGCTGGAGTGGCCGGTTATTCAGCGGGGTTTATTCAGGATTTTATTTCGAATGCTGCGGTCTTTAGGCCTTGTAATGTCGAAGATGCGATAAAGGCATTTTCTTCTTTGTCCATGGTGACAAAACCTCGGAAAGAGTTTGTCGAACGCTTCGCACGCGAAAAGATCATGAAAGCACTAGCGGAGGATATTATCTTTGTGGTTCGCGGTGAGGTGAAATGAGAGTCTTTCTTACTGGTATAACGGGCTTTGTTGGGCTTGCTACTTCAAAGCGTCTACTGCAAGAGGGGCATTGTGTGCGAGCGGCAGTGCGTGATGCCAATCCAGCGCTTGCGCAAGAAGTTGAGCAGGTTGTTTTTGGGAATTTGGTAAAGCACGACTGGGCTTCTTCGCTTGAGGGGCAAGAGGTAGTGATACACTGTGCTGCTCGTGTTCATGTGATGAAGGATGCATCCCGCGACCCTTTGAGTGAGTTTCGACGGGTCAATGTTGAGGGTACCCTAAATCTAGCGCGCCAGGCGGCGAAAGCTGGCGTCAAGAGGTTTGTTTTCATTAGCTCAATAAAGGTCAATGGTGAAAGTACTAGACTGGGTGTTCCTTATACCGCTGATGATATTGCCATGCCGCTTGATCCATATGGCGTTTCCAAACTTGAGGCTGAACAGAAGCTGCTCTCTCTAGCCGCTCGGGTTGACATGGAAGTGAGCATAATACGGCCGGTTTTGGTATATGGGCCAGGTGTAAAGGCGAATTTTTTGAGCATGATGGAATGGCTGAAAAAAGGAATGCCATTGCCTCTTGGCGCTATTGATAATAAGCGTAGTCTGGTTGCGTTGGACAATCTGGTTGATCTTATTCTCACTTGTATGAAACATCCGGCTGCCGCAAATCAGATATTTCTCGTCAGCGACGATGAGGATCTTTCCACCACAGAATTATTGCGGCGTACCGGCAAAGCGATGGGGCGTCCAGCCAGGTTGATACCCATTCCATCTCGGTTTCTCGGTTTTTCCGCTCGCTTGCTCGGTAAGCCGGCTATTGTGCAGCGTCTGTGCGAGTCGCTACAGGTCGATATTGAAAAGACTCGAGACCTGTTAGGCTGGCAGCCTCCTGTCAGCGTAGATGAAGCCTTGCATAAGACTGTGCATCACTTCTTGGAGCATCAACAATAATGAACTTCTGGTTTTGGCTTCCCGTAGTTATGGGGCTTTCTTTAGTCTTGACCGGAGGTCTGCGTCGATACGCTTTGGCGCGTAGCTTGATGGACGTTCCCAATGCCCGTAGCTCTCACTCGGTACCTACACCCCGTGGGGGGGGGGTGGCTATCGTTATGAGTTTCCTACTGGTTTTGCTGATTCTGGCGGCCCTTGGTCAAGTGAGCTGGGACTATACGTGGGCGTTGCTAGGTGCTGGTATTGGCATTGCGGTTCTTGGCTTTCTAGACGATCATGGCCATATCGCAGCACGCTGGCGTCTTTTGGGGCACTTCTTGGCAGCAGCGTGGGGCCTATTTTGGATCGGCGGCTTGCCACCTTTGACAGTATTTGGCTTTTTTCTGGATCTGGGTTTGTTAGGGAGTGTACTGGCAGCGTTCTATCTGGTGTGGTTGCTTAATCTATACAACTTCATGGATGGCATTGATGGTATCGCTAGTGTGGAGGCAATTAGTGTTTGTCTCGGTGGGGCTCTACTTTTCCTGTTCGTCGGAGAGTTTAAGGTAGCACAGGTCACATTGGTACTGGCGGCAGCAGTTATGGGGTTTCTATTTTGGAATTTCCCGTCGGCTCGAATTTTCATGGGGGATGCGGGAAGTGGTTTCCTTGGTATCGTTCTAGGTATTCAATCTTTACAGGCAGCTTGGATTGCTCCTCAATTGCTATGGAGCTGGATTATTCTGCTCGGCGTGTTCATTGTGGATGCAACCTTCACGCTACTGCGCCGGCTGATACGCGGAGAGAAAGTCTACGAGGCTCACCGCAGTCATGCCTATCAGTTTGCTTCTCGTCATTATGGACGACATCTCCCGGTTACTCTTGCTGTATTTGCTATCAATTTCGTATGGTTGCTACCATTTGCAGTACTTGTAGCCCTTGGGAAGCTTGATGGTTTTTTGGGGGTTTTGTTTTCCTATGTTCCATTGTTGATGCTGGCGATCCGTTATAAGGCTGGTGAGCTGGAAAGGCTATAGTTTGAGCTGTGTTTTCTGATATAGGGCTATTATTAAACTCATTTGAGTTGGTGATGGGTCATTAGCTTCGGCGTTTTTAAAATATTGAGGATGAAAGGTAACTATATTCCAGTATCATCTTGCTGGATACAGTGGACTAGCGTTGAGCGCATAGTGCCGTCTCTACAAAAAGATCGTCTATTATCGTGTGATCTGAGAGGCAGCTTCTGCTGCTCGGAATACGGCTGATCTTGCTGGTGATACCGGTTTGAGTCTTGTCTGCTGTCTTTTCTCGGTAGCGCTACATTTTCTGCATCATCTTGGCGGAATTTGGGTCACCTATGCCGATTCTTGCTGTAGAGTTTCATGTCGATGAGTAAGAGTCCTTCCTTCCCAACTTGGTATGGTTGGCGATCAGAGCTGAAGGGGCAGTCGAAAAATGTATGGAGTGGGGTCAAAGGACGGATGTTTGATAAAGTGCGTATGAGGCTCCTCGGGATGCCTCGCAGGTACAAGAGGATGCTGCAGATCATCGCAGATGTGATTTTGGTATGGCTATCGCTCTGGCTAGCCTTCCTGGTCAGGCTGGGCACGGAAGACATGATCAGCCCCTTCGAGGGCCATGCCTGGCTGTTCATCGCCGCCCCGTTGGTGGCCATTCCCCTGTTCATCCGCTTCGGCATGTACCGGGCGGTGATGCGCTACCTAGGCAACGACGCCCTTATCGCGATCGCCAAGGCCGTCACCATTTCCGCGCTGGTCCTGTCGTTGCTGGTCTATTGGTACCGCTCCCCGCCGGCGGTGGTGCCGCGTTCCCTGGTGTTCAACTACTGGTGGTTGAGCATGCTGCTGATCGGCGGCTTGCGTCTGGCTATGCGCCAGTATTTCATGGGCGACTGGTACTCTGCTGTGCAGTCGGTACCATTTCTCAATCGCCAGGACGGCCTGCCCAGGGTGGTCATCTATGGCGCTGGCGCGGCCGGCAACCAGTTGGTTGCGGCATTGCGTCTCGGTCGGGCGATGCGTCCGGTGGCGTTCATCGATGATGACAAGCAGATCGCCAACCGGGTCATCGCCGGTCTGCGGGTCTATACCGCCAAGCATATCCGCCAGATGATCGACGAGACGGGCGCGCAGGAGGTTCTCCTGGCGATTCCTTCCGCCACTCGGGCCCGGCGCCGAGAGATTCTCGAGTCCCTGGAGCCGTTCCCGCTGCACGTGCGCAGCATGCCCGGCTTCATGGACCTGGCCAGCGGCCGGGTCAAGGTGGATGACCTGCAGGAGGTGGACATCGCTGACCTGCTGGGGCGCGACAGCGTCGCACCGCGCAAGGAGCTGCTGGAACGGTGCATCCGCGGTCAGGTGGTGATGGTGACCGGGGCGGGCGGCTCTATCGGTTCGGAACTCTGTCGGCAGATCATGAGTTGTTCGCCTAGCGTGCTGATCCTGTTCGAACACAGCGAATACAACCTCTATAGCATCCATCAGGAACTGGAGCGTCGGATCAAGCGCGAGTCGCTTTCGGTGAACCTGTTGCCGATCCTCGGTTCGGTGCGCAATCCCGAGCGCCTGGTGGACGTGATGCGTACCTGGAAGGTCAATACCGTCTACCATGCGGCGGCCTACAAGCATGTGCCGATCGTCGAGCACAACATCGCCGAGGGCGTTCTCAACAACGTGATAGGCACCTTGCATGCGGTGCAGGCCGCGGTGCAGGTCGGCGTGCAGAACTTCGTGCTGATTTCCACCGACAAGGCGGTGCGACCGACCAATGTGATGGGCAGCACCAAGCGCCTGGCGGAGATGGTCCTTCAGGCGCTCAGCAACGAATCGGCGCCGGTGCTGTTCGGCGACCGGAAGGACGTGCATCACGTCAACAAGACCCGTTTCACCATGGTCCGCTTCGGCAACGTCCTCGGTTCGTCCGGTTCGGTCATTCCGCTGTTCCGCGAGCAGATCAAGCGCGGCGGCCCGGTGACGGTCACCCACCCGAGCATCACCCGTTACTTCATGACCATTCCCGAGGCGGCGCAGTTGGTCATCCAGGCCGGTTCGATGGGGCAGGGCGGAGATGTATTCGTGCTGGACATGGGGCCGCCGGTGAAGATCCTGGAGCTCGCCGAGAAGATGATCCACCTGTCCGGCCTGAGCGTGCGTTCCGAGCGTTCGCCCCATGGTGACATCGCCATCGAGTTCAGTGGCCTGCGTCCTGGCGAGAAGCTCTACGAAGAGCTGCTGATCGGTGACAACGTGAATCCCACCGACCATCCGATGATCATGCGGGCCAACGAGGAACACCTGAGCTGGGAGGCCTTCAAGGTCGTGCTGGAGCAGTTGCTGGCCGCCGTGGAGAAGGACGACTACTCGCGGGTTCGCCAGTTGCTGCGGGAAACCGTCAGCGGCTATGCGCCTGACGGTGAAATCGTCGACTGGATCTATCGCCAGAGGCGGCGAGAACCCTGAGTCATCGTTCTCCGGAAAAGGCCGCCTAGCGGCCTTTTTTGTTTTCTCCGTACGATGTTTCCGGTGCCGGACCAGGAAGCGACTGCTTTGCTGGGGCTGTCGATCCAGGTGCGTTCCACGGCGATAAGGTGGTTTCGTGGATGGGCATGAAGCCCTCTACGTGGTCATTCATTTCTGAAGGAGTGCACCCATGCACCTAATCAAATCCGCTCTGCTTCTCATCCTGTTCGCCTGTCTTCCGTTTTCGGCTTCCGCCGCACCGGTCGCCGTCGCCAAGAATCCGCTGGCCTCAACGACACCTGCGACGACCGTGTCGCCGGGGGAGCAGGTCAATATCAATACGGTCGACGAGGCCGCCCTGATACGGGGGCTCAACGGTGTCGGCGAGGCCAAGGCCAGGGCGATCCTCGAGTATCGTGCGGCCCATGGTCCGTTCGTCTCGGTGGATCAACTGCTGGAAGTGAAGGGGGTAGGCCCGGCGTTGCTGGAGAAGAACCGGTCGCGGATCGTCATCGAGTGAGGTGCGATTGAAGGGCCGAACTTTCGTCCCGATAACGAAAAAGCCCCCGGCATGTGCCGAGGGCTTTGAATTTGGCTCCGCGACCTGGACTCGAACCAGGGACCCAATGATTAACAGTCATTTGCTCTACCGACTGAGCTATCGCGGAACAGCGAGGCGTATGTTACTGATTAAAAAGGGGAAGTCAAGCCTCTCCCGATGACTTCCCCTTTTTCCCTACAGGACCTGGACGATGGCCTTGGTGATGGTCTCCAGGTTCGATTTGTTCAGCGCGGCGACGCAGATACGGCCGGTGCTGACGGCATAGATACCGAACTCGGTCTTCAGGCGCTCGACCTGGTCGGCGGTCAGGCCGGAATAGGAGAACATGCCACGCTGGCGACCGACGAAGCTGAAGTCGCGCTTGGCGCCGTGGGCTGCCAGTTGCTCGACCATCGCCAGGCGCATGTCGCGGATGCGGTCGCGCATCTCGCCCAGTTCCTGCTCCCAGAGGGCCCGCAGTTCCGAGCTGTTGAGCACGGAGGAGACGACGCTGGCGCCGTGGGTCGGTGGGTTCGAATAGTTGGTGCGGATCACCCGCTTCACCTGGGACAGCACGCGGGCCGATTCATCGCGGCTTTCGGTCACGATCGAGAGGGCGCCGACGCGTTCGCCATAGAGCGAGAAGGATTTGGAGAACGAGCTGGAAACGAAGAAGCTCAGGCCCGACTGGGCGAACAGGCGCACCGCGGCGGCGTCTTCCTCGATGCCGTTGCCGAAGCCCTGGTAGGCGATGTCGAGGAACGGCACGTGGCCCTTGGCCTTGAGCACGTCCAGCACCTGTTTCCAGTCGTCCAGCTCGAGATCGACGCCGGTCGGATTATGGCAGCAGGCGTGCAGGACCACGATCGAGCGGGCCGGCAGGGCATTCAGGTCTTCCAGCAGGCCGGCGCGGTTCACGCCATTGCTGGCGGCGTCGTAATAGCGGTAGTTCTGCACCGGGAAGCCGGCGGCTTCGAACAGTGCGCGGTGGTTTTCCCAGCTCGGGTCGCTGATGGCCACGGTGGCGTCGGGCAGCAGGCGCTTGAGGAAGTCGGCGCCGAGCTTGAGGGCGCCGGTGCCGCCGACGGCCTGGGTCGTGACCACGCGGCCGGCGGCCAGCAGCTCGGATTCGTTACCGAACAGCAGTTTCTGTACGCCCTGGTCGTAGGCGGCGATCCCTTCGATCGGCAGGTAGCCGCGCGGCGCGTGGGCCTCGATGCGGGCCTTCTCGGCAGCCTGCACGGCACGCAACAGCGGAATGCGCCCCTCCTCGTTGTAGTACACGCCCACGCCCAGGTTGATCTTGCCCGGACGGGTATCGGCGTTGAAGGCTTCGTTCAGGCCAAGGATGGGATCACGCGGTGCCATTTCGACGGCAGAAAACAGACTCATTTTGCGGCTGCTCGGAGTGTGAAGAGAGGAGGGCAACGCAACCCGTTATGCGGGGGCGCAAAGGGTTGCGCAAACGGGGGGTTATTATAGACACCCCTTGATGCATGCGGCGACATTTAGGTGCATGCTTTCAGCTATTTCTGACGCCGGATTTTCCTTGGCGTCACAGCTCCCTGCGAGGTTTTTCATGGATACGTTCCAACTCGACTCGCGCTTCAAGCCCGCCGGCGACCAGCCGGAAGCCATCCGGCAGATGGTCGAGGGGCTGGAGGCGGGGCTTTCGCACCAGACCCTGCTGGGGGTGACGGGCTCTGGCAAGACTTTCAGCATCGCCAACGTGATTGCCCAGGTGCAGCGCCCGACCCTGGTCCTGGCGCCGAACAAGACCCTGGCGGCCCAGCTCTACGGGGAGTTCAAGACGTTCTTCCCGCACAATTCCGTGGAGTACTTCGTTTCCTACTACGACTACTACCAGCCGGAGGCCTACGTACCGTCTTCCGATACCTATATCGAGAAGGACTCCTCGATCAACGACCATATCGAGCAGATGCGCCTGTCGGCGACCAAGGCGCTGCTCGAGCGTCCGGATGCGATCATCGTCGCCACCGTATCGTCCATCTACGGCCTCGGTGATCCCGCGTCCTACCTGAAGATGGTCCTGCACCTGGACCGCGGCGACCGCATCGACCAGCGCGAACTGTTACGGCGACTGACCAGCCTGCAGTACACCCGCAACGACATGGATTTCGCCCGTGCGACTTTCCGTGTGCGTGGCGATGTGATCGACATCTTCCCGGCCGAATCCGATCTCGAGGCGATTCGTGTCGAGTTGTTCGACGACGAGGTGGAAAGTCTCTCGGCCTTCGACCCGCTCACCGGCGAGGTGATCCGCAAGCTGCCGCGCTTCACCTTCTACCCCAAGAGCCACTACGTGACCCCGCGCGAGACGCTGCTGGAGGCGGTCGACCAGATCAAGGCCGAACTCAAGGAACGCCTGGACTACCTGCGCAACAACAACAAGCTGGTGGAAGCGCAGCGCCTGGAGCAGCGCACGCGTTTCGACCTGGAGATGATCCTCGAACTGGGCTACTGCAACGGCATCGAGAACTACTCGCGCTATCTTTCCGGGCGGGCCCCCGGCGAGCCGCCGCCGACGCTCTACGACTACCTGCCGGCCAACTCGCTGCTGGTTATCGACGAATCGCACGTCAGCGTTCCGCAGGTCGGCGCGATGTTCAAGGGCGACCGCTCGCGCAAGGAGACCCTGGTGGAATACGGTTTCCGCCTGCCTTCGGCGCTGGACAACCGGCCGCTGCGCTTCGAAGAGTGGGAGGCGGTGAGTCCGCAGACCATCTTCGTCTCCGCCACCCCGGGCCCCTACGAGGCGGAACATGCCGGGCGGATCATCGAGCAGGTGGTGCGTCCCACCGGGCTGGTCGATCCGGAGATCGAGGTACGCCCGGCGATGACCCAGGTGGATGACCTGCTCTCGCAGATCCGCCAGCGGGTGGCCAAGGACGAGCGGGTGCTGGTGACTACCCTGACCAAGCGCATGGCCGAAGACCTCACCGATTATCTCGGCGATCACGACGTGCGGGTGCGCTACCTGCACTCGGACATCGATACCGTCGAGCGAGTGGAGATCATCCGCGACCTGCGCGCCGGTGCGTTCGACGTGCTGGTGGGGATCAACCTGCTGCGCGAAGGCCTGGACATGCCCGAGGTGTCGCTGGTGGCGATCCTCGACGCGGACAAGGAAGGCTTCCTGCGCTCGGAGCGCTCGCTGATCCAGACCATCGGTCGTGCCGCGCGCAACCTGCACGGCAAGGCGATCCTCTACGCCGACAACGTCACCGGCTCGATGCAGCGTGCGATCGACGAGACCGAGCGGCGTCGGGCCAAGCAGATCGCCTTCAACGAAGCCCATGGCATCGTGCCCAAGGGGGTGCGCAAGGACATCAAGGACATTCTCGAAGGCGCCGTGGTGCCCGGCGCGCGCGGCAAGCGCAAGGGCGTGGCCAAGGTGGCGGAGGAGAGCGGGCGCTACGAGAACGAACTGCGCTCGCCGAGCGAGATCAGCAAGCGCATCCGCCAACTGGAGGAAAAGATGTACCAGTTGGCCCGCGACCTGGAGTTCGAGGCGGCGGCGCAACTGCGCGACGAGATCCAGACGCTGCGCGAGCGCCTGGTCAACGTCTGATCCTCAGTGAGCCCCGGCGTCGGCGCGGGTGCCGATGCCGGCCGGCAGCGAGCGGGTCAGCAGCACCGCGAGCATGCTCACTGCGAGCACCATGCCGATGACATGGAAAGCATCGTTGTAGGCCATGATCATCGCCTGCTGGTGGGTGATCTCGCTGAGTTTGCCCAGCGCCGCCTGCTGGCTGCCCAGTTGCGCGGCGAGTTGCGCGAGGCGTTCGTCGACCTGCGGGTTGGTCGGCACCAGGGCTTCGCGCAGATAGTCGAAGTACACCTTGGCGCGACTGTCGAGCAGGGTCGCGAGCAGGGCGATGCCGATGGCGCCGCCGAGGTTGCGCAGGATGTTGAACAGGCTCGAGGCCGAGCCGGCATCCTGTGGCTGCAGGTAGGCGGTGGCGATCAGCGAAATGGTCACCATGATCATCGGCTGGCCGAGGGCGCGCAGTAGCTGGATCTGGTTGAACTGCGGTCCGGCGAAGTCCGGGTTGAGCACCCCGGAGAAGAAGCTGGCAAGGCCGAACAGGCCGAAGCCGGCGGCGCAGAGCAGGCGCGGCGAGACCAGCTTCATCAACTTCGGGACCAGCGGGATCAGGAACAGCTGGGGAATGCCCATCCACATGATCACCTCGCCGATCTGCATGGCGTTGTAGCCCTGGATTTGTGCCAGGTACAGCGGCAGTACGTAGATCGAGCCGTACAGACCCATGCCCAGGCCGATGCTGGAAATGCTCGCGAGGCCGAAGTTGCGGTTGCGCAGGATGCCCAGGTCGATCAGCGGGTTCGGCCGCGACAGTTGCAGGATGACGAACAGGACCAGGCTGAACAGGGCGACGCTGCCGAGGCTGACGATCAGTTGCGACTCCAGCCAGTCCTTGCGGTGACCTTCCTCGAGGAAGACCTGCAGGCAGCCCAGGCCGATGCCGAGGGTGACGATGCCGGCGTAGTCGGTACTCTTCAGCAGTTCCCAGTGCGGCGCCTTTTTCTCCAGGCCGTAGAGCAGCCCGGCGATCATCAACAGGCCCGGCGGCACGTTGATATAGAAGATGTATTCCCAGCCGAAGTTTTCCGTCAGCCAGCCTCCCAGGGTCGGTCCGATGGAGGGCGCGAAGGTGGCGGTGATGGCGAACAGCGCCATGCCCTTCGGACGGTGGTGTTCCGGCAACTTGACCAGGGCCAGGGTGAACGCCAGCGGAATCAGCGCGCCGCCGGTGAAACCCTGCATGGCGCGGAACACGATCATGCTTTCCAGGTTCCAGGCGAACGAGCAGAGCAGCGAGGACACCAGGAAGCCCACCGAGATCATCACCGCCAGGCGCCGTGCCGAGAGCAGCTGCACCAGCCAGGCGGTCATCGGGATCATGATGATCTCCGCCACCAGATAGGAGGTGGAGATCCACGAGCCTTCCTCGAGGGTCGCCGCCAGCGCGCCCTGGATGTCCTTCAGTGAGGAGTTGGTGATCTGGATGTCGAGCACCGCCATGAATGCGCCGAGCATGGCGCTGAGCACCGCGATCCAGTCGCGCCGGGTCGGTTCGCCAAGCGGCCGGGCCAGCGCCTCAGCGGTCACGGAGCTCGACCTCGGCTTCGACGGACATGCCGGGGCGGATGCGGCCATGCAACGGGTTGTCGGCCTCGAACACGATCTTCACCGGGATGCGTTGCACCACCTTGGTGAAGTTTCCGGTGGCGTTGTCCGGTGGCAGCAGGCTGAACTGCGCGCCGGAAGCGGCGAACAGGCTATCGATGCGGCCGTCGATAGGCGTGTCGGGGAAGGCGTCGAAGGTCAGGCGCGCCTTCTGCCCGTCGCGCATGCGGCCGACCTGGGTCTCCTTGAAGTTGGCCTGGACCCAGATGTCTTCGTCCGGCACCAGCGACAGCAAATGGGTACCAACCTGCACGTACTGACCGTTGCGTGCGCTGCGCTGGCCGACCAGGCCGTTGATCGGCGAATGGATCAGGGTGCGTGACAGGTTGATTTCGGCTTGCGCCAGTTCGGTGCGGGCGCTGGCGATCTGCGCTTCCAGGCGCTTGATCTCGGCGCCCAGGGTGTCGCGCTGGACGCGTTGTGCCTCGAGGTCGGCGCGGGCCTTGGCCAGTTGCGAGCGGGCCACGTGGTTGTCGGCGGTGAGGGTGGTGACCCGTTCCTCGGAAACGTAGCCGGGCTTGCGCAGGGCTTCGGCGCGGTTCAGGTCGATCTGTGCGCGGCCGAGGGTTGCCTGGCTGGCGTTGACGTCGGCGGCGCTGGCGGCGATCAGGCTGCCCTGCTGCACCAGCTTGCTGCGCGCCTGGGCCAGTTCCGCCTCGCGGGTGGCCAGCGCGGCCTGGGCGCGCTCGACGGCGAGCTTGAAGTCGGCGTCTTCCAGGCGTACCAGTAGCTGCCCCTTGTCCACGTGCTGGTTGTCGCGCACCAGGACTTCCTCGACCCGCGCGCCCAACTGGCTGGCCACCCGCGTGATCTCGCCCTGGACGTAGGCGTTGTCGGTGCTTTCCACGTGGCGGCCGATGAACCACCAGTGGAGGAAGAAGGCCAGGGCGATCAGGCCGACGGCCACCAGGAAGACGGTCAGGCGACGTTTGAGTTGGGCGGGCATGGGTGGAGTGTTCCGTCGGCAAAATTCGGCCAATCTAGCAGTGTTCCGCCGGACGTTATAGGCGCTACACTTCGGACTCTTTGTTGCTTATAGGGAACAATAATGGGGCTTGATGATGCGCTGATCTTCACCCGCGTGGTGGAGTACCACAGCTTCACCCAGGCCGCGCAGAGCCTGGGCATGCAGAAGTCCACGGTGAGCCGGCGCATCGCCCTGCTGGAGGAGCGCCTGGGCGTGCGCCTGCTCAATCGCACCACCCGTAAGTTGCGCCTGACCGAAGTAGGGCAGGCCTACTACGAGCGCTGCCGGCAGATCATGCACGATTTCGCCGAGGCCGAGCAGGCGGTCATGCAGTTGCAACAGGCGCCGTCGGGATTGCTGCGGATCACCTCGCCGATAGAGTTCGGCCAGATGTTCCTCGCCAGCCTGCTGGGCGACTTCATGCGCCAGTACCCGCAGATCACCGCCGAGGTCGAGCTGGCCTCGCGCAGCGTCGATCCGCTGCAGGAGGGCGTCGACATCGTGATCATGGTCGGCCAGCCGGAGGATTCCACCCTGGTGGCCCGTCGCCTGCTCTCTACCAGCCGCTGGCTCTGCGCCAGCCCCGACTACCTGGCGGCGCACGGCACGCCGACATCGGTGGCCGAGCTTGCCGGGCATCGCGCGGTCCTTCTGTCCACCGACTCCCAGCGCTACTGGCCGCTTTCCGGAGACAGCCTGCCCTGCCAGCGGGTGCTGTCCTGCAACAACATCACCTTCGCCCGCGAGGCGGTGGTCGCCGGTGCCGGCATTGCCGCGCTACCGGCGCTGATCTGTGCGGAGAGCGTGCACAGCGGGCGTCTGGTGCGTTTGCTGGCGGACGTGCCGTTGCCGGTCGGCGAACTGTATGCGGTCTATCCTTCGCGGCGTTTCCAGGCGATGAAGGTCAAGGCCTTCCTCGATTTCCTGATCAGCCGCCTGCCGGCCGACACCGGTCGTTTACTGGAGCCGGAGGCGGCCCGCCTGATAACATCGCGCCCCTGAATTTCCGTTTTAACTTCCGCTTGGCAAGAGAGTCTCCATGACCACTGTTCGTACTCGCATCGCCCCGTCGCCGACGGGCGACCCGCACGTCGGTACCGCATACATCGCGCTGTTCAACCTGTGCTTCGCGCGTCAGCACGGCGGTCAGTTCATCCTGCGCATCGAGGACACCGACCAGCTGCGTTCGACGCGGGAGTCCGAGCAGCAGATCTACGACGCCCTGCGCTGGCTCGGCATCGAGTGGGACGAGGGCCCGGACGTCGGCGGCCCGCATGGCCCGTACCGGCAGAGCGAGCGCGGGCACATCTACAAGAGGTATTCGGACGAACTGGTCGAGAAGGGCCATGCCTTCACCTGCTTCTGCACGCCCGAGCGCCTCGATGCGGTTCGCGCCGAGCAGATGGCGCGCAAGGAAACCCCGCGCTACGACGGCCACTGCATGCACCTGCCGAAGGATGAGGTGCAGCGCCGCCTCGCCGCCGGCGAGTCCCATGTCACCCGCATGAAGGTGCCGACCGAGGGTGTCTGCGTGGTGCCGGACATGCTCCGCGGCGATGTCGAGATTCCGTGGGATCGCATGGACATGCAGGTGCTGATGAAGGCCGACGGCCTGCCCACCTACTTCCTCGCCAACGTGGTCGACGACCACCTGATGGGCATCACCCACGTCCTGCGCGGCGAAGAGTGGCTGCCGTCGGCGCCCAAGCTGATCAAGCTCTACGAGTATTTCGGCTGGGAGCAGCCGCAGCTGTGCTACATGCCGCTGCTGCGCAACCCGGACAAGAGCAAGCTGTCCAAGCGCAAGAACCCGACCTCTATCACCTTCTACGAACGCATGGGCTACCTGCCGCAGGCGCTGCTCAACTACCTTGGGCGGATGGGCTGGTCGATGCCGGACGAGCGCGAGAAATTCACCCTCGCCGAGATGATCGAGCATTTCGACCTGTCGCGCGTCTCCCTGGGCGGACCGATCTTCGACCTGGAGAAGCTCTCCTGGCTGAACGGGCAGTGGATCCGCGAGCAGTCCGTGGAGGAGTTCGCCCGTGAGGTGCAGAAGTGGGCGTTGAATCCCGAATACCTGATGAAGATCGCTCCGCACGTGCAGGGACGGGTGGAGAACTTCAGCCAGATCGCACCGCTGGCCGGATTCTTCTTCAGCGGCGGGGTGCCGCTGGACGCTTCGCTGTTCGAACACAAGAAGCTCGATCCGACCCAGGTCCGCCAGGTTCTGCAACTGGTGCTGTGGAAACTCGAATCCCTGCGCCAGTGGGAGAAGGAACGCATCACCGGCTGCATCCAGGCTGTCGCCGAACACCTCCAGCTCAAGCTGCGCGACGTGATGCCGCTGATGTTCCCGGCCATCACCGGGCATGCCAGCTCGGTTTCGGTGCTGGACGCCATGGAGATCCTTGGTGCCGACCTGTCGCGCTATCGCTTGCGCCAGGCCCTGGAGCTACTGGGCGGGGCGTCGAAAAAGGAAACCAAGGAGTGGGAGAAGATCCGCGACGCCATTCCCGGCTGACCGGCTTTCTTCCACAGTCGATGACGAGGCCCGCCCAGTTGCGGGCCTCGTTTTTTGGGGAGGGGAGGTAAGTGATTGTTCTTCCGGTAAAATTTTTTAGGTTTCGATGAAAAATAATGTTGACAGCCTCAAGCCTCGCCCTTAGTATGCGCCCCGTCTTCACGACGAACTCAACGAAGTGAAGCGATCCAGCGGTACTTTGGGGCTATAGCTCAGCTGGGAGAGCGCTTGCATG
>NZ_KV828512.1:628710-652764 GCF_001836405.1 Pseudomonas sp. HMSC057H01 | reverse complement strand
GAGGTCGACGGTTCGATCCCGTCTAGCTCCACCAAATTGCCGGGAATACGCGGTTGGTTTTGCGGATTCCTACGAAGGTTTCGTCCCCTTCGTCTAGTGGCCTAGGACACCGCCCTTTCACGGCGGTAACAGGGGTTCGAGTCCCCTAGGGGACGCCACTTCATGTTCATCCGTCCCAGCAATGGATGAGCGTGTCGATGACCGGAAGGTTGTCGAAGCGATCGGAAGATCGCCCGCCTGATGGCGAATTCGGGGCTATAGCTCAGCTGGGAGAGCGCTTGCATGGCATGCAAGAGGTCGACGGTTCGATCCCGTCTAGCTCCACCACATTCCAAGGCCAGCATCGCTGGCCTTACTTTTCGAAGGTTTCATTGTCCCCTTCGTCTAGTGGCCTAGGACACCGCCCTTTCACGGCGGTAACAGGGGTTCGAGTCCCCTAGGGGACGCCACTTTTTCCCGCTCTGCGGGGCTCTATAGGGCCATTCCGAATTGGAATGGCCCTTTTGTTTTTTCCCTTTTCGAATTTCCTGACAGACGGTCCGGCCGTACGCTTGCCGATTTTTATTATGCATATAATATTTCACTCATAATATTTTCGGAGATCGTCATGAGCGACAAGAAAACCCAGACCCGTGCCCGCATCCTCGGTGCCGCCACCCAGGCCCTGCTCGAGCGGGGCGCCGTCGAGCCTAGCGTCGGGGAAGTGATGGGCGCGGCGGGGCTCACCGTCGGCGGCTTCTATGCCCACTTCCAGAGCAAGGATGCGCTGATGCTCGAGGCGTTCGAGCAATTGCTCGGCAAGCGCCGCGAACTGCTCGGCGAACTCGACCCCGGATTGTCGGGAAAGGAGCGTCGGGCCTTGGCGGCCGCTTTCTACCTGTCGCGCAAGCATCGGGACGCACAGGTCGACGCCGGTTGTCCGCTGCCGGCGACCCTCGCCGAGGTGGCGCGCCTGCCGGAGGGGTTTCGCGAGGTCTTGAGCAGGCATGTCGAGATCATGGTCGCCAGCCTGGCGGAAAGTCCCGAGGAAACCGACGTCGCCCTGGCCGACCTGGTGTTGATGATTGGCGGTTTGGCGCTGGCCCGGGCATTGGGGCCGGGCGAGCTGTCCGACCGGGTTCTGCGTGCCGCCAAGCAGGCGGTGAACTGAGGAGGTGCGAGATGAGCAGCCTGACCTGGATTCGCGGTTTCAACGGGACGATCGGCCGCATCGCGCCGCGTTGGACGGCCGAGCGTATGCGTCGGGCGTTCATGATGCCTGGCGAGTGGCCGCCGAAGGATTGGGAGCTGCCGCTGCTGGCCAGCTCGGAGCGCGTCACTCTGCGCTTCGGGCTGTCGGTGTTGCGCTGGGGCGAGGGGCCGGCAGTCCTGCTGCTGCATGGCTGGGCCGGCAGGCCGACACAGTTCGCCCATCTGATCGAGCAACTGGTCGGCGCGGGTTATTCGGTGTATGCCCTCGATGCGCCGGCCCATGGCCGCTCGCCGGGCAGGGAGGCGAACGTGGTGCTGTTCGCCCATGCCTTGCTGGAGGCCGCTGGCGAGTTGCCGCCGCTGCGTGCGGTGGTCGGTCATTCCCTGGGTGGCGCGGCGGCGTTGCTGGCGGCCCAGATGGGGCTGCGCAGCGAAGCGCTGGTGACGGTCTCGGCGCCGTCGCGGATTCTCGAACAGTTGCGCCTGTTCGCTCGTTTCGTCGGTTTGCCGGCCCTGGCTCGCTCGCATTTCATCCGCCTGGTCGAGCGTCAGGCGGGCATATCCGCGGCGTGCCTGGATGTGGCGCGCTACCGTCTGGAAATGCCCGGACTGGTGGTGCATGCCGACGACGACCCGCGCGTAGCGGTGGAAAATGCCGAGCGCATCCATGCCGCCTGGCCGGCTAGTCGCTTGCTGCGCCTGCCGGGCGGCGGCCACCACCGACTGCTCGGCGAGCGCAGGCTGAGCGAGTCGCTGCTGGCGCTGCTCGAGGAGCGTCCGGCGATGCGCGCTTGCCGGCGCGTGGAAAAGACGGCGAGCGCTTCCTGAGGCGCGTAGCAGAGGGGTTGTCGTTGTCCTGACCTCGGTTCTTCGGTAAAAAGCGCTGTGGCCCGCGCGGAGCGATCCGGCGGGGCGAGCCGTTTCGAATCGAGGAATGCCCATGACATTGCCGCTGGATCGGGTCCTGCTGCAGGCCAGCCCGGTATTGCCGGTGCTGGTGATCGAGGACGTGGCGCTGGCGCCCGACCTGGCGCGCGCGTTGTATGCGGGCGGCGTCACGGTGTTGGAAGTGACGCTGCGCACGCCGCAGGCGCTGGACGCGATCGCCGCCATCCATCGCGAGGTGCCCGAGGTCCTGCTGGGGGCGGGTACCCTGATCCACACCGAGCAGTTTCTCGAGGCACGCGACGCGGGCGCGCAGTTCGCCGTCAGCCCCGGATGCACGCCGCGCCTTGCCGCCGCCGCGGAGGATGCCGGCCTGCCATACCTGCCCGGGGTGATGACGCCTTCGGAAGTGTTGCTGGCGCTGGAGTACGGTTATCGCTCGCTGAAGCTGTTCCCGGCCGATGGCACTGCCAGCGTGAAAATGCTGAAAAGCCTGAAGGGGCCGTTCACCGGCATCCGCTTCTGCCCGACCGGCGGCGTCAACCTGGACAACCTGCTGAATTTCCTCCGCCTGCCCAATGTCGCCTGTGTCGGCGGCACCTGGCTGGCGCCGCCGAGCTTGATCCGGGCGCGGGCCTGGGATCAGATCACACAACTGGCCAGGGAAGCGCGCGAACTGGCCGGCAGCCTGGAGCAGCATTGATGAATTGGGACTACGCCGATCCGTTCGTGATCGACCTCAGGGTCCTCACCGAGGACATCGACGGGCTCGGCCACGCGAACAACGCCGTCTACGTCAGTTGGTTGGAGCGCTGCGCCTGGCGCCACTCGCAGCGGCTGGGCTTGGACCTGGCCGAGTACCGCCGGCTGGACCGGGCGATGGCGGTGCTGCGCCACGAGATCGACTACCTGGCCGCGGCCTACGAGGGCGACGAACTGCAACTGGCGACCTGGATCGTCGAGTCCGACCAGCGCCTGCGGATGAACCGGCGCTTCCAGTTGGTACGCCCGGCGGATGGCGCCACGCTGCTGCGGGCGCAGACCACCTTCGTCTGCATCGAACTGTCCAGCGGCAAGCCGAAGCGGATGCCGGCGGAGTTCATCGACGGCTACGGCCAGGCTCTGCTCGCCGGGGCCTGACCCGTCGCGCGTCGGCCGGCAGGCATTCGCACTTTGTTCCGGGCGGCGGATTCTCTAGAATCCGCCGCCTGTCATTTTCGAGGTAGTGGTTCGTGCAAATCGCCCTGGCGCCGATGGAAGGTCTGGTGGATGAAATCCTCCGCGACGTGCTGACCCGCGTCGGCGGCATCGATTGGTGCGTCACCGAATTCATCCGCATCACCGATCGCCTACTGCCGGCCACGGCTTTCCACAAGCTGGCGCCGGAGCTGCGCGACGGCAGCCGGACCCGCGCCGGGACGCCGATGCGTGTGCAGTTGCTCGGCTCCGATCCTGCGTGCCTGGCGGATAACGCCGCGTTCGCCTGTGAGCTGGGTGCCCCGGTGATCGACCTGAACTTCGGTTGTCCGGCCAAGACCGTGAACCGCTCGCGCGGCGGCGCGGTATTGCTCAAGGAGCCGGAGCTGATGCACGACATCGTCGCCGCCGTGCGTCGCGCGGTGCCGAGCGAGATTGCGGTGACCTCGAAGATGCGCCTGGGCTACGACAGTCCCGACGGCGCCCTGGATTGCGCGCGGGCCCTGGCCGACGGCGGCTCGGCCCATGTAGTGGTGCATGCCCGGACCAAGGTCGATGGCTACAGGCCGCCGGCGCACTGGGAGTGGGTGGCGCGGGTGGCCGAGGCGGTGCGCGTGCCGGTGTTCGCCAATGGCGAAGTGTGGACGCTCGACGACTACCTGCGTTGTCGCGAGGTCAGCGGGGTGGAGGACATCATGCTCGGTCGCGGCCTGGTCTCGCGTCCTGGCCTGGCTCGGCAGATCGCCGCCTGGCGCGATGGCGGCGAAATCCACGAGATGCCCTGGAGCGAGCTGTTGCCGCTGCTGCGCGACTTCTGGCTACAGGCCCGGCGCAAGCTCGCCCCGCGCTATGCCCCGGGGCGTCTCAAGCAGTGGCTGGGCATGCTCACGCGCACCTATCCCGAAGCCGTCGAGCTGTTCGCGCGGATTCGCCGGGAAAGCGATTGCGAAACCATCGACCGGTTGTTGCAGGTGTCGTTCAGCCAGGCGGCCTAGCTTGCGTAGCAGGCCTAGCGGCCGCCGCTGACATCGATGAAGGTGCCAGTGCTGTAGCTGGCTTCGTCCGACGCCAGCCAGAGAATCGCCCGCGCGACTTCCTCCGCCGTGCCGCCGCGTCCTAGCGGTATGCCGCCCTTCAGGCGTTCGATACGGCCGGGCTCGCCGCCGCTGGCGTGGATCTCGGTATCGATCAGTCCGGGCCGCACCGCGTTGACCCGGATACCCTCCGCCGCCACTTCCCTGGCCAGCCCGATGGTCATGCTGTCGATGGCGCCCTTGGCGGCGGCATAGTCGATGTATTCGTTGGGCGATCCCAGCCGCGAGGCCATCGAGGATACGTTGACGATGCTGCCGCCGTGCCCGCCGTGGCGGGTCGACAGGCGCTTCACCGCCTCGCGGGCGCAGAGGAAGCTGCCGGTCACGTTGGTCGCGAATACCCTGTGCAGGCGCGCCGCGTCGATGTTTTCCAGGCGCGTCTGCGCTTCCAGCATGCCGGCGTTGTTGACCAGCACGTCGAGGCGGCCGAAACGTTCGTCGATGGCGGCGAACAGCCGCTCGACATCGCCTTCCTCGGCTACGTCGGCCGCCACCGCCAGGGCTTCGCCGCCCTGGCGCTCGATGCGCTGGCGCAGCGCTTCGGCGGCCTCGCGGTTGCGCAGATAGTTGAGGACGACCGCATAGCCGCGCTCGGCGGCGAGCAGAGCGGTGGCGGCGCCGATGCCGCGGCTGGCTCCGGTGATCAGCATGACGTTGCGCATGATGATGCTCCCCAGGTCAGTAGCGAGTGAAGGTCAGGTAGTCGGCGTCCCAGCCCAGGCCCTGCCAGAACAGGTTGGACAGCGGCGCGTCAAGGGCCGATTGCGCGCGGATCAGGCCGGCGCCGCGCGAGCGCAGGGCCTCCTCGGCACTGCCCACCAGTTCCCGGGCCAGGCCCTGGCGGCGGGCCTGCGGCAGTACGTAGAGCTCTGCGATCTCTCCCACCCGTGCCTGACCGTCCTCGATCTGCCACAGGTGGGCGAGGACGAAACCGCGGGGATGCTGCTGGGCCTCCGCCAGCCAGAGCAAGCGGTTGCGCGAGGCGGCCAGGAGCAGTGCCTGGATCGCCTGCTGGTCGCCGGCATCCAGGGTTTCCCCGGCTTCGCGGACATTGGCTTGCCAGAGCGCGGCCACAGCGGGGACGTCGTCGGCGCTGGCCAGGCGAACCCGGTGTTGCTCTGGCGTCGCATCGAGCTCCTGGCCGACCCGCAGCAGGTTGCCGTCGGGATCGACCAGGGCGAATTCGCGCATACCCCAGGGCTGGTCTTCCAGGGCCGTGATGCGTGGAATCCCCTGGCCGCCCAGGCCGAGGGCCGCGGCCTGGCGATGCAGCGCCTGGGCGTCCTCCAGGCGCAGGTAGGCAGCGCTGCAATTGGTCTTCGGTTCGAGCGCTTCGAACAGCGACAGGTGCAGCTCCAGGGCGCCGCGCTGGAGGATGGCGTAGGTCGGATAGCGAGCGCCAAGGTGGAAGCCGAGGGACTGGTAGAAGGCGCTGGCGCTGTCCAGATCGCGGCAGGGGAAGGTCGGGATTGCGCGTTCCATAGCGACGGTTCTCGAAAGGATGAGTTTCGATCTGAGCACGACGAACGGTCGTTCTCAAGGCTCTTGAAATACTTCCGATGATCCCTATCTAGTTCGTGCGGGATGCCGAAGACGGGTTCCGCACCAGAGTACTTGCTGATAATTCAGGAGATTCGCAATGAGCAACGCTTTTTCCCTCGCCCCGCTGTTCCGTCATTCCGTAGGCTTCGATCGCTTCAACGATCTGTTCGAGTCGGCCCTGCGCAATGAGGCCGGGAGTACCTACCCGCCCTACAACGTCGAAAAGCACGGTGACGACGAGTATCGCATCGTCATCGCCGCCGCCGGCTTCCAGGAAGAAGACCTGGACCTGCAGGTCGAGCGCGGCGTGCTGACCGTCAGTGGCGGCAAGCGCGAGAAGTCCACGGACAACGTGACCTACCTGCACCAGGGCATCGCCCAGCGCGCCTTCAAGCTGTCGTTCCGCCTCGCCGACCATATCGAGGTCAAGGCGGCTTCGCTAGCCAACGGCCTGCTGAACATCGACCTGGTCCGGCTGGTTCCGGAAGAAGCCAAGCCGAAGCGTATCGCCATCAATGGCCAGCGCCCGGCACTGGACAACCAGTAACCGTCAGCGGTGATCGAAAAAAGGCGCCTTCGGGCGCCTTTTTTCATTTCGTTGCGCTATCGGCCCGGGGCTCTGCCGGTGTGCCGTCAGGCACCTCGTCCAGCAGGACGTCGAGGTCGATGGCGGCCGCCATCGCTCGGTTGCCTTCGTCGCTGGGGTGCAGATGGTCGCCGGAGTCGTAGCGCGCGGCGAGCCGCGACGGCTGCTTCGGATCGCGCAATACCGCGTCGAAGTCGATCACCGCATCGAAGGCGCCGGCATGACGGATCCACTCGTTAACCTGCCTGCGCAGGGCTTCCTTGGCGGGATGGTAATAATCGCTCAACGGCGTGCCGGGCAGTGCGCCCTCGAACGGCGTGAGGGTCGCGCCGACGACCCGGATACCCCGGTTGTGCGCCCGTTCGATCAATTGCCGGTAGCCGGCGATCAGCGCTTCCAGGGTGGGCGGTGCGGCATTCCGGGCAAAAGCGGTACCGGGCCAGGCAATGTCGTTGATGCCGAGCATCACCACCATGCTGCTTGCGCCTGGCTGGGCCAGTACGTCGCGGTCCAGACGTGCCAGCGCGCTCGCGCCCATGCCGTCGCTCAGCAGACGGGCGCCGGAAATCCCCGCATTGACCACGGCGACGCCATGCGGGGCCAGGCGTTCGGCGAGGAAGTCCGGCCAACGGCTGTTCCGGTCGAGGCTGGCGCTGGCTCCGTCGGTGATCGAGTCGCCGAGCGTCACCAGCGTCCGCGTTGCCGTTTCGGTTTCGACCAGGATACCTGTCAACAGCAGGCGCGCGGTGGTGCTCTGGCTGTCCGCCGCGTCCAGCTGCAATGCGTGGCTTTGGGTCTGCTCGCCGGCGACGATCCAGCCCGTCTGGCGGCCGTCCCAGTGGAAGGTTTCCATGGGCGTGGCGGCCGGCAGGTAGAGACTCACCAGCACCTGCGAGAGCGCGGCCACCGGCATCGTCACCGGATCGCTGAGTAGCGTGGCGCCGGGCGCGATGGTCGCCGTCCGGCGTCCGCCGAAGGTCACGTCATGCCGGCTGCCGGTGGCGACCGCGGCGCGCTCGGAACCCGGTTTGGCCAGGGTGGCCCGGCCGATCCGGATCGGGCGCTTTCCATAGGTATTTGCCAGGACGATGCGCACGCGCGTTCCTCCCAGGCTGATTCGCGCCAGTTGCCGCACCGTCTGGTCGTGCAGTTCGGCCGGCACGTTGCTGGGAAACAGGAAGTCCTCAGCCCAGACCGGCTGCGGGCTGGCCTGCCAGCTGGCGGTCCAGGAAGCGGCCGGCGCGGCGCAGGCGTACAACAGGCTCGTTGCGAGCGCGAAGGCCCGGGTTGCGCTGGAGGTCGCGGCGGGAAGTCTTTCGATGGGTCGTTTCATGTCGTTGAATTCAGTGGTTATCCTGTAGCTGATGATGAATTCAAAGATTTAAGGGAAATAGACCGTCGCGGGGAACATCATTTATGAAGCGAAATCATCAGGCAGGGCGCCATGGCCCGGCTTGAAGTCAACCGTTCCGGCGAACTGGAGGTGTTTGCCCGGGTCGTCGAGTCGGGGGGCTTTTCCGCCGCCGCTCGACGTTGCGGCATGACGCCCTCGGCAGTCAGCAAGCTGATCACCCGGCTCGAACAGCGCCTGGGAACCCGCTTGCTGAACCGCTCCACCCGTCAATTGCAACTGACGCCCGAGGGATGCACGTTCTACGAGCGCGGGGTGCGTATCCTGGCCGACCTGGAGGAAGCCGAGCGGTGTGCGAGCGAAAACGCGGCGCCGCGCGGGCGCTTGCGAGTCAACGCCAACGTGCCTTTCGGACATCATTTCCTGCTGCCGCTGGTGCCCGAGTTCCTCGCGCAGCATCCCGAGGTGACGCTGGATATCGTGCTGACCGATGAGGTCGTCGACATCCTCGAGCAGCGCACCGACGTGGCCGTGCGCGCGGGGCCGCTGAAAAGCTCGAGCCTGGTGGCGCGCAAGCTGGGGAGCACGCGCATGCTGATCGTCGGTGCGCCGGCCTACCTGGCCCGGCATGGCATGCCGGCCACGCCGCAGGCGCTGCTGGGGCACAACCGCCTCGGCGCCAACTATGTGCGAACGCGCTCCGGCTGGCCGCTGCGGGACGCCGGCGAGGAACTCGTGGTGCCGTTGTCGGGCAACGCCCAGGCCAGCGATGGCGAGGCGCTGCGCCGTCTGGCCGTGGCCGGCCTGGGCCTGGCGCGGCTGGCCGCGTTCCAGGTGCGCGAGGACATAGCCGCCGGTCGCCTGATTCCCGTGCTCGAGGCATACAACCCGGGCGACCTGGAGGAAGTCCACGCCGTCTACGTCGGCCAGGGCGGCTATCTGCCGCTGCGCGTGCGGGCGTTCCTGAACTTTCTGGCGGAGCGCGTCGATATGAGCCAGGGTTGATCGCAGTGCTACATGAATACGCCGATTCCGCGGCCGAAAGCTTTTCTTCCTAGCGCTTCATCCACAGGAGGCAATCCAGATGAGCGATGACATCCAGCGTTACCCCAGCAGCCTGCCGTTTCCCTTTTCCCGCGCGGTGCGGGCCGGCGGCTTCCTGTTTCTTTCCGGACAGGTGCCGATGAGTCCGACCGGCGAGGTGGTACGTGGCGATATCCAGACCCAGACCGAAGCGGTGATGGCACGCATCGGCGAGACCCTGGAGAGCTGTGGCGCGCGTTTCGACCAACTGGTGAAGGTCACCGTCTGGCTGTCGGACATGGCCCACTTCGCCGGTTTCAACGAGGTCTACCAGCGTCATGTGCAGGGGGCCTTGCCGGTACGCTCGACGGTGACCGCCGGGCTGGCGCTGGGGGTCGACGTGGAGGTCGAGGTGCAGGCGTGGGTCGGCGAGGGCTGAGTCGCGAGGGCATTGGCATGCAGGTCGGGTGAGCGCTGGCCGCGGACGGCGAAGAGGGGAGGGCCTACCCGTGGCGTTCGACCTGAATCGCTTCAGGCCGCTGGAGTGCCGTTGCCGAATGCCTGTTCGTCGAGCAGGCGCATGAAGGCGCGCGCGGCGTTCGACAGGGTCCGCTCGGTGTGCAGGATGTAGCCGAGCTGGCGGCTGAGCTGGATGTCCTGTAGCGGCAGGCGCACCACCTGGTCGTCGAGCATGGTCCGCGGCAGCACGCTCCAGGCCAGGCCGATGGAGACCATCATCTTGATGGTCTCCAGGTAGTTGGTGCTCATGGCGATGTTCGGCGTCAGCCCTTCGGCTTCGAACATGCGCCGCACGATGTGGTGGGTGAAGGTGTTGCCGCCGGGGAATACCGCGGGGTGCTTGGCGACGTCGGCGAGGAACACCGTGCCCTGTCGGGCCAGCGGGTGCTCCGGGGCGGCGACGAAGTCCAGCGGGTCGTCCCACACCGGGACTGCGCGCACCGGTTCGGCGGTTTCCGGGGCCAGGGTGATCACCGCCAGTTCCGCACGGCCATGAAGGATCTCCTCGTAGGCCACTTCCGAATCCAGGAACTGGATATCCAGCGCCACCTGCGGATGCGCCCGGGTGAAGGCGCGCAGCAGCGGCGGCAGGCGATGCAGGCCGATGTGGTGGCTGGTGGCCAGGACCAGCCGGCCGCTGACCTCGCCGGTGAGGTTGTTCAGCGCCCGGCGGGTGTCGTCGAGCACGTTGAGCAACTGATAGGCGCGCGGCAGCAGGGCGCGGCCGGCCTCGGTGAGGTTGACCTCGCGGCCGACCCGGTCGAACAGCCGGGCATTGAGCTGCTGTTCGAGGGCGGCGATGCGCTTGCTCACCGCCGGTTGGGTCAGGTGCAGGCGCTCGCCGGCCTCGGAGAAGCTGCCGGTCTCGGCAATGGCGATGAAGGTGTTGAGGCTGTTCAGGTCCATTGCGGGCCTCCGCTGGTTTCGGCTGCCCGGAGCTTAGCGCCAATGGATTCCTGTTGGGAATGCTTTGGATGAAAAATATGAATTTGAGTTATTCGTAGACAAGCCATAGGATCATCCTCACAAGCCCTGTGGGCATAGAAATAAGCTGATGAGGAAATCCCGATGGCCGGCAAGACCCTCTACGACAAACTCTGGGACATGCACCTGGTCAAGCAGCGCGACGACGGTTCGGCGCTGATCTACATCGACCGCCATATCCTGCACGAAGTGACCTCGCCGCAGGCCTTCGAGGGTCTTCGCCTGGCCGGGCGCAAGCCGTGGCGGATCGACGCCAACATTGCCACCCCGGACCACAACGTGCCGACCACCCGCACCGAGCGCAAGGGCGGCATCGCCGCCATCGCCGACGAGGTCTCGCGCCTGCAGGTGCAGACCCTCGACGAGAACTGCGATGACTTCGGCATCACCGAATTCAAGATGAACGACGTGCGCCAGGGCATCGTCCATGTGGTCGGTCCGGAGCAGGGCGCGACCCTCCCGGGGATGACCGTGGTCTGCGGCGACTCGCACACTTCCACCCACGGCGCCTTCGGCGCGCTGGCCCACGGCATCGGCACTTCCGAGGTCGAGCATGTGCTGGCGACCCAGTGCCTGGTGGCGAAGAAGATGAAGAACATGCTGGTCAAGGTCGAAGGCAGGTTGCCGGCCGGCGTCACGGCGAAGGATATCGTCCTCGCGGTGATCGGCAGGATCGGCACCGCCGGCGGCAACGGCCACGCCATCGAGTTCGCCGGCAGCGCCATCCGCGACCTGTCCATCGAAGGGCGGATGACCATCTGCAACATGTCGATCGAGGCGGGCGCCCGCGTCGGCCTGGTCGCCGTCGACCAGAAGACCATCGACTACGTGAAGGGCCGGCCCTTCGCGCCGAGCGCCGAGCAATGGGACCAGGCCGTCGCCTGCTGGCAGGGGCTGGTGTCGGACGCCGATGCCCGCTTCGATACCGTGGTCGAGCTGGACGCCGCGCAGATCAAGCCGCAGGTCAGCTGGGGCACGTCGCCGGAAATGGTCCTGGCCGTGGACCAGAACGTGCCGGACCCGGCCCGCGAGAGCGACCCGATCAAGCGCGGTTCGATCGAGCGCGCCTTGAAGTACATGGGCCTGCGGCCGAACCAGGCGATCACCGACATCCAGCTGGACCGGGTATTCATCGGTTCCTGCACCAACTCGCGGATCGAGGACCTGCGCGCTGCCGCCGAAGTGGCCAGGGGCCGCAAGGTCGCCGCGACCATCAAACAGGCGCTGGTGGTGCCGGGTTCCGGGTTGGTCAAGGAGCAGGCCGAGAAGGAAGGCCTGGACCGGATCTTCATCGAGGCCGGCTTCGAATGGCGCGAGCCGGGCTGTTCCATGTGCCTGGCGATGAACCCGGACCGGCTGGAGAGCGGCGAACACTGCGCCTCGACCTCCAACCGCAACTTCGAGGGCCGTCAGGGCGCCGGTGGCCGTACCCACCTGGTCAGCCCGGCGATGGCCGCCGCCGCGGCCGTCAACGGCCGCTTCATCGATGTCCGCGAATTGCTCGCCTGAGGAGAACCGAGATGAAACCCTATACCCAGACGACCGGTCTCGTCGCTCCGCTGGATCGCGCCAACGTCGATACCGATCAGATCATTCCCAAGCAATTCCTCAAGTCGATCAAGCGCACCGGCTTCGGCCCCAATCTGTTCGACGAATGGCGCTACCTGGATGTCGGGCAGCCGGGACAGAACAACTCGAAGCGTCCGCTGAACCCGGACTTCGTCCTCAACCAGCCGCGCTACCAGGGCGCCAGCGTACTGCTGGCGCGGGAGAACTTCGGCTGCGGCTCGTCCCGCGAGCACGCGCCCTGGGCGCTGGACGAGTACGGTTTCCGCACGGTGATCGCACCGAGCTATGCCGACATCTTCTTCAACAACAGTTTCAAGAACGGCTTGCTGCCGATCATCCTGCCCGAGGCCGAGGTGGACGAACTGTTCCGCCAGGTCGAGGCGAACGAAGGCTACCAGTTGTCCATCGACCTGGCGGCGCAGACCGTTACCCGTCCTGA
The DNA here is from genome assembly GCF_001836405.1 of Pseudomonas sp. HMSC057H01. Taxonomy (NCBI): domain Bacteria; kingdom Pseudomonadati; phylum Pseudomonadota; class Gammaproteobacteria; order Pseudomonadales; family Pseudomonadaceae; genus Pseudomonas; species Pseudomonas sp. HMSC057H01. Next base: position 640,384 of record NZ_KV828512.1, on the reverse strand, counting down.
TGGCAAGGTGCTGGGTTTCGAGGTCGACCCGTTCCGCAAGCATTGCCTGCTCAACGGCCTCGACGACATCGGCCTGACGCTGCAGGACGCCGATGCGATCCGCGCCTTCGAGGACGGCTACCGCCAGCAGCAGCCCTGGCTGTTCCGCTGAGCGGCACGCGAGTCCCCTTGCCGGGCGCATCCTGGGTAGGGTGCGCCCGGTTTTTCTCCTGGAGTAGATTCATGAGCGACCACGATGACGTTGTCCAGCGCCAGTTCGGCGCCCAGGCTGCGGCCTACCTGAGCAGCGCCGTGCATGCCCAGGGCGAGGAATTCGCCTTGCTGCGCGACGCCCTGGCCGGGCGCCCGGAAGCGCGGGTCCTCGACCTGGGTTGCGGCGCCGGCCACGTGAGCTTCCAGGTCGCCGCCCTGGCAGGGGAGGTGGTGGCCTACGATCTTTCCGCCGAGATGCTCGCCGTGGTGGCGCAGAGCGCCGCGGAACGGGGCATGGCGAACATCCGCACCGAGCAGGGCAAGGCGGAGAGCCTGCCCTTCGCCGACGGCGAGTTCGATTTCGTCTTCAGTCGCTATTCCACCCATCACTGGCGCGACGTCGGCCTGGCCCTGCGCGAGGTGCGACGGGTGCTCAAGCCCGGCGGGGTGGCGATCTTCGTCGACGTGGCGGCGCCCGGGCAGGCCTTGCCGGACACCTTCCTGCAGACCGTCGAGCTGCTCCGCGACACCAGCCATGTGCGCAACTACTCGCCGGCCGAGTGGGCGCGCCTGAGCGGCGAGGCGGGGTTGCTGGTCACCGGAAGCCGGCGCCAGCGTCTGCGCTTGGAGTTCCAGTCGTGGGTCGAGCGGATGCGTACGCCGGAGGTGTTCCGCCAGGCGATCCGCAGCCTGCAGCTGGCGGTGGGCGAGGAAGTCAGAGAGTATTTCGAGATTGCCGACGACGGCTCGTTCAGCACCGACGTGCTGGTGCTGTGGCTGCGTCGGGAGTGACGGTTCGATCACGGCGGCGCATGCCCGCCGTTCAATGAATGAAGGACAAGAGGGTGTTATGAGCAAGCAGATCCTGGTTCTCCCCGGTGACGGTATCGGTCCGGAAATCATGGCGGAAGCGGTCAAGGTGCTGGAGCTGGCCAACGACAGGTTCCAGCTCGGCTTCGAACTGGCCGAGGACGTCATCGGTGGCGCGGCCATCGACAAGCACGGCGTGCCGCTGGCCGACCAGACCCTGCAGCGCGCGCGCCAGGCCGATGCGGTGCTGCTGGGCGCGGTAGGAGGGCCGAAATGGGACAGGATCGAACGCGATATCCGTCCCGAGCGCGGTCTGCTGAAGATTCGTTCGCAACTGGGCCTGTTCGCCAACCTGCGTCCGGCCATCCTCTACCCGCAACTGGCCGCGGCCTCCAGCCTGAAGCCGGAAGTGGTCGCCGGGCTGGACATCCTCATCGTCCGCGAACTGACCGGCGGCATCTACTTCGGCCAGCCCCGCGAGCAGCGCGTGCTGGAGAACGGCGAGCGCCAGGCCTACGACACCCTGCCGTACAGCGAGAGCGAAATCCGTCGTATCGCCCGCGTCGGTTTCGACATGGCCCGCGTACGCAACAACAGGCTCTGCTCGGTGGACAAGGCCAACGTCCTCGCCTCCAGCCAACTGTGGCGGGAAGTGGTGGAAGAAGTGGCGAAGGACTACCCGGACGTCGAGCTTTCCCATATGTACGTGGACAACGCCGCCATGCAGCTGGTGCGCGCGCCCAAGCAGTTCGACGTGATGGTCACCGACAACATGTTCGGCGACATCCTGTCGGATGAGGCTTCCATGCTGACCGGTTCCATCGGCATGCTGCCTTCTGCCTCGCTCGACGCGAACAACAAGGGCATGTACGAACCCTGCCACGGTTCCGCCCCGGACATCGCCGGTCAGGGCATCGCCAACCCGTTGGCGACCATCCTCTCGGTCTCGATGATGCTGCGCTACAGCTTCAGCCAGGCGACCGCCGCCGACGCCATCGAGCAGGCGGTGAGCAAGGTCCTCGACCAGGGGCTGCGCACCGGCGACATCTGGTCCGAAGGCTGCCGCAAGGTCGGCACCCGGGAAATGGGCGATGCCGTAGTCGCGGCACTCAAGAATCTGTAATCTGACGGGCTTGGCCGGCGCCATGATGGCTGCCGGCCAGCTCACTTCTCTCATATAGGTGTAGTTGCGATGAAGCGTGTAGGTCTGATCGGTTGGCGCGGGATGGTGGGTTCCGTACTCATGCAGCGGATGCTGGAAGAGCGGGACTTCGACCTGATCGAGCCGGTGTTCTTCACCACGTCGAACGTCGGTGGCCAGGGCCCGGAAGTGGGCAAGGACATCGCTCCGCTGAAGGACGCCTACAGCATCGACGAGCTGAAGACCCTCGACGTGATCCTGACCTGCCAGGGCGGCGACTACACCAGCGAAGTATTCCCCAAGCTGCGCGAGGCCGGCTGGCAGGGCTACTGGATCGATGCCGCCTCCAGCCTGCGCATGGAAGACGACGCGGTGATCGTCCTCGACCCGGTCAACCGCAAGGTCATCGACCAGGCCCTGGACGCCGGCACCCGCAACTACATCGGCGGCAACTGCACCGTCAGCCTGATGCTGATGGCCCTGGGCGGGCTGTTCGACGCCGGCCTGGTCGAGTGGATGAGCGCCATGACCTACCAGGCCGCCTCCGGCGCCGGCGCGCAGAACATGCGTGAACTGCTCAAGCAGATGGGCGCCGCCCATGCATCGGTGGCGGATGACCTGGCCAACCCGGCCAGCGCGATCCTCGACATCGATCGCAAGGTGGCGGAGACCCTGCGCAGCGAAGCCTTCCCCACCGAGCATTTCGGCGCGCCGCTGGGCGGCAGCCTGATCCCCTGGATCGACAAGGAACTGCCCAACGGGCAGAGCCGCGAAGAGTGGAAGGCCCAGGCGGAGACCAACAAGATCCTCGCCCGCTTCAAGAACCCGATCCCGGTCGACGGTATCTGCGTGCGCGTCGGCGCCATGCGTTGCCACAGCCAGGCACTGACCATCAAGTTGAACAAGGATGTGCCGCTGACCGACATCGAGGGCCTGATCAGCCAGCACAATCCCTGGGTCAAACTGGTGCCGAACCACCGCGAGGTAAGCGTGCGCGAGCTGACCCCGGCCGCCGTCACCGGCACCCTGAGCGTTCCGGTCGGGCGCCTGCGCAAGCTGAACATGGGCTCCCAGTATCTCGGCGCCTTCACCGTCGGCGACCAGTTGCTGTGGGGCGCTGCCGAGCCGCTGCGGCGCATGCTGCGGATTCTGCTGGAGCGCTGATCGATCCGGCGCCGCCCGCAATGGGCGGCGCCTCGATTGCCTGGGCGAAGGTGGGCAAGTAAAGTGCCACGCCTATTTCGCAGACCGCCGAGGCTTTTCCCATGTCCCAGCCCCTCAATGTCGCAGTCGTAGGCGCCACCGGATCGGTTGGCGAGGCTCTGGTCGGTCTCCTCGACGAACGCGACTTCCCGCTTCATCGTTTGCACCTGCTGGCCAGCGCCGAGTCGGCCGGGCAGCGCATGGGTTTCGCCGAAAGCAGCCTGCGCGTCGGCGATGTCGATAGCTTCGATTTTTCCAGTGTCGGCCTGGCCTTCTTCGCCGCGGCAGCCGAGGTGTCGCGTGCCCATGCCGAGCGCGCCCGCGCGGCGGGTTGTTCGGTGATCGACCTGAGCGGCGCCCTGGAACCGAGCGTCGCACCGCCGGTCATGGTTTCGGTGAATGCCGAACGCCTGGCCTCGCAAGCGGCGCCGTTCCTTTTGTCCAGTCCTTGCGCCGTAGCCGCCGAACTGTGCGAAGTGCTGGCGCCACTACTGGCCACGCTGGATTGCCGGCAACTGAACCTGACAGCCTGCCTCTCCGTCTCCAGCCTGGGGCGCGAAGGGGTGAAGGAACTCGCCCGGCAGACCGCCGAACTGCTCAATGCGCGCCCCCTGGAGCCGCGTCTCTTCGACCGCCAGATCGCCTTCAACCTGCTGGCGCAGGTCGGCGCGGTGGATGGCGAGGGGCACAGCGCGATCGAGCGGCGCATCTTCGCGGAGGTGCAGGCCTTGCTTGGCGAGCGTATCGGACCGTTGAACGTTACCTGCATCCAGGCGCCGGTATTCTTCGGCGACAGCCTCAGCGTGACCCTGCAGTGCGCGGAACCGGTGGACCTGGCCGCGGTGACGCGGGTCCTCGATGCGACGAAAGGTATCGAATGGGTCGGCGAGGGCGATTATCCGACGGTGGTCGGCGATGCCCTCGGCCAGGACGAGACCTATGTCGGCCGGGTGAGGGCGGGGCAGGCTGATCCCTGTCAGGTCAATTTGTGGATTGTGTCTGATAATGTGCGAAAAGGTGCCGCGCTGAATGCCGTGCTCCTGGGTGAGTTGTTGATAAAACACTATCTGTAAAAGATACTTACCCACAGATTTGTAGAATTATTCGAGCTTGTTAATACTGGTTCGATCCGCTGCTGCCGGGGAGCGTCCGTCCATGCATGGCTGGGCGAGCGGACAGCAAGCACCGACGCACTCCCTCTCGTGAAACGAGAAAAGATATTAAAACCAAGGGATTACACTATGGTTCGGCTTCGTACACTGGTTCGGGCAATCGCGGCGGCCTCGGTCCTGACTTCCGGCATGGCGCATGGATTGGGACTGGGGGAAATCACCCTGAAGTCGGCGTTGAACCAACCGTTGGATGCCGAGATCGAGCTGCTCGAAGTTCGTGACCTGGGTTCGGGCGAGGTGATCCCGAGCCTGGCGTCGCCGGAAGAGTTCAGCAAGGCGGGCGTCGATCGCCTGTACTACCTCACCGACCTGAAGTTCACGCCGGTGGTGAAGCCCAACGGCAAGAGCGTCATTCGCGTGACCTCGTCGAAGCCGGTGCAGGAGCCCTACCTGAACTTCCTGGTCCAGGTGCTCTGGCCGAACGGCCGCCTGCTGCGCGAGTACACCGTCCTGCTGGATCCGCCGCTGTACTCCCCGCAGGCCGCGGCAAGCGCTCCGCAAGCGCCGGTCAGCGCGCCGCGCGCGACCGGCGCCCCGCGAACCCCGCAGGCGCCGGCTCCGGTGCGTACCACCGCGCCGGCAGGCAGCGACACCTATCGCACCGTTTCCAACGACACGCTCTGGGAGATCGCCCAGCGCAACCGTACCGATCGCGTTTCCGTACCCCAGGCGATGCTCGCGTTCCAGGAACTGAATCCGGGCGCCTTCGTCGATGGCAACATCAACCGGCTGAAGAGCGGCCAGGTCCTGCGCATTCCCACCGAACAGCAGATGCTGGAGCGCTCGCCGCGCGAGGCGCTGTCCCAGGTGCAGGCGCAGAACCAGAGCTGGCGCGGCAGCCGCAATCCGGCCGCGGGCACCGCTGGCGCCAGGCAGTTGGATGCGACCCAGCGCAATGCCGCCGGGTCGGCGCCATCCAAGGTCGACGCCACGGACAACCTGCGCCTGGTGTCTGGCGAGGGCAAGGCCAGCAAGGGTGCCGACAAGGGCGGGAAGGGCGACAGCAAGGCGATCGCCGATACCCTGGCGGTGACCAAGGAAAGCCTCGATAGCACTCGCCGCGAGAACGAAGAACTGCAGAGCCGCATGCAGGATCTGCAGAGCCAGCTGGACAAGCTGCAGAAGTTGATCCAGTTGAAGGACGCCCAGTTGGCCAAGCTGCAAGGGCAGTTGGGCGCCGAAGGCCAGGGCGCAGCCCAGCCGAACGCAGCCCTGCCGGATGCGTCCCAGCCCAATGCAGCCGCGCAGGCGCCGGCTCAGCCCGGGACTCCCGCTGCGGCAGCGCCGACTCCTGCTCCGGCCGGAGAAGCACCCGCCGCTCCGGCGCAGCCTCCGGTGGCGCCGCCGCCCGCGCCAGTTGCCGAGAAGCCTCCGGCACCTGCCGTTCCGGCGCCCGCTCCGGTACAGGCGGCAGAACAGCCGGCACCGAGCTTCCTCGACGAACTGCTGGCCAACCCGCTGTGGTTGGCGGTGATCGGCGGTAGTGCACTGCTGGCGTTGCTGGTGCTGCTGATGATCCTGTCGCGGCGCAATGCGCAGAAAGAGAAGGAAGAAGCCCAGGCTTTCGCCGCGGATGCCGGCGAGGAACAGGAGGATGCGCTGGACCTGGGAAAGGACGGCTTCGACGACCTGACCCTCGACGAGCCTGAACCGCAGGTCGCAGCCGCTGCGCCGCAGGTCGAGAAGACCACTGCGCAGACTTCCGATGCGCTGGGCGAGGCCGACATCTATATCGCCTACGGGCGTTTCAACCAGGCCGCCGAACTGTTGCAGAACGCCATCTACGACGAGCCGCAGCGCACCGACCTGCGCCTCAAGCTGATGGAAGTCTATGCCGAGATGGGCGATCGCGAAGGTTTCGCTCGCCAGGAAAACGAGCTGCGCGAAATCGGCGGCGCACAGCCGCAGGTCGAGCAGCTCAAGTCGCGCTACCCGGCAATGGTCGCGGTCGCCGCGGTTGCCGGCCTGGCCGGCGCCAAGCTGGCGCAGGACGAGCTGGATAGCTTCAGCCTCGACGACCTGTCGCTCGACGACAGCGGTCACGCGGCCAAGCCGGATGCGGCAGGACAGGATCTCGACGACGCCTTCGACCTGAGCCTGGACGACCTGGGCGGCGGCGATCTTGGCAGCGACGACGTGCAGGCCGATCTCAAGTCCGACAGCGGGGCGCTGGACGACCTGACCCTGGACAGCGATCTGGACCTGGCGGCCTCGACCGCGGCGGACAAGCCTGTCGACGATCTCGACTTCGGCCTGGATTTCGCGGAGTTGGCAGAGACTCCGAGCCAACCCAAGCATGACGACCTGGGCGATTTCTCCCTGGATCTCGATGCGCCGGAAGACAAGCTTTCGGACGACGACTTCCTGCTTTCGCTGAACGACGAGGTGCCCGCCGCGGCGCCAGCCAACAACGAATTCACCCTCGATACCGAGGCTGCCGAAGAGCCGGCGTTGTCCCTGCCGGACGACTTCGACCTGTCGCTGGCCGACGAGCCGACGGAGCCGGCCGCTCCGGAGAAGGGCGAGGACAGTTTCGCCGCCCAGTTGGACGAGGTGAGTGCGCAGTTGGACGAGTTGGCCAGCAACCTTGACGAGCCGAAGAGCGCGGCGCCGAGTTTCTCCGCCGAGGATGCAGCGGTCGCCTCCGCCCTGGACGGAGACGCCGACGATGACTTCGACTTCCTCTCCGGTGCCGACGAAGCGGCGACCAAGCTGGATCTGGCTCGCGCCTACATCGACATGGGCGATAGCGAAGGCGCGCGCGATATCCTCGACGAAGTCCTGGCCGAAGGTAACGACAGCCAGCAGGCGGAAGCCCGCGAGTTGCTGGAGCGCCTGGCCTGATCCGGAAATGAAGCGACCCTCATGAACGATGTTGTTCCGCCAGCGGCAGCCGAATCGGCTGCCGCTGGCGTTTCCAGAATCGCCCTCGGCATCGAGTACAAGGGCTCCCGCTATCGTGGCTGGCAGCGCCAGGAAGCCGGCGTGCCTTCCGTGCAGGAAGCGCTGGAGCGCGCCTTGTCGAAGGTTGCCGCCGAGCCGGTCGGGGTGATCTGCGCCGGCCGTACCGACGCTGCCGTTCATGCCAGCGGCCAGGTAGTGCATTTCGACACCGCGGTGGAGCGCCCGTTGAAAGCATGGGTGATGGGCACCAACGCCAACCTGCCCGCGGATATCAGTGTGACCTGGGCGAGAGTGATGCCGGCGCATTTCCACGCGCGCTTCTCGGCCATGGCCCGGCGCTATCGCTACGCCATCTACAACGATCCGATCCGCCCGGCGCACCTGGCCGAGGAGGTCACCTGGAACCATCGGCCGCTGGATATCGGGCGGATGCGCGAGGCGGCCCAGGTACTGGTCGGCACCCATGACTTCACCTCGTTCCGGGCGGTGCAGTGCCAGGCCAAGTCGCCGGTCAAGACCATGCATCACGTGCGCTTGCTGGAGCATGGTCGGTTGATCGTGCTGGACATCCGCGGTAACGCTTTCCTTCACCATATGGTGCGCAACATCGCTGGCGTCCTGATGACCATCGGTGCCGGCGAGCGGCCGATCGAATGGGCGAAGGAGGTGCTCGAGACGCGCGACCGGCGCGCCGGTGGGGTCACCGCTCACCCCTACGGACTCTATCTGGTGCGGGTGGAGTACCCCGGGGAGTTCGAGTTGCCCGAGCGCTACCTGGGGCCGCATTTCCTTTCCGGATTGCCCGATATCGTCGGCTGACGTCGAATCGGGCTTTTGCTACCATCGAGAATTCCCGCCGGACCGGCCGTCCGCGGTTCGTCGCTCACTCGTCGAGGATTCTCCGTCGTTGCCAGCCGTTCGCATCAAGATCTGCGGTATCACCCGAGTCGAGGACGCCCTCGCCGCCGCCGCGGCGGGCGCCGATGCCATCGGCCTGGTGTTCTATGCGAAGAGCCCGCGGGCGGTGGATATCCATCGGGCGCGGGAGATCGTTCGTGCCCTGCCGCCGTTCGTGACCAGCGTCGGCCTGTTCGTCAACGCCAGCCGCTGCGAACTGGGCGAGATTCTCGATGCGGTGCCGCTGGACCTGCTGCAATTCCATGGCGACGAGCGCGCCGAGGACTGCGAGGGACATCGGCGACCCTACCTGAAAGCCCTGCGGATGAAGCCCGGCGACGACATCGTCGGGCGCGCGGCGGCATATCCGGGAGCTGCCGGGATTCTCCTGGATACCTATGTGGAAGGCGTGCCCGGCGGCACGGGGGCGGCGTTCGACTGGTCGCTGGTGCCGGCCGACCTGGGCAAACCCCTGGTGCTGGCCGGCGGTCTGACGCCGGATAACGTCGGCAGGGCAGTCGAGCAGGTCAAGCCCTACGCGGTGGACGTCAGCGGTGGCGTCGAGGCGAGCAAGGGAATCAAGGATGCGGCGAGGGTCCGCGCGTTCGTGGACGCGGTGCGTTCGCGGCGCCGCGACGAGACATGATGTGACGACGGGCGACCCGCCGCCGTCCACTAGCGTGTCGCCGTTTCCGCGACAACGCCCGGCCGCCGATAGGGAGGCCAGATATTTCGCGATAGCCGCTCGCCGGGTATCGCCCAGGTGACCGCGCAGGCGGGGGATGGGACAGGCCGCGAAACGCTTCGCAGCCGTGGGGCCCACCGCTGCCGGCGGTCACGAAGATGAATTTGCTCAGGGACGCCGTCACCGGATCGGTGCGGCCATCCCGACCTTGCACTGGAGAACAAAGAGCATGAGCAACTGGCTGGTAGACAAGCTGATCCCTTCCATCATGCGTTCCGAGTCCCAGAAGAGTTCGGTACCGGAAGGCCTGTGGCACAAATGCCCGTCCTGCGAAGCCGTGCTGTACCGTCCGGAGCTGGAAAAGACCCTGGATGTCTGCCCGAAGTGCGACCACCACATGCGCATCAACGCGCGTACCCGCCTGGACATCTTCCTCGATGAGGACGGTCGCGAGGAGCTGGGTGCCGACCTCGAGCCGGTGGACCGCCTGAAATTCCGCGACAGCAAGAAGTACAAGGATCGCCTCGCCGCGGCACAGAAGGACACCGGCGAGAAGGACGCGCTGATCGCCATGAGCGGCAAGCTGCAGGGTATGCCGGTGGTCGCCTGCGCCTTCGAGTTCTCCTTCATGGGCGGTTCGATGGGCGCCATCGTCGGCGAGCGCTTCGTTCGCGCGGCCAACGTCGCCCTGGAGAAGCGCTGCCCGCTGATCTGCTTCTCCGCCTCCGGCGGCGCGCGCATGCAGGAAGCGCTGATCTCGCTGATGCAGATGGCCAAGACTTCGGCGGTCCTGGCGCGCCTGCGCGAAGAAGGCATCCCGTTCGTCTCGGTATTGACCGACCCGGTCTACGGCGGCGTTTCCGCCAGCCTGGCGATGCTCGGCGACGTGATCGTCGGCGAACCCAAGGCGCTGATCGGCTTCGCCGGTCCCCGCGTGATCGAGCAGACCGTCCGCGAGAAGCTGCCGGAAGGCTTCCAGCGTAGCGAGTTCCTCCTCGAGCATGGCGCCATCGACATGATCGTGCATCGTGCCGAGTTGCGGCCGCGCCTGGCCAATCTGCTGTCGGCCTTCACTCATTCGCCGAGCCCCGTATCCGCATGACCCAGCGTTCCCTGGCCGATTGGCTGAGCTATCTCGAACAACTCCATCCGACGGCCATCGACATGGGTCTGGAGCGTTCCCGCGAGGTAGCGCGCCGGCTCGGCCTGGGAAGGCCGGCGAAACGCGTGGTCACCGTTACCGGGACCAACGGCAAGGGCTCTACCTGCGCCCTGCTCGCCGAGCTGCTGCGTGAGCAGGGGTTGTCGGTCGGGGTCTACAGCTCGCCGCACCTGCTGCGCTATAACGAGCGGGTGCGGATCGACGGCATCGAGGCCGGCGATGCGCAACTGTGCGACGCCTTCTCCGCGGTGGAGGCCGCACGCGGCGAGATTTCCCTGACCTATTTCGAAATGGGCACGCTGGCCGCCTTCTGGCTGTTCGAGCGCGCCGGGCTGGACTTCGCGGTGCTGGAAGTCGGCCTTGGCGGGCGCCTGGATGCGGTCAACCTGATCGACGCCGACCTGGCGCTGATCACCAGCATCGGCCTGGACCATGCCGAGTGGCTGGGCGATACCCGCGAAAGCGTGGCTTTCGAGAAAGCCGGTATCCTGCGCGCCGGCAAACCGGCCCTGTGCGGCGATCTCGATCCCCCGCAGCCATTGCTGGAGCAGGTGGCTGCGCTGGGGGCACCGCTTTACCTGCGCGGTCGCGACTACGACCTGGCGCTCGCCGATTATGGCTGGCACTGGCGCGGGCTGGCCGCGGACGGCCAGGCGCTGTCGCTGCACGATCTGCCGTTGCTCGAGTTGCCCATGGAAAACGCCGCGCTGGCCCTGCAGGCCTACGCGTTGCTCGAGTTGCCCTGGCAGGCGGAGCGCCTGGCCGAGGCGCTGCGGCGGACCCGGGTGACCGGTCGCCTCGATCGCCGCGACCTGTCCTGGGACGGCCAGCCACGCCAGCTCCTGCTGGACGTCGGGCACAATCCCCAGGCCGCCCAGTACCTGGCGCAACGCCTGCGTGCCGCAGCGCCACGAGGACGCTACCTGGCGGTCTTCGGCCTGCTGGCGGACAAAGACCTGGATGGCGTACTGGAACCCTTGACCGGCTTGGTGCAGGATTGGGCCGTTGCACCGTTGCCGACCCCGCGTTCGCGGCCGGCCGCGGAGCTGGAGGCGGCGCTGATCCTGCGCCAGGTTCCGGCGAGCAGCCATGCGGATATCGCCGCTGCCCTGGACGCGCAGTGCGCCAAGGCTACCGCGGATGATGTCATTCTGCTGTTCGGATCGTTCTATAGCGTGGCCGAAGGCCTGGAGTGGCTGGCCCGTAGAACGGATAAGGGGGAGTAAACCATGGCCTTGCTGGAAAGAGGGCTGAAGCAGCGCATCGTCGGGGCGTTGGTGCTGATCGCCCTGGCGGTGATCTTCCTGCCGATGCTGTTCACCCGCGAAGACGAGTCGCGCCAGGTCGTGGTGGAAGCGCCGCCGCGCCCGCAAGCGCCGGCCATGCCCAGTGTCGAGGTGCAGCCGACCGAGGTGCCGGAACTGCAGCCCGGCGAAGAAGACATCGCTCCCGAGATCGTCGAGGAAGGCTCCCCGGCCGCCGCCGGCCAGCCCAGCCAGCCGATCGGC
>NZ_KV828512.1:613291-628610 GCF_001836405.1 Pseudomonas sp. HMSC057H01 | reverse complement strand
GCCGATCGGCGGCCTGCCGGCGACCCCGCCGCCTGCCCAGACCCAGGCGCCGGCCGCCAGCCCGCCGCCAAGCCAGCCGCAACCGCCCGCTGCGCCGCCGAGCCCGCCGCCCGCGGAGAAGCGCCTGGACGCCAACAACCTGCCGCAGAGCTGGTCGGTACAGCTTGCCAGCCTGTCCAACCGGGCGCGCGCCGAGGAACTGCAGAAGACCCTGCGCTCCCAGGGCTACAACGCCTACATCCGCAGTTTCGACGGGATGAACCGGGTCTTCGTCGGGCCGGTGATCCAGCGCGCCGAGGCGGATCGCCTGCGCGACCAGTTGAGCAAGCAGCAGAAGCTCAACGGCTTCGTCGTGCGCTTCCAGCCGGAACGCGGTTGACCGCGACCCGCGGCTTACCGTCGCGGGCGCGCTCTGCTAAAATGCAGCGCCTTTTCTGCTTGTGGGCTGCATAGTGGCATTTACCTGGGTCGATTGGACGATGGTCGCCATCATCGTCGTTTCCAGCCTGATCAGTCTGAGTCGCGGCTTCGTCAAGGAAGCCTTGTCCCTGCTTACCTGGATAGTCGCCGGCGCGGTGGCCTGGATGTTCGGCGGGGCGCTGGCGCAGCACCTGGGCGAATACATCCAGACCCCCTCGGCCCGCATCATCGCAGCCTGCGCGCTGCTGTTCATCGCGACCCTGCTGCTCGGGGCGCTGGTCAACTACCTCATCGGCGAACTGATCCGGGTCACCGGCCTGTCCGGCACCGACCGCTTCCTCGGCATGGTCTTCGGCGGCGCGCGCGGCGTACTGCTGGTCGTGCTGCTGGTCGGCCTGCTCAGCCTGGCTCCGGTACAGCAGGACCCTTGGTGGCAGCAGTCGGTGCTGATGCCGCATTTCCTGATGGTCGCCGACTGGTCGAAGAACTTCATTCTCGGTTTCGCCGGCCAGTGGTTGCCGGCCGCGCCGATAACGCCGCCGAGCGGCATCGGCGGGCTGCTTCCCAGCCAGTGATTTTGGCGGGACACTGGCCGAGGCCGGGTCCCGCGGTTTTCCAGGGCGGCGCGTCGATGGCGCGGCGCCGGCGGCACAGGACGTGCCGCGAGCCAGTCGGCGGCGAAGGTCGCCGATTCGCGGGAGCCAGCGGCCCACAGGCCCTGGTCAGCTCGATGGTCCGGGACGGACCGATCGCGCTTCCCATCTTTCCAGCTTGAGCCAAGTAGGGGTTGCGTCACATGTGTGGCATCGTCGGTATCGTGGGCAAGTCGAACGTCAATCAGGCGCTGTATGACGCGCTCACCGTCCTCCAACATCGCGGCCAGGACGCTGCCGGTATCGTCACCTGCCATGACGATAAGCTGTACCTGCGCAAGGACAACGGCCTGGTCCGCGACGTCTTCCAGCAGCGCCACATGCAGCGCCTGATCGGCAGCGTCGGCATCGGCCATGTGCGTTACCCGACCGCCGGCAGCTCCAGCTCGGCGGAGGCGCAGCCGTTCTACGTCAACTCGCCCTACGGCATTACCCTGGCGCACAACGGCAACCTGACCAATGTCGAGCAGTTGGCCAAGGAAATCTACGAATCCGACCTGCGCCACGTGAACACCAACTCCGATTCGGAAGTGCTGCTCAACGTGTTCGCCCACGAGCTGGCGGTGCGCAACAAGCTGCAGCCCACCGAGGAGGACATCTTCGCCGCGGTTTCCTGCGTGCACGACCGTTGCGTCGGCGGCTACGCGGTGGTGGCGATGATCACCGGCCATGGCATCGTCGGTTTCCGCGACCCCAATGCGATCCGTCCGATCGTCTTCGGCCAGCGGCATACCGAGAACGGCGTCGAATACATGATCGCCTCCGAGAGCGTGGCCCTGGACGTACTCGGCTTCACCCTGATCCGCGACCTGGCGCCGGGCGAGGCGGTGTACATCACCGAGGAAGGCAAGCTCTATACCCGCCAGTGCGCGAAGGCGCCGAAGTACGCGCCGTGCATCTTCGAGCACGTCTACCTGGCGCGTCCGGATTCGATCATGGACGGCATCTCGGTGTACAAGGCGCGCCTGCGCATGGGCGAGAAGCTTGCCGACAAGATCCTCCGCGAGCGTCCCGACCACGACATCGACGTGGTCATCCCGATCCCCGACACCAGCCGCACCGCGGCGCTGGAACTGGCCAACCGGCTCGGCGTGAAGTTCCGCGAGGGCTTCGTCAAGAACCGCTACATCGGCCGCACCTTCATCATGCCCGGCCAGGCGGCGCGGAAGAAGTCCGTGCGGCAGAAGCTCAACGCCATCGAGCTGGAGTTCCGCGGCAAGAACGTGATGCTGGTGGATGACTCCATCGTCCGCGGCACCACCTGCAAGCAGATCATCCAGATGGCCCGCGAGGCCGGGGCGAAGAACGTCTACTTCTGCTCCGCCGCGCCGGCCGTGCGCTACCCCAACGTCTACGGCATCGACATGCCGAGTGCGCACGAGCTGATCGCGCACAATCGCAGCACCGAGGACGTCAGCAAGCTGATCGGCGCCGACTGGCTGGTCTACCAGGACCTGCCCGACCTGATCGACGCGGTCGGCGGCGGCAAGATCAAGATCGATCACTTCGACTGCGCCGTGTTCGACGGCGAGTACGTGACCGGCGACGTCAACGAGGCCTACCTGAACCGGATCGAACAGGCGCGCAACGATGCGACCAAGGCCAAGAGCCAGGCGGTCAGCGCGATCATCGATCTGTACAACGACTGACAAAGGGGAGAGCGGCATGACTCAGGACTGGGATGCCGGGCGTCTCGACAGCGACCTGGAAGGCGCGGCCTTCGACACCCTGGCGGTTCGCGCCGGGCAACGGCGGACGCCGGAGGGCGAGCACGGCGAGGCGCTGTTCACCACTTCCAGCTACGTCTTCCGCACCGCCGCCGACGCGGCCGCGCGGTTCGCCGGCGAAGTGCCGGGCAACGTCTATTCGCGCTACACCAACCCCACGGTACGCACCTTCGAGGAGCGCATCGCCGCCCTCGAAGGAGCCGAGCAGGCGGTGGCCACGGCGTCGGGCATGTCGGCGATCCTCGCCCTGGTGATGAGCCTGTGCAGCTCCGGCGACCACGTGCTGGTCTCGCGCAGCGTGTTCGGCTCGACCATCAGCCTGTTCGACAAGTACTTCAAGCGCTTCGGTATCCAGGTCGACTATCCGCCGTTGAGCGATCTCGCGGCCTGGGAGGCGGCGTGCAAGCCGAATACCAAGCTGTTCTTCGTCGAGTCGCCATCCAACCCGCTGGCCGAGCTGGTGGATATCGCCGCGCTGGCCGAGATCGCCCACGACAAGGGTGCGCTGCTGGCGGTGGACAACTGCTTCTGCACGCCGGCCCTGCAACAGCCGCTGAAGCTCGGTGCGGACGTGGTGATCCACTCCGCGACCAAGTACATCGACGGCCAGGGCCGGGGCATGGGCGGGGTGGTTGCCGGTCGCGGCGAGCAGATGAAGGAAGTGGTCGGCTTTCTCCGCACCGCCGGACCGACCCTCAGCCCGTTCAACGCCTGGCTGTTCCTCAAGGGCCTGGAAACCCTGCGTATCCGCATGCAGGCGCACAGCGCCAGTGCCCTGGCCCTGGCCGAATGGCTGGAGCACCAGCCGGGCATCGAGCGGGTCTACTACACGGGCCTGCAGAGCCATCCTCAGCATGAGTTGGCCCGGCGCCAGCAGAGTGGCTTCGGCGCGGTCGTCAGCTTCGACGTGAAGGGCGGGCGCGATGCCGCCTGGCGCTTCATCGACGCCACCCGGATGGTCTCGATCACCACCAACCTGGGCGACACCAAGACCACCATCGCCCACCCGGCGACCACCTCCCACGGTCGGCTGTCCCCCGAGGACCGCGCGCGCGCCGGGATCGGCGACAGCCTGATCCGGGTCGCGGTCGGCCTGGAAGACCTCGACGACCTCAAGGCCGACATGGCCCGGGGGCTGGCCGCGCTGTGATCGAGCCCAACCTGCGAGGCAACGGCAAGGTCGCCCTGGTCACCGGGGCGGCCCGGGGCATTGGCCTGGGCATCAGTGCCTGGCTGATCGCCGAGGGCTGGCAGGTAGTGCTGGCCGACAACGACCGTGAACGCGGTGCCAGGGTGGCCGAGGCGCTGGGCGAGCACGCCTGGTTCGTGGCCATGGACGTGGCCCAGGAGGGCCAGGTGGCGATGAGCGTGGCCGAGGTGCTCGGTCAGTTCGGCCGCCTCGACGGCCTGGTCTGCAACGCCGCCATCGCCAATCCGCGCAATACGCCGCTGGAGGCGCTGAGCCTCGGCGAGTGGACCCGGACCCTGGCGGTCAACCTGACCGGTCCGATGCTGCTGGCCAAGTACTGCACGCCTTATCTGCGCGCGCACAACGGCGCCATCGTCAACATCGCCTCGACTCGTGCCCACCAGTCGGAGCCTGACTCCGAGGCCTACGCCGCGAGCAAGGGCGGGTTGCTGGCGCTGACCCATGCCCTGGCCGCCAGCCTGGGCCCGGAGATCCGTGTCAATGCGCTCAGCCCCGGCTGGATCGATACCCGCGAGGCCGCCGAGCGCGAGGCTGCGCCGCTGACCGAGCTGGACCACGACCAACACCTGGTCGGCCGGGTCGGAACGGTGGAGGATGTCGCGTCGCTGGTGGCCTGGCTGCTCTCCGAGGACGCCGGTTTCGTCACCGGCCAGGAATTCCTGGTCGATGGCGGCATGACCCGGAAAATGGTCTACCTCGACTGAGTTGGCGGGGAGATGCGGAAAAGGCGCTGTTCCGAAAGGAGCAGCGCCTTTTTTTCGTATGAGGCCGCCTTGCCGGTATGGCGCCGTTATTCCGTCTTCAGTTCGCGCAGATCGACGGCCTGTCCATCGAACAACTGGTTGGCGTTGGTCGGCAGGATGCTGGGTCGTCCCTCCGGGCCGCGAGTGCCGTCGATGACCCGGATGTCGCTGTATTTCTTGCCCGAGAGCGCGGCGAGACCGGCGCTGTCGCGGACCACCGTAGGACGCAGGAAGACCATCAGGTTGCGCTTGGTGTGGGTGTCCTTGGTGGAACGGAACAGGCGACCGAGGAATGGGATGTCCCCGAGCAGGGGAACCTTCGACTCGGCTTGGGAAACGTCGTCCTGGATCAGGCCGCCGATCACGATCACCTGGCCGTTCTCGGCGAGGATGGTGCTCTTGATCGAGCGCTTGCTGGTGATCAGGTCGGTATTGTTGCGCTGCTGGGCGTTGGGCAGCAGGGCCGAGATCTCCTGCTCGATCTCCAGGCGCAGGGCCGCGCCGTCGTTGATGTGCGGAGTGACCTTGAGGCTGACGCCGATATCCTTGCGCTCCACGGTGGTGAACGGGTTGCTCGAACCTTCGCTGTTGGTGGTGTAGGAGCCGGTCTGGAACGGTACGTTCTGGCCGACCAGAATCTCCGCTTTCTGGTTGTCCAGGGTCAACAGGCTCGGGGTCGACAGCAGGTTGCTCTTGGTGTTGGCCGAGAGCGCGGTGACCAGCGCGCCGAAGCTGCTGCTGCCGATGCCGACGATGGCGCCGTCGGGGATGGATTCCGGTGCCTTGTTGCTCTCGAGCGATTGCAGCAGGGTGCCGATGGACAGTCCGGTATTGGCGAAGTTGGTCTTGGTTCCGCCCATGCCGCCCTTGTTGATCGCCCATTGCACGCCGACGGCATCCTGGATGTCGCCGGAGATCTCGACGATGGCCGCCTCCACCAATACCTGGGCACGCGGCACGTCGAGCTGGCGAACGATGTCCTCGAGGGCGTTGACCGTGTCCGGGTCGGCCAGCAGGACCAGGGCGTTGGTGCTTTCGTCGGCACGGATCAGGATGTTGCTCGGTCGGCCGCCGCCGGTCTGTTCGCCGCCCTGGCCGCCGTTGTTCTTCATGCCTTCGGAAATCTGGCCGAGGGTTTCCGCGAGGGTCTTGGCGTCGTTGTGGCGCAGGCGGATCACCCGGGTATTGGCCGAGCGCGCGGTCGGGGTGTCCAGCGACTGCGCCAGTTGCACCAGCTTGGCGCGCGCCTGCGGCGGGCCGAGGATGATCAGGCGGTTGGTGCGCGCGTCGGCGATCACCTGGGCGCCCGCCGCGCCCTTGGCCTGGCCGCGGCTCATGGCGTTGTTGAGCACCTCGGCGGCGTCCATCACCCAGCCGTAGCGCAGGTTGATCACGCTGTAGTCGTGGCTGCCCTTCTGGTCGAGCTGGCGGATCACGTCTTCGATTCGCGCGATATTGGCGCTGCGGTCGCTGATGATCAGCGCGTTGGCCGAGGGCACCGCGGCGAGGTGGCCATATTGTGGGACCAGCGGACGGATCAGCGGGATGAGTTCCGATACCGGGCTCTGCTGCACCTGGATCACCCGCGTCTCCAGGCGATCCGGCGCGCTCTGGCCGCCGCCGGCCTCGGTCTTGGCCTCGGCGTTGGGCACGATGCGCGCCTGGTCGCCCTGGGCAACCACGGTGAAGCCGTGGGTGCTCATCACCGAGAGGAACAACTGGTAGACCTCGCTCAACGAGAGCTGGGCCTTGGAGACCACGCTGACCTGGCCCTTGACCCGCGGGTCGACGACGAAGGTCTCGCCGGTGATTTCGGAAATCTGGTCGATGAATTCGCGGATGTCGGCATCCTTGAGGTTGATCGTCCAGTGCGCCTCCTGCTGGTTGCCGGCCGGGACGAAGGCGTTCCCGCCGCTGTTTTCGGCGTGCGCCGCCTGGATGCCGAGGGCCAGGCTGAGAAGGACGGCGGGAACGTACGAACGACTGGAAGGGGCAAACAGGGCGCGGAGCAAAGGTTGGGACATCGGGTCAGTCGCTTTCCGTAGGCGTGGTCGTGGGCTCGCTCGAGTCTTCTTCGGCGGGTTCTGCGATGGGCGTGGCTTCCATCTGCTGGCGCAAGGCGTCCAGGCGCTCGCGCAATGCTGCAGCGTTCTCATCCTGCAGGCTTTGCAGTTGTTCGATCGAGTCGTTCTCGCTTGTAATGTCGTCCGCGCTGGCCAGCAGTCCCCCGGAACGGTGCGGGAAGGGCAGGCTTTCCAGGCGCCCGCCGCGCTGCAGTTCGACGCGGTCGCGGTAGACCGCGTGCAGCTTCACGCCGTCGCTGATCTCGCCGCCGACCGCGTAGCGGTGCGGCTTGTCGCCCTGGCGCTGGATGATCGCGCTGGACAGCTTGGGATCGCTCTGGACGAAGCTGCCCTTGAGCACCAGGTCGAGGTTGGTGGCCGGTGGCGGGGCGTTGGGGTCCTGGGCGCTGGTGCCGAAGAGGCGCGCCAGGCGGGTCGGATCGCTGCGGATCGACTCGTGGCTGACCGGCGAGGCGGCGACGGCTACCGGGCTGCGTTGCAGGCGCAACCAGCCGGCCGCCTGCCAGGCGAGGCTGATGCTCATGGCGATGATCAGGGCAACAGCCAGAAGGGCCGGGGCGTACCGCTGCAGCCAGCGGGAAGAGGCGCCGGAGAAAGGCAATACATCACTCCTGGTCTTTATCGTTATGTCTGAAGATCGCCGAGGGATCATAGCAGTTCGTTGCCAGTAGGCTACCTACTTCTATCAATAGGTGTGACTGGCCGGGCCAGGCACGCTTGTGCTTAAGATAACGGCTCGCCAGGATACTTCTGCAAGAGGAACTCGGGATCGGCCGCACAAAACGACTAACAACTAACAATACTGACGGTAACCGTTCAGTGGTCATATACGACCAAGATACTTCTGTAAGGTTACCGCTATAAGGCATCCATGATGACAGCCCCATTACCCGACATCGCCGCGCCGGCCGCACCGCCACGGCGTCTGCCGTTCAGCTTCGCCAAGCGCCAGGGCCTGTTGTTCCTGTGCCTGGAGGAGCAGTACTGGCTGGCCTGCCGGCCGCAGGTGGAGCTGGCGGCGATCGCCGAGGCGCAGCGCTTCGCCGGCCGCCGCCTGCCGCTCAAGGCGCTCGGCGAGGACGCCTTCAACCAGGCCCTGGCGGCCTCCTACCAGCACGACTCCTCGGCGGCCATGCAGCTCGCCGAGGACCTCGGCGGCAGCCTGGACCTCGCCGCGCTGGCCGACCAGGTCCCGGAAACCGAGGACCTGATGGAGCAGGAGGACGACGCGCCGATCATTCGCCTGATCAACGCGATCCTCGGCGAGGCGATCCGCGAGAACGCCTCGGACATCCACCTGGAAACCTTCGAGAAACGCCTGGTGGTGCGCTTCCGCGTCGACGGCGTGCTGCGCGAGGTGCTGGAGCCCAAGCGCGAGCTGGCGGCCCTGCTGGTATCGCGGATCAAGGTCATGGCGCGGCTGGACATCGCCGAGAAGCGTATTCCCCAGGATGGGCGGATTTCCCTGCGGGTCGGCGGGCGCGAGGTGGACATCCGCGTCTCGACCCTGCCCTCGGCCAACGGCGAACGGGTGGTGCTGCGTCTGCTCGACAAGCAGGCCGGGCGCCTGAACCTGCAACACCTGGGCATGAGCGAGCGCGACCGCAAGCTGATGGACGAAACGGTGCGCAAGCCGCACGGCATCCTGCTGGTCACCGGCCCCACCGGCTCGGGCAAGACCACCACCCTGTACGCCAGCCTGACCACGCTCAACGACCGCACGCGGAACATCCTCACCGTCGAGGATCCGATCGAATACCACCTGGAGGGCATCGGCCAGACCCAGGTCAACGCCAAGGTCGACATGACCTTCGCCCGCGGCCTGCGGGCGATCCTCCGGCAGGACCCGGACGTGGTGATGGTCGGCGAGATCCGCGACCGGGAGACCGCCGAGATCGCGGTGCAGGCTTCGCTGACCGGCCACCTGGTGCTCTCGACCCTGCACACCAACAGCGCCATCGGCGCGATCACCCGCCTGGTGGACATGGGCATCGAGCCGTTCCTGCTGTCCTCCTCCATGCTTGGCGTGCTGGCCCAGCGCCTGGTGCGGGTGCTCTGCCCGGCGTGCAAGGAGCCCTACCGCGCCGACGAGGCCGAGTGCGCGCTGCTCGGCGTCGATCCCGCCGCGCCGCCGACCCTGCATCGCGCCCGCGGCTGCGGCGAGTGCCACCAGCATGGCTATCGCGGGCGTACCGGTATCTATGAACTGGTGGTGTTCGACGACCACATGCGCTCGCTGATCCACAACGAATCCTCCGAGCAGGAAATGACCCGGCATGCCCGCACCAGCGGACCAAGCATCCGCGACGACGGTCGGCGCAAGGTGCTGGAAGGCGTCACTACGGTCGAGGAAGTCCTGCGCGTGACCCGGGAAGAATAATGGCCGCCTTCGAATACCTCGCCCTCGACCCCAGCGGTCGCCAGCAGAAGGGCGTGCTGGAGGCGGACAGCGCGCGCCAGGTCCGCCAATTGCTGCGCGAGCGCCAATTGGCGCCGCTCGATGTGAAGCCCACCCGTACCCGCGAGCAGAGCGGGCAGGGCGGGCGCCTGACGTTCGCCCGCGGACTGTCCGCGCGCGACCTGGCATTGGTGACCCGGCAACTGGCGACCCTGGTCCAGGCCGCGTTGCCGATCGAGGAGGCGCTGCGCGCCGCCGCGGCGCAGTCCACCTCGCAGCGCATCCAGTCGATGCTTCTCGCCGTGCGCGCCAAGGTCCTCGAGGGCCATAGCCTGGCCGGCAGCCTGCGCGAGTTTCCCACCGCCTTTCCCGAGCTGTACCGGGCGACTGTGGCTGCCGGCGAGCATGCCGGGCACCTCGGCCCGGTGCTGGAGCAACTTGCCGACTACACCGAGCAGCGCCAGCAGTCGCGGCAGAAGATCCAGCTGGCGCTGCTCTATCCGGTGATCCTGATGGTCGCTTCGCTGGCCATCGTCGGCTTCCTGCTGGGCTACGTGGTGCCCGACGTGGTCCGGGTGTTCATCGACAGCGGGCAGACGCTGCCGCTGTTGACCCGCGTGCTGATCGGCGTTAGCGACTGGGTCAAGGCCTGGGGCGCGCTGGCCTTCGTCGCGGCGATCGGCGGGGTGATCGGCTTCCGCTACGCGCTACGCAAGGATGCCTTTCGCGAGCGCTGGCATGGCTTCCTGCTGCGCGTGCCGCTGGTCGGTCGGCTGGTGCGTTCCACCGACACCGCGCGCTTCGCCTCGACCCTGGCGATCCTCACCCGCAGCGGCGTGCCGCTGGTGGAGGCGCTGGCGATCGCCGCCGAGGTGATCGCCAACCGGATCATCCGCAACGAAGTGGTCAAGGCCGCGCAGAAGGTCCGCGAGGGCGCCAGCCTGACCCGCTCGCTGGAAGCCACCGGACAGTTCCCGCCGATGATGCTGCACATGATCGCCAGCGGCGAGCGCTCCGGCGAGCTGGACCAGATGCTGGCGCGCACCGCGCGCAACCAGGAGAACGACCTGGCGGCGCAGATCGGCCTGATGGTCGGCCTGTTCGAACCGTTCATGCTGATATTCATGGGCGCGGTGGTGCTGGTCATCGTCCTTGCCATTCTTCTTCCGATCCTTTCTCTCAACCAACTCGTGGGGTAATCGCGTGAATCAGAGCCGCCCATTGCAGCGTCGCCAACAGTCGGGCTTCACCCTGATCGAAATCATGGTCGTGGTGGTCATCCTCGGCATCCTCGCCGCCCTGGTGGTGCCGCAGGTGATGAGCCGTCCCGACCAGGCCAAGGTCACCGTGGCCAAGGGCGACATCAAGGCCATCGCTGCCGCGCTGGACATGTACAAGCTGGACAACTTCGCCTATCCGAGCACCCAGCAGGGCCTCGAGGCGCTGGTGAAGAAGCCCACCGGCAACCCGCAGCCGAAGAACTGGAACAAGGACGGCTACCTGAAGAAGCTGCCGGTCGATCCGTGGGGCAATCCCTACCAGTACCTGGCGCCGGGCACCAAGGGCCCGTTCGACCTGTATTCGCTGGGCGCCGACGGCAAGGAAGGCGGCAGCGACAACGACGCCGAAATCGGCAACTGGGACAACTGACCGGACATGCAGGCTTCGCGCGGCTTCACCCTCATCGAGCTGATGGTGGTGATGGTCATCATCAGCGTGCTGATCGGCCTGGCGGTGCTCAGCACCGGCTTCGCCAGCACCTCGCGGGAGCTGGACAGCGAGGCCGAGCGGCTCGCCGGGCTGATCGGCGTGCTGACCGACGAGGCCGTGCTGGACAACCGCGAGTACGGCCTGCGCCTGGAGCGCGATGCCTATCAGGTGCTGCGCTACGACGAAGCGAAGGCGCGCTGGTTGCCGGTGGCGCGCGACAGCCACCGCCTGCCGGAGTGGGCGGAGCTGACCTTCGAGCTGGACGGCCAGCCGCTGGTGCTGGCCGGCAGCAAGGGCGAGAAGGAGCAGAAGAAAGGCACCGACCAGCCGCAATTGCTGATCCTTTCCAGTGGCGAACTCAGCCCGTTCCGCCTGCGCCTGGCCGAGCGCGGACCCGAGGGGCGGGCGTTGTCGCTGAGCAGCGACGGTTTCCGCCTGCCACGGGTCGAGGTGGCGCGGCGATGAGGCGCGCTCGTGGTTTCACCCTGCTGGAAGTGCTGGTGGCCCTGGCGATCTTCGCCATGGTCGCGGCCAGCGTGCTCAGTGCCAGCGCGCGCAGCCTGCAGAACGCCTCGCGACTGGAAGACAAGACCCTGGCGATGTGGATCGCCGACAACCGTCTCAACGAATTGCAACTGGAACAGACGCCGCCCTCCAGCGGCCGCAACCAGGGCGAGCTGGAGTTCGCCGGGCGCCGCTGGGAGTGGCGCACCCAGGTCGACAGCACCGCCGAGCAGGATATGCGG
This sequence comes from Pseudomonas sp. HMSC057H01, assembly GCF_001836405.1. Classification (NCBI taxonomy): domain Bacteria; kingdom Pseudomonadati; phylum Pseudomonadota; class Gammaproteobacteria; order Pseudomonadales; family Pseudomonadaceae; genus Pseudomonas; species Pseudomonas sp. HMSC057H01. The sequence goes on along the minus strand of NZ_KV828512.1, from coordinate 616,919 downwards.
CGGGTGATCGTCTGGGTCGCGGCGAAGCCCCTTGGCCGCGAGCGTGGCAGCATCGAGGAACGCGCCGCGGCGCGCCTCGTCGGTTTCCTCGGGAGCCAGCCATGAGGCTACAGCGGGGCTTCACCCTGCTCGAGCTGCTGATCGCCATCGCCATCTTCGCCCTGCTGGCCCTGGCCACCTACCGCATGTTCGACAGCGTGATGCAGACCGACCAGGCGACTCGCGTGCAGGAGCAGCGCATGCGCGAGCTGGTGCGGGCGATGGGCGCCCTGGAGCGCGACCTGACCCAGGCGGTCGAACGTCCGGTACGCGACGAACTGGGCGATAACCGTGGCGCCTTCCTCAGCGAGGGCGAGAACGACCAGATCGTCGAATTCACCCGTGGCGGCTGGCGCAACCCGCTCGGCCAGGCGCGCTCGCGCCTGCAGCGGGTGCGCTGGTCGCTGTCCGGGGAGACCCTCGAACGCCGCTACTGGCTGGTTCTGGACCGCGCCCAGGACAGCAAGCCACGGGTGCAGCAGGTGCTGGACGGGGTTACCGCGCTGAGCTGGCGCTTCCTCGACAAGGAGCACAACTGGCAGGGCCACTGGCCGACCGACGAAGGCAGCGAGGAGGAGCGCCTGGAAAGCCTGCCGCTGGCGGTGGAGATGACCCTGGAGCACCGCCACTACGGCAAGCTGGTGCGCGTCTGGCGTCTGCTCGATCCGCCGCTCAAGCAGGACCAGCCGCAGGGCCAGCCGGGCGGCGAGAATGGCGAGAACGGCGAGGGCGGGGTGCCGCAGCCGCCGGAAGGCATGCCGGGGGCGCCGGAATGAGGCGCGGGCAGAGCGGCGTCGCGCTGATTACCGTGCTGCTGGTGGTGGCGGTGGTGACCATCGTCTGCGCCGGGCTGATCATCCGCCAGCAGTTGGCGATACGCAGCAGCGCCAACCAGTTGCACGTGCGCCAGGCCTGGCACTATGCGCTGGGCGGCGAACGCCTGGCGGAAGCGGTGCTGCGCCGCGACCTGCGCCAGGGCGGCGAGAATACCCGCGAGCCGGTGGACCACCTGGGCGAGGCCTGGGCGCGACCGATGACGCCGTTCAAACTGGACGACGGCGGCGAGCTGCGGGTGCGGATCGAGGACCCCAGCGGGCGTTTCAACCTCAACGGACTGGTGCGCAAGCGCAAGGTCAAGCCGGATTCGGTGAAGCAGTTCCGTCGCCTGCTGGCCACCCTGGGGATGAAGGAAGAGATCGTTCAGGGCTTGCCGGACCGGCTGGCCGACTGGCTCGACGCCGACCAGAATCCGCAGGGCGAGCAAGGCGCCGAGGACAACCAGTACCTGCTGGAGGCGCCGGCCTACCGCGCCGCCAACCGCAGTTTCAAGGACGTGTCCGAGCTGCGCCTGCTGAAATTGTCGGAAGCCGACTATCGACGCCTGCTGCCGTTCGTCAGCGCCTTGCCCGAGGATGCGCCGCTGAACGTGAACACCGCCAGCGTGCCGGTGCTGGCCGCCATGTTCGAGATCGATCCGGGACAGGCGGAAAACATCGTGGCGGCTCGTGGGCGAGAAGGCTTCCAGGAGAAGACTGAGTTCAGCAAGCACCTGAACGAGTTGGGATCAAAGGCAAGTAACGTCAACTTTGCCGTCGGCACCCGCTACTTCCAGGTGATCAGCGAGGTCAGCCTGGGCGACCGCCGGCAGGTGCTGGTGAGTACCTTGCAGCGGGGCAAGGACGGCAAGATACGCGTGATGGCCCGCGACATGGGGCAGGGCGGCCTGCCCATCCCGTCGACGGGCGGCGACGATTGGAAGAAGGACGAGCGATGAGTGGAGTGAGTGCGCTGTTCCTGCCGCCCGCCAGCACGGCGGGGGCCGATGGGGAACTGGCGGTATGGTGGGTGCAGGATGGCGAGTGCCGGCGCGCGCCGTTCGTCCAGGCGCTGGCGGAGATCCGCGCGCCCTGGCGGCTGTACCTGCCGGTGGAGGCGGTGACCGCCTGCGCGGTGAACCTGCCTACGCAGAAGGCGCGCTGGTTGCGCCAGTCGCTGCCGTTTGCGGTGGAGGAACAACTGGCCGACGATGTCGAGCAGATGCACCTTGCCCTTGGTCCGGCGCTGGCCGACGGCCGCCACCGGGTATTCGCCGTGCAGCGCACCTGGCTCGCCGCCTGGCTGGCGCTGGCCGAGGGCGCGGGCAAGGCGCCGGCTTCGCTGCATGTCGATGCCGATTGCCTGCCGGGCGAGGGCAGTTGCCTGTTCTGGCTGGAAGAGCGCTGGTTGCTCGGCGGCAGCGGCGCCGTACGCCTGGCCTGCGGCAGCGAGGATTGGCCGGTACTGCGCGACAGTTGCCCGCCGCCGCAGCGGGCCTTCGCCGCGCAGGAGGTGGCGCCCCTGGAGGGGGTGGAAGTCCAGGCCCTGGCGGGCAATCCGCACGTCTGGCTGAGCGAGCAGCCGCTGGGCACCGACCTGGCCCAGGCCGAGTTCGCCGCGCGCCAGCAGAGTAGCCAGTGGCGCCGTTGGCGGCCGCTGCTGGGGCTGGTCGGGCTGTGGCTGGTGTTGCAATGGGGCTTTACCCTGGTCCAGGCCTGGCAGTTGCAGCGCGAAGGCGACCGCTACGCGGCGCAGAGCGCAGAGCTCTACCGCCAGTTGTTTCCCGAGGACCGCAAGCTGATCAACCTGCGCGCGCAGTTCGACCAGCACCTGGCCGACAGCGCCAGCAGCGGCGGCGAGGGCCAGTTGCTCGGCCTGCTTGGCCAGGCCGCCACGGTGATCGGCGGCGAGCCAACGGTGAGCGTCGAGCAACTGGACTTCAGCGCCGCTCGCGGCGACGTCGCCCTCCAGGTGCGGGCTCCCGGTTTCGACGTGCTGGAACGGCTGCGTTCGCGTCTCAGCGAGTCCGGGTTGGCGGTGCAGCTGGGTTCGGCCAGCCGCGATGGCTCGACGGTCAGCGCGCGCCTGGTGATAGGAGGTTGAGATGAAGGTGATGACGCAATTCCACGAGCGCCTCAGGGCCCAGGCGGAAACCTCGCAGCTGGCGATCCGCTGGCGCGGGCTGCCGGCGCGGGACCGCCTGGCGCTGCTCTGGCTCGGTGCGTTCCTCCTGCTGGTGGTGCTCTACCTGGCGCTGTGGCGCCCGGCCGAGCGCCATCTGCAGTCGGCGCGGCAGTACTTCACCGAACAGCGCGCGCTGCATGCCTACATCCAGCAGCAGGCGCCCAACGTGCGCCAGGCCGATGCCGCGGCGCCACAGGCGCAGATCGACCCGGCGGCGCTGCAGGGCATGGTCACGGCTTCGGCGGCCCAGGCCGGACTGAGTGTCGAGCGCCTCGACAACGAAGGCGAGGGCGCCGTGCAGGTGGCCCTGCAGCCGGCGCCATTCGCCAAGCTGCTGCCCTGGCTGGAGCAGTTGAACGGGCAGGGCGTGCAGGTGGCGGAGGCCGGCCTGGACCGCCAGGTCGACGGCCGGGTCTCGGCGCGCCTGAGCCTGCGGGTCGAGTGAGCGGCCCGTGGCTGGGGCCGGCATGGGCCCCGGCGCCGACCTTGGCGACAGGCGATCGCCGAAATTTCAAAAAAAATTCAATCAGGGCATTGACTTAGGTTTTTCGGTCGGTAGAATGCGCCCCACTTCGAGAGTGAAGGGTGA
>NZ_KV828512.1:495411-613191 GCF_001836405.1 Pseudomonas sp. HMSC057H01 | reverse complement strand
GGTCGCGGGTTCGAGTCCCGTCCGCTGCGCCATTCACTTCCCCTCCCGAGTTCACCACCCCGAACTCGCCGTCTTCCGCCAGAAGGCGGGCAGCCAGGCTGCAACGAGAGGAAGTCGCTTTACCGGGCATCTTGCCCAGCCGACGCGCAGCGGTAGTTCAGTCGGTTAGAATACCGGCCTGTCACGCCGGGGGTCGCGGGTTCGAGTCCCGTCCGCTGCGCCATACATCTTCACCACGCCGAGGCGGGGTGAGCCACGAAGAAAGCGGCCAATGGCCGCTTTTTTCGTTTCCGTCGTCCCCTGCGCCTTCCGTTTTCTCCTTGTTTGCCGGGTTTCCTGCTCCGTCGGTCCGCGCGCGGTAATCCCGCTGTCATCTTCCTCGTCTACAGCTGAAAGACACAGACGAACGAAAGGTGATCCGCGATGGACGACTACCAGGAAGAACTGCTGGAGCAGCATGCCGCCGAATGCGACCTGCCAGAGCCGGCGGACGACGCCACCGAGATGTGATCAGGCGCTCTGTCGCTGGGCGCGGCGGAATTCGCCGGGCGTCTGCCCGCTCCAGCGCTTGAAGGCGCGCTGGAAGGCTTCCGCCGAGGCGAAGCCGAGCAGGTAGGCGATTTCGCCGAAAGCCAGGTCGGTCTCGCGGATGTAGACCATCGCCAGGTCGCGGCGGGTGTCGTTGAGGATGCTGCGGAACTGGGTGCCTTCCTCGGCCAGCTTGCGCCGCAGGGTCCAGGTCGGCAACTTGAGGCGCGCGGCGATTTCCTCGAGGTCCGGTTCGCGACCATTGAGCATCGGCCCCAGCAGGCGGCTGACGCGCTCGCGCCAACTGCGGGTGCGGGTCAACTGCTCCAGTTCGCGGTTGCAGAGTTCCAGCATCTGGCTCCAGGTGCTCGGACAGTGCTCGGCATTCGCCAGGGCCAGGCTGGCCTGGCTCAGGCGCAACTGGTTGGTCGGCGCGCCGAATTCCACCGGGCAGCCGAAGAATGCCTCGTAGCGCTCGGCCCAAGGCGGCGCTGGATATTCGATCTCCACCCGCTCCGCTTTCAACGGCTGCCTTGCCAGGGCGCCGAGATGGCTGATCCAGCCTGCCAGCACCGAATCGACGACGAAGCGGTTATAGGCGTTATAAGGGCTGATCGAATAGAAGCGCAGCCAGGCGCCGCCGGCGTCTTCCACCAGGCTCGACTGGCCCCGGTAGTTCTGCGCGTAAAGCGGTTCCAGGTGGATCATTGCCCGCGCGGCGGCGCGCAGGTTGGGCGCCTGGGCGACGCTGACGCCGGCCAGGCCCATCTGTCCGAGACGGCTCAGGCGGCCCATCTGCAGGCCGAGGGCGGGGTCGCCGCTGAGCTGTATGGCGGCATGGCCGAGGCGCATGTAGCGAGGGATCGACAGGCGCGCCCCGGGTTCGGCCAGGCGCCGCTGGTCGAGGCCGTACTGCTCGAGCAGTGCTGCGGGCTCGACGCCGGCGGCGAGCAGGGCGTCGGCCAGCGCCTGGACGAAGCCGACCGAGAGGTCGCCGAGGCGAACCCGGGGCGCGCTCATAGCCAGAGATTGACCAGTTGCGCACCGCCGCCGGGATTGGCCTGGCGCATGCCCTGCGACGAACCGAGCAGGCTCTGGCCGTCTTCGGTGACGTTCCACAGGCGGCTATGGGCGAAGGCCACGGCGGCGCCGCGCGCACCGCTGGCCAGCAGGCGCTCGCCGACCGCCAGGCGCTGCCAGGCCTCGGCGTTGCTCAGGCTGTTCGGCGCCAGGCGCACGTCGCCGGGAACCAGCTCGGCATCGAAGCCGGGCCAGGGTTGCTGCCAGCGACCGCTCTGGTTCAGGGCGGCGGGGATCGCCAGCAGTTCGACGCGCTGTTCGACCAGGGTGGCGTAGGTGTCCGGGTACCAGCTGTCGGTGCCGATCAGCACGCCCAGGCGTCCTGCCGGCGTATCCAGCACCTGCAGGCGCTCGCCGCGACCGTTGTTGAGGTAGCTCAGTTCGTGGCGGGTCGGGAACACCTTGCGTTGCGGCTGGCCGAGCGGCCGGCCATCGGGACCGAAGGTCAGGCTGACGTTGTACAACTGGCCGGTGCCGGGACGCAGCTCGCCGTCCTCGACCTCGGGGTCGGGCAGGACGATGGAGCCGGCGACCACCGTCACCTTGAAATCATGGGCGAGCCCGCCGAACAGGGTCTGGTAGTCGTGGGCCATGTCCACCGCCTTCATCCGGAACAGGGTGTCGGTGAGACGCTGTTCGCCGCGCGCGGTGATCCAGCCGCGCGCCACCTTCAGCGGGTTGCTCGCGGCCATCCAGTCCATCGCCGTGGGCCAGTCGGCGGCGGCATAGACCTCGGGCTTCTCGCCGCTGGCCACCAGCCAGGTGCCGACATGCTCGGGGAACACCACCACCGTGCGCTCGTTGAGCAGGCCCTGGCGGCGGGCATTTTCCAGGTAGGCGTGGAATTTCAGCTGCAACCGTTCGGCGCTCTGGTAGTCCGGCGTGAACAGTTCCGGCTGGACCGCCAGCAGGTTGCCGCGCTCGCCGGGCTGGCCCTGGACCACGCTGACCTGGCTGCGCAGGTCGGACAGGTAGTGGCCTACCGGGCGGCGTTCGGCCCAGCCGGCGTAGGCGGCGAAGAGGGTGATGAGGATCAGGAAGATCAGCTTGCGCATGCGGGTCTCCAAGGCAGCCCACAGGGTAGGGGAGTGGCGTCGGCTTGCCAAGCATCCCTGTGCATTCCGATCAGTAACTTGTCATTTAGGATCATTGAGCGCTCCGGTGGCGCTCCTTAGAGTCGTCGCCATACCGACCGCTGCCCGTGCCGCGCATTGCGCCCGAGGCCGCGGCATATCCGTGAACGCGTTTCGCCCGATGTGGAGACCCCCGATGACCGCCGCCGTTCCCTATCCGCACCTGCTCGCCCCGCTGGACCTCGGCTTCACCACCCTGCGCAACCGCACCCTGATGGGGTCCATGCACACTGGCCTGGAAGAGAAGCCGCAGGGCTTCGAGCGCATGGCGGCGTATTTCGCCGAACGCGCCCGTGGCGGCGTCGGCCTGATGGTCACCGGCGGCATCGGCCCGAACGAAGAGGGCGGCGTGTATTCCGGCGCGGCCAAGCTGAGCACGCCGGAAGAGGCGGAGAAGCACAGGATCGTGACCCAGGCGGTGCATGAGGCGGGCGGCAAGATCTGCATGCAGATCCTGCATGCCGGCCGCTACGCCTACAGCCCGAAGCAGGTAGCGCCGAGCGCGATCCAGGCGCCGATCAATCCGTTCAAGCCCAAGGAACTCGACGAGGAAGGCATCGAGAAGCAGATCGCCGACTTCGTCAATTGCGCCAGCCTGGCCCAGGTCGCCGGCTACGATGGCGTCGAGATCATGGGGTCGGAAGGCTACTTCATCAACCAGTTCCTCGTGCAGCACACCAACCAGCGCACCGACCGCTGGGGCGGCAGCTACGAGAACCGCATGCGCCTGCCGGTGGAGATCGTCCGCCGGGTGCGCGAGGCGGTGGGGCCGAACTTCATCATCATCTATCGCCTGTCGATGCTCGACCTGGTCGAGGGCGGCAGCAGTTGGGACGAGATCGTGCTGCTGGCCAAGGCCGTCGAGAAGGCCGGCGCGACCCTGATCAACACCGGTATCGGCTGGCACGAGGCGCGCATCCCGACCATCGCCACCAAGGTGCCGCGCGCGGCCTTCACCAAGGTCACCGCCAAGCTGCGTGGCGAGGTCGGCATCCCGCTGATCACCACCAACCGCATCAACACTCCCGAGGTGGCGGAGAAGGTCCTGGCCGAGGGCGATGCCGACATGGTCTCCATGGCCCGGCCGTTCCTCGCCGACCCGGACTTCGTCAACAAGGCCGCCGCCGGCCACGCCGAACGGATCAACACCTGCATCGGCTGCAACCAGGCCTGCCTCGACCACACCTTCGGCGGCAAGCTGACCAGTTGCCTGGTCAACCCGCGCGCCTGCCACGAAACCGAGCTGAACTACATTCCCACCGCCAGGCCGAAGAAGATCGCCGTGGTCGGCGCCGGCCCGGCCGGCCTGGCTGCCGCCACCGTGGCCGCCGAGCGTGGGCACCGGGTCAGCCTGTTCGACGCCGCCGGCGAGATCGGCGGGCAGTTCAACGTGGCCAAGCGGGTTCCCGGCAAGGAAGAGTTCCACGAGACCCTGCGCTACTTCCGCAACAAGCTGGAGAGCACCGGCGTCGAGCTGCACCTGAACCGCCGGGTCGGCGTGGACGATCTGGTCGCGGGCGGCTACGACGAGATCGTCCTCGCCACCGGCATCGTTCCGCGCACGCCGGCGATCCCCGGCATCGAGCATCCGAAGGTGATCAGCTACCTGGACGCGATCCTCGAGCGCAAGCCGGTGGGCGGCAAGGTGGCGGTGATCGGCGCCGGCGGCATCGGCTTCGACGTCTCCGAATTCATCACCCATGCCGGTCCGTCCACCAGCCTGGAGCGCGAAGCGTTCTGGAAGCAGTGGGGGATCGATACCCGCCTGGAGGCCCGCGGCGGCATCGCCGGGGTCAAGGCCGAGGTGCATCCGGCAGCGCGCCAGGTGTTCCTCCTGCAACGCAAGAAGAGCAAGGTCGGCGACGGCCTCGGCAAGACCACCGGCTGGATCCATCGCGCCGGCCTGAAGAACAAGCAGGTGCAGATGGTGAATGCCGTGGAGTATCTCGGGATCGACGACGCCGGCCTGCATATCCGCGTCGCCGAGGGCGAGCCGCAGGTGCTGCCGGTGGATACCGTGATCGTCTGCGCCGGCCAGGACCCGCTGCGCGAGTTGCAGGACGGCCTGCTGGCGGCCGGCCGGAGCGTGCACCTGATCGGCGGCGCCGATGTCGCCGCCGAGCTGGATGCCAAGCGCGCCATCAACCAGGGTTCGCGCCTGGCTGCCGAACTCTGAGAACCTGTCCGCGATCTGTTGCGTAGCGGAGAAACTGCGTTGAAAACGGCTTTTCTCCAGCTCGCACAGGTTCTGCGTATCGTCCCTGTCCGCGCTCGTCGGCGCGGCGGGGCGCTGCGCACCGGTTTGGTGAACGGTGGCGCTCTGCCACGGTGATCTCCGTCCGCTCAAAACCCGACCGCTTCACAATTTCCCCTACCGCTCGGCGGGCCGTCCGGCATCGCCCGGGTGTCTGCCAACCCAGTCACATTGCCCGCGACATTTTTTCCCCTAGACTTGCCCGAACAACGAGATAGCGCCTGTTTTTCAGGTGACATGCCAGATGGGTACTGCCGGATGCGGGCCGCCTCGCCAGGCGTTCGAGGGTTAGCGATGAGCATGCAGAAAAAGCCACAGATGGCGGAGGCCGTGCTGTTCTTCAACGACAGCGGCGTCTGCAAGGAAATGCTGTATCCCGAATTCGAGGCGCTGCTCGATGGTCTGGTGCGCATGCCGGAATACGCCGACCGGCAGATGCACCTGGCCTATGTGTTGATCAATCCGCGCCTGCAGGCGCGGGCAGCGGTGTTCTTCTATCTCGATTTCGACGAGCAGGGCGGCGCCGACACCGGCTGGAACCTGCCTCTGCGCAACCTCGCCGAGCGCGCCGGACGCGGCCCCGACATGGGCGGCGGGCCGATCCGCCTGGCCTGTCGCAGCCAGTGCCCGGTGTCCTGGCACCAGATGCACCTGTGGGACCCGGAGAGCAGCGCCGGACGCAACCATTTCGTACTCATCCGCGACGCGCTCAGGCGCAACCAGCTCGGCCTGCTGGTGGACGAGGAGCCTGCCGCGGTGGAGCCGCAGCGGCTGCAGATGGCCGCCGAAGAACAATGGTACGCCGCCGGTCCCGCCGCCCCGAAGGCAGCGCCCGCGGAGCCTCCGCGCAAGCAGGAGGACGAGCAGGCGGCGCGCCTGGCGCAACTGGTCAAGCAGCAGCGGCAACAGCTCGCCGCCCTGGCCCGGCAGCACGAGCAGCGCCTGGCCGGGCTCGCCCGGCAGCACGAAGAGGAACTGGCCAGGCGCGAACAGGACGCCCGCGGGCAACTGGACATCCTGCGCAGCGAAGTGCTCAGCCTGCAACAGGCCCTGGAACGGCAGGCGCGGGAGAACGCCGAGTTGCAGCAGCGTCTGCTGGAGCAGGGCGAGCAGTTCCAGCGCAACCGCGAGGAACTGACCCGGCAACTGCGTTTCATCGAGAACCAGGGGCGCAACGAGACCGACCTGCTGCGCTCGGAGTTCGCCGACGAACTGGAGGCTCGGGTGGCGGTGGCGGTGGCCGGCTACAAGGAGCAGGTCTCGATCCGCGACGTCGAACTGGCCTACCGCAACGAGCTGGACCAGCAACTGGAGCAGGAACTGGCCGAGCTGCGCGCCGAGCGCGACCGTCTGGCCGCCCAGGGGCCGGAGCAACTGCTGGAGCGTCTATCCGGCCAGGGCGTGGTATTCGTCGCCTACCATCCCGGCGCCGGGCACCTGACCATCCCCTTGCAGGACATCCCGCGTTACCAGGACAATCCGCTGGCCTACGCGGCGGCCAAGTGCTTCGTCTCCGAGAGCCAGTACCGCCAGTGGCTGGACCACTTCCAGCAGCCGCGCTGCGAGGCGCTGCTGCCCGGCGGCGAACGCTGCAACCTGCCGCTCGACCGGGTCGACAACCCGGCGCGCTTCGTCGCCGGCGACACCAACTGCTGCGCCCGGCACAAGACCACGGGGCGCCTGCGCACCGTGAGCTGACTTCTTGCCGTTTCCCCACTGGTCACCGCATACACCCTTGCAGCGTCTCGAACTCGACTGGCTGCAACGGGCCGGGGTCGAACTGGCGCTGCTGCGCCTGGACCAGGCCGATCCGTTGATCTCCGGCAACAAGGGGTTCAAGCTCGCGCCACACCTGGCGCTGGCCCGCGAGCAGGGGCTGGACGGCCTGATCAGCCTCGGCGGCGCCCACTCCAACCACCTGCACGCGCTGGCCGGCGCCGGCGCGCGTTTCGATTTCCGTTGCGTCGGCCTGTTGCGCGGACACGAAGTCGATACGCCGACGGTGCGCGACCTGCGCAGTCTCGGCATGGAACTGCACTGGCTCGGCTACGGCGGCTATCGCCAGCGGCATGCCGCCGGTTTCTGGCTTCCCTGGCGGGAACGTTACCCAGGCTTGCTGCCGGTCGCCGAGGGCGGTGGCGGGCTGCTGGGCGCGCGCGGTTGCATCGGGCTGGTGGAGCGCATAGCGACCCAGTTGCCGACGCTCGGCTGGGACGATTACGACGCGATCTGGGTGGCCGCCGGTACCGGTACGACACTGGCCGGCCTGGTGCTCGGCGAGGCTGGGCGGCATCCCGTGGTGGGCGCGCTGGCGGTGCCGGAGGACCACGGCGTCGCCGCCCAGGTCGCGGCGACCCTTGCCGAGGCGGGCTGGGCCGATACCGGCTATCGCCTGCTGGACGCCAGCCGTGGCGGTTTCGCCTGTCTCGATGGGAGGTTGGCGCGGTTCATCGTCGAGTTCGAGACGGCCAGCGGCGTCGCCCTCGAACCGCTGTACACCGGCAAACTGCTGCTCGCCCTGCGCGAGGCCGTGGAGAGCGGCGCGGTGGCTCGCGGCAGCCGGCTGGTGGCGCTGCACAGCGGAGGCCTGCAGGGCCGCCGGGCATTGCAGGAGCGTTTGCTGGCGTTGCTCTGATCAGGCATCCGCGGCCTGGCGCGCGCTACCCCACAGGCTGAGCCCCGGGGGCCAGTCGTCGCTGGCCAGGAACAGGCGCTCGGCCTCTACCCAGTAGCCGTCGCGCGGCACCACCCTTACCAGCATTTGCGGACGTGCCTCGTCGGCGAAGGCGATGTTCCAGCAGGCGCCGTCGCGCGGTGGGTCGAGCGGGTCCTGCCGCCGCATGGCCGGCGCCAGCCAGTGCTCGCGCGACAGATGCAGCCAATGCTGCCCGGCCTGCGGTCCGGCCAGGCTGGCCAGGTACGCCGGCCAGTCGCGCTGGCGGAGCCAGCGGCCACGCAGATGCCGTGGCTCGATGTCGGCGGGCAGGCTGCCCGGCCCGGGCCAGGGATGGAACAGGTAGCCGCTCAGCCACAATGCGGAAACGGCCGATTCGGCTCCATGGGCGGCCAGCACCTGGCGACCCTCGCGGGTCGCCGCCAGCGGCAACTGGTGTCGGCAGAGGTGTTCCAGCTTGCGTGACAGGCGGTCCTGGCCGCCGGGCCCGAGCCAGTCGCCGGGGCCGGACTGGGGCCCCAGGTAGAGTTTGATCGCCAGTTCCAGGTGGTGGATGCCGTCGTCGTCCCGCAGCAGCAGGTCGAGTTCGCCAAGGGTATGCCCGCCGTCGCGCACCGGCAGGTTGGCGGCGATCAGGCGCACGTCCGGGGCTTGTTCCAGGGCGAATTGCCAGAGATGTTCGTAGTACAGGCCGAGACGCTGCCGTGGCCACTGCGCGAGCCAGGCGGCGAGGTGCTGCGGCTGTCGCTCCTGTTCGCGCAACCAGGCGGCCAGGCGCTCCGGCTCCTGGCGCCAGCGGCTGGCGGCGAGCGGATGGCGCTGCGGCTCCGGGGTCCGGCGCAGCAACGGCGGGGCGAGCAGGGTCCAGGCCAGGTCGCGGACGGCCGGGTGGCGCAATTCGTCGAGCAGTTCGGTCAGCAGCGTCATACCCAGAGGTTAGCCGGGTTGCGCCACTCGCGGCGATTTCCCGTACATGCGCGGGTTTGCCGCTGTCCGCGGCTTTCGCCCATAATCCGCTCTATCCCGCCCGCCAGCTTTTCGCAGGAACCGCATGGAACCCTTTCGCAATATCGGCATCATCGGCCGCCTCGGCAGCACCCAGGTGCTGGATACCATCCGCCGGCTGAAGAAATTCCTGATCGATCGCCACCTGCATGTGATCCTCGAGGACACCATCGCCGAAGTCCTGCCCGGACACGGCCTGCAGACCTGCTCGCGGAAGATCATGGGCGAAATCTGCGACCTGGTGGTGGTGGTCGGCGGCGATGGCAGCATGCTCGGCGCGGCCCGCGCGCTGGCCCGGCACAAGGTGCCGGTGCTGGGGATCAACCGCGGTAGCCTGGGCTTCCTCACCGACATCCGCCCGGATGAACTGGAGGCCAAGGTCGGCGAGGTGCTGGACGGCCAGTACATCGTCGAGAGCCGCTTCCTCCTCGATGCCCAGGTGCGTCGCGGTATCGACTCGATGGGGCAGGGCGATGCGCTCAACGACGTGGTCCTGCACCCGGGCAAGTCGACCCGGATGATCGAGTTCGAGCTGTATATCGACGGCCAGTTCGTCTGCAGCCAGAAGGCCGACGGCCTGATCGTCGCCACGCCCACCGGTTCCACCGCCTACGCGCTGTCCGCCGGTGGTCCGATCATGCATCCGAAGCTGGATGCCATCGTCATCGTGCCGATGTACCCGCACATGCTTTCCAGCCGCCCGATCGTGGTGGACGGCAACAGCGAGCTGAAGATCGTCGTGTCGCCGAACATGCAGATCTACCCGCAGGTCTCCTGCGACGGGCAGAACCATTTCACCTGCGCCCCCGGCGATACCGTGACGATCAGCAAGAAGCCGCAGAAGCTGCGCCTGATCCACCCCATCGACCACAACTACTACGAGATCTGCCGGACCAAGCTCGGCTGGGGCAGCCGCCTGGGCGGAGGCGACTGATGCAACTCGACCCCGGACGTGGCTACGACCTGATCGGCGATGTCCACGGCTGCGCGCATACCCTGGACCGCCTCCTCGACCTGCTCGGCTACCGCCTGCAGGGCGGCGTCTGGCGCCATCCGCGGCGCCAGGCGCTGTTCCTCGGCGACATCGTCGATCGCGGCCCGCGCATCCGCGAGGCCCTGCACCGGGTGCACGCGATGGTCGACGCCGGCGAGGCGCTGTGCATCATGGGCAACCACGAATTCAACGCGCTCGGCTGGAGCACCCCGGCGGCGCCCGGCAGCGGCCGCCAGTACGTCCGCGAGCATACGCCGCGGCATGCCCGGCTGATCAAGGAGACCCTCGAGCAGTTCGAGGGCCACGACGCCGACTGGCGCGACTTCCTCGGCTGGTTCCAGCAACTGCCGCTGTTCCTCGATGCCGGGCGCTTCCGCATGGTCCATGCCTGCTGGGACGGCGAACTGATCGCGACCCTGCGCCGGCAGTTCCCCGACGGGCGGATCAGCGAAGCCTTCCTGCAGGAGTCGGCGGAGCCCGGCAGCTTCGCCGACCTGGCCTGCAACCGCCTGCTGCGCGGTACCGACATGCGCCTGCCGCACGGTGCCACGCTGACCAGCAGCGATGGCTATACGCGCGCCTTCTTCCGCACCAAGTTCTGGGTCGAGGACGAGGCGCCGCGCACCTACGGCGATATCGTCTTCCAGCCCGACGCGTTGCCCGAAGCGATCGCCCGCGAGCCGCTCAGCGAGGAGCAGAAGTCCAGCCTGCTGACCTACGGCGCCGACGAACCGCTGTTGTTCGTCGGCCACTACTGGCGACGCGGCACGCCGGCGCCGATCCGGCCGAACCTGGCCTGCCTGGACTACAGCGCGGTGATGTACGGCAAGCTGGCGGCCTACCGCCTGGATGAGGAAACCCGCCTGGACCGGCACAAGTTCGTCTGGGTCGAAGTGAAGCGGCCGGAGGCTGACGAGTGAGCGCGGTGCAGGTCCTGAAGTTTCCCCTGTCGGTCGACCTGGCCGGCTTCGTCGGCCTGCTGCGGCGTCTGAACGTGCCGCACCGGGTCAGCGAGGAATCCGGCCAGCAGGTCCTCTGGGTGCCCGACGAGCGGCTCGCCGAGCAGGTCCGCGAGTTGTACCGGCGTTATCCCGAAGGCGATCCGCAGGCGACCCTGGAGGCCGCGCCGCGACCGGCGGGGCAGGGGTTCGTCCGGCAACTGCGGATGAGCCCGATGACCGCCGCGGTGTTGCTGCTGACCTTCGTCGTCGCCGCCGTCACCTACCTTGGCGACAACTTCGCGACGATGCGCTGGCTGACCTTCCAGGACTTCCGTATCCAGGGCCAGTACGCGCTGTTCACGCCGTTGGCCGAGAGCCTGGCGGCGGGTCAATGGTGGCGGCTGTTCACGCCGATGCTGATCCACTTCGGCTGGCTGCACCTGGCGATGAACGCCATGTGGTTCTGGGAGCTGGGCCGGCGCATCGAATTCCGCCAGGGCGGCCCGATGCTGCTCGGCCTGACCCTGCTGTTCGGCCTGGCGTCCAACGTGGTGCAGTACGCGGTGAGCGGCGCCAGCCTGTTCGGCGGGTTGTCCGGGGTGCTCTATGGCCTGCTCGGGCACTGCTGGATCTTCCAGTACCTGGCGCCGAACCAGGCCTATCGCCTGCCCAGGGGCGTCGTGGCGATGATGCTGATCTGGCTGCTGGTGTGCCTGTCCGGGGTGATCGACCTGCTCGGTTTCGGCTCCATCGCCAACGGCGCGCACGTTGGCGGGCTGCTGGTCGGTTGCCTCAGCGGTTTGCTGGGCGGCCTGCTGGCGCGGCGTCGCCGTTGAGCGAGGGGCTGCGGCAGCTTCGATGTGCGCCGCCGGCCCCGGCCCGGTAGAATGGCCGGTACGCCTTTTCACCGGAGCCGGCCATGTCGTCCTTCAACCAAGCGATCGAGAACATCACTCCAGAGATCTACCAGAACCTCAAGCTGGCCATCGAGATCGGCAAGTGGCCGGACGGCCGCAAGCTGACCCAGGAGCAGAAGGAACTCTGCCTGCAGGCGGTGATCGCCTGGGAGCTGCAGAACCTCCCCGAGGAGGAGCGCACCGGCTACATGGGCCCGCAGCACTGCTCCTCGCATTCCGACGAGCCGATCCCGAACATCCTGTTCAAGTCGGACTCCGTGCACTGATGGAAGAAATCGCCCGCGGCGCGTTGAGCAAGATGACGGCGCGCCTGGAAAGCAATGCTCCCGTGCAATACGCCTTCCGCCTCGACGACCGCGAAGTCGCGGTGAACCCGCTGATCGGCCGGCCGCTGCGCCTGGAGTACCTCGGCAGCATCTTCTGCACCCATTGCGGCCGCAAGACGAAGAAGAGTTTCAGCCAGGGCTATTGCTATCCTTGCTTCACCCGGCTGGCGCAGTGCGACAGTTGCATCGTCAGCCCGGAGAAGTGCCACTACGAGCAGGGCACCTGCCGCGAACCGGAGTGGGGCGAGCGGTTCTGCATGACCGATCACGTGGTGTACCTGGCCAACTCCTCCGGGGTGAAGGTCGGCATCACCCGCGCCAGCCAGATTCCCACCCGCTGGATCGACCAGGGCGCGCGCCAGGCGCTGCCGATCCTGCGCGTGGCCACCCGCCAGCAGTCCGGCCTGGTGGAAGACCTGCTGCGCAGCCAGGTCGCCGACCGCACCAACTGGCGAGCCATGCTCAAGGGCGAGGCCGAGCCGGTCGACCTGGCGGCAGTCCGCGAGCAGTTGTTCGACCAGTGCGCCGACGGCCTGCGCGAATTGCAGCAACGTTTCGGCCTGCAGGCGATCCAACCGGTTATCGACCTCGATCCGCTCGAGATCGCCTACCCGGTCGAGGCCTACCCGAGCAAGGTCGCCAGCCTCGACCTGGAAAAAACGCCTATCGTCGAAGGCACGCTTCGCGGTATCAAGGGCCAGTACCTGATCCTCGATACCGGGGTGATCAACATTCGCAAATACACGGCCTACCAGATCGCCGTGCATCACTGAGCAGAAGGGCCACAAGCCATGCGCACCGAGCAACCGAAAGTCATCCACCTCAAGGACTATCAGGCGCCGGACTACCTGATCGACGAGACCCACCTGAAGTTCGAACTGTTCGAAGACCACAGCCTGGTGCACGCCGAGCTGAAGCTGCGGCGCAACCCCGAGCGCGGCGCCGGCCTGCCGCCGCTGTTGCTGCATGGTCAGCAACTGGAGCTGCTGGCGCTCGAACTGGACGGCCAGGCGCTCGGCGCGGACGACTACCAACTGGACGACGAGCAGCTCGGGGTGCAACCGCGGCAGGCCGAGTTCGTCCTCAGGAGCACGGTGCGTATCCATCCGGAGAGCAACACCGCGCTGGAAGGCCTGTACAAGTCCGGCAAGATGTTCTGCACCCAGTGCGAGGCCGAGGGTTTCCGCAAGATCACCTATTACCTCGACCGTCCCGACGTGATGAGTCGCTTTACCACCACCGTCAGCGCCGAACAGCAGCGCTACCCGGTGCTGCTCTCCAACGGCAACCCGCTGGCCAGCGGTTCCGAAGGCAACGGCCGGCACTGGGCGACCTGGGAAGACCCGTTCAAGAAGCCGGCCTACCTGTTCGCCCTGGTCGCCGGCGACCTCTGGTGCGTCGAGGACAGCTTCCGCACCATGAGCCAGCGCGACGTGGCGCTGCGCATCTACGTCGAGCCGGAGAACATCGACAAGGTCCAGCACGCCATGGACAGCCTGAAGAAGTCGATGCGCTGGGACGAGGAGGTCTACGGCCGCGAATACGACCTGGACATCTTCATGATCGTCGCGGTCAACGACTTCAACATGGGCGCGATGGAGAACAAGGGCCTCAACATCTTCAACTCCAGTTGCGTCCTGGCCCGTGCCGAAACCGCCACCGACGCCGCCCACCAGCGGGTCGAGGGCGTGGTGGCGCATGAGTATTTCCACAACTGGTCGGGCAACCGGGTCACCTGCCGCGACTGGTTCCAGCTGTCGCTCAAGGAAGGCTTCACCGTATTCCGCGACTCGGAATTCTCCGCCGACATGAACTCGCGCACGGTCAAGCGCGTCGAGGACGTCGCCTTCCTGCGCACCAACCAGTTCGCCGAGGACGCCGGGCCGATGGCGCATCCGGTGCGCCCCGACTCGTTCATCGAGATTTCCAACTTCTACACCCTGACCGTCTACGAGAAGGGCTCGGAAGTGGTGCGGATGATCCACACCCTGCTCGGCGCCGAAGGCTTCCGCAAGGGCTCGGACCTGTACTTCCAGCGCCACGACGGCCAGGCGGTGACCTGCGACGATTTCGTCAAGGCCATGGAAGACGCCAATGGCGTCGACCTGACCCAGTTCAAGCGCTGGTACAGCCAGTCCGGCACTCCGCGCCTGGCGGTGGAAGGCGAGTACGACGCCGCCGCCCGCCGCTACACCCTGACGGTGCGCCAGAGCTGCCCGCCGACTCCCGGCCAGCCGAGCAAGGAACCCTTCGTCATCCCGCTGGAGCTGGGCCTGCTCGACGGCCAGGGCCACGAACTCCCGCTGCGCCTGGAAGGCGAGGCCGCGGCCCAGGGCGGCAACCGCGTGCTGGCGGTGACCGAGGCCGAGCAGCGCTTCGTCTTCGTCGAGGTGCCGGAGCAGCCGCTGCCATCGCTGCTGCGCGGCTTCTCCGCGCCGGTGAAACTGAGCTTCCCCTACAGCCGCGACCAGTTGCTGTTCCTCATGCAGCACGACAGCGACGGCTTCAACCGCTGGGAGGCCGGCCAACAGCTTTCGGTGCAGGTCCTGCAGGAGCTGATCGGCCAGCACCAGCGCGGCGCGCAACTGGTACTCGACCCGCGCCTGATCGAGGCCTACCGCACCCTCCTGGCGGACGAGGCGCTGGACCAGGCGATGGTCGCCGAGATGCTCTCGCTGCCCAGCGAGGCCTATCTCACCGAGATCAGCGAAGTCGCCGATGTCGACGCGATCCATGCCGCCCGCGAATTCGCCCGCCAGCGTATCGGCGAAGCGCTGTTCGAGCCGCTGTGGCAGCGTTACCAGGCCAACCGCAAGATTTCCCGCGACACCGCCTACCTCGCCGAAGCCTCGCACATCGCCCGGCGCAGCCTGCAGAATATCGCGCTGTCCTACCTGTCGCTGTCGGGCCGGGAGGAAATCCTCGCCGCCTGCCTGGAGCAGTACGAAGGCTGCGACAACATGACCGAGCGCCTGACCGCCCTGGCGGTGCTGGTCAATTCCGGCTTCGAGGCAGAGAAGGGCAAGGCCCTGGCCATGTTCGCCGACTACTTCAAGGACGACCCGCTGGTGATGGACCAGTGGTTCAGCGTGCAGGCCGGCTCGCCGCTGCCGGGCGGGCTGGAGCGGGTCCAGGCGCTGATGCAGCACCCGGCCTTCACCCTGAAGAACCCGAACAAGGTGCGCGCGCTGATCGGCGCGTTCGCCAACCAGAACCTGGTCAACTTCCATCGTCCTGACGGCGCCGGCTATCGCTTCCTCGCCGACCAGGTGATCGTGCTCAACGCACTCAACCCGCAGATCGCCTCGCGCCTGCTGATGCCGCTGACCCGCTGGCGCAAGTACGACGAGGCGCGGCAGGCGCTGATGCGCGGCGAGCTGGAACGTATCCTGGCCTCCGGCGAGCTGTCCAGCGACGTCTACGAAGTGGTGAGCAAGAGCCTGGCCTGATCCGCCAGCTTCTCCCGGAAGAGGGTGTTACTGGCCACTGGCTGGTAACGCCCTTTGTTACTTCTGGGAATCGCTTCACTGTTTTCCATTGATGGAGCCCGCTTAATCGTGTTTCGCGAACCACCCTGCGCAGGCTCTGCGAAGGGACTTTTCGCGCCATTGGCGGAATTCGCCTGGCGCGTTTTGTCGGACACTTCCTGTTTTCTGGTCAGTGAATGAACAGTCATCTGGCAGGAAGTCCTGTTTTTGTCGCAATCCATTGAATTCCCTGGAGGATTCCGTTGAATTGGCATCCCGGTTGCACTGCCTCGTCGCGCGGTTCCCTTTCGTCGACGCGAGGCCGGTGACGCCGCGACCACCCATAACAAGGCCGCAGAGAAACGGCCGAACGGCGAACCGCCCGCAGTGGCGGCGCCCAACGCATGACCACATGGAGTGAGTTCCCGATGTACATCCCCAACCGCCAGCCCCGGCTGCGCTCCGCGCCGGCCCGGGCCGGCTTCGCCTTCGCCGGGCTGCTGCCGCTGCTGGGCGGCCAGGCCCAGGCCGTCGAATTCAGCTTCCTCGACAACGAGGTGTCCGGTTCGCTCGATACCACCCTGTCCTACGGCACCCTGTGGCGGGTGCAGGGGCAGGACAAGAGCAACAACGACATCAACACCAACGACGGCAACCGCAACTTCGATACCGGCCTGGTTTCCGAGGTCTACAAGATCACCTCGGACCTGGAGGCGACCTGGCGCAACTATGGCGTGTTCATCCGCGGCACGGCGTTCTATGACACCCAGATCATGGACAAGCGCAACGACTACTACAGCCACAACGATCCATCGCAGCCGAGCCAGAGCTATCCCCACGACGACCGTTTCACCAGCCAGACCCGCGACATCGCCGGGCACAAGGCGGAAATCCTCGACGCCTACGTCTACGGCAGCTGGGACATCGGCAACATGCCGCTGAGCGCGCGCTTCGGCCGCCAGGTGTTCAACTGGGGCGAGGGCATCTTCTACCGTGGCGGGGTCAACACCACCAACCCGGTGGATGCCGCCAAGTACCGCCTGCCCGGTTCCGAGCTCAAGGAAGTGCTGATGCCGGTGGAGGCGCTGAGCTTCAACATCGGCCTGACCGACAACCTGTCGATGGAAACCTTCTACCAGTGGAACTGGAAGGAAACCCGCCTCGACCCGGTCGGTACCTTCTTCTCCGAGACCGACCTGTTCGCCGACGGCGGCAACACCGGCTACAGCGACTTCACCGGCACCGCGCTGGACACCCCGGTGCCCGGCTTCGGCAACGTCATCGGCCTGTACCAGGCGCTGGGCAACAATCCGCTGCTCAGCGGCGCGCTGAAGAACACCGGCCTCTATGCCAACGGCGTGACCCCGGCCTACGGCAACGTAATGAAGGTGTCGTCCATCGGCAAGGACATCAACGCGCGCAACGACGGCCAGTTCGGCGTGGCCTTCCGCTACATCGCCGAGGAACTGAACAGCACCGAGTTCGGCTTCTACTTCGTCAACTACCACTCCAAGGAGCCGACCCTGTACGCCGACATCGGCGACTATGCCGGGGCCGACCTGGCGGCGCTGGCCAACACCCTGCGGCCGATCGCCGGCAACCTCGCCGAAGCCCTGGCCAACGGCCTGGTGACCGCCGACGTGATGGGCAACATCAATGCCCGCCGCGAGTTCGCCGAAGACATCCGCATGTACGGCTTCAGCTTCAACACCACGGTGGGCGACGCCTCGGTGTTCGGCGAGCTGGCCTATCGGCCGAACCTGCCGATCGGCATCGCCGCCACCAACGACCTGATCGGCGACCTCGCCCACGGTGCGGCGGAAGCCGCCAACGGCGGGCAGATCAACGTCGGCGGGCAGATGGTCGGCCTCGGCGGGCAGATCCACAACTACGAGCGGGTCGAGGCGTTCAACACCTCCCTCGGGACCATCTACAACTTCGGCCCGTCGCTGAGCTTCGACTCGTTGACCGGCGTCGCCGAGCTGGCCTCGGAACACCTGCGTGGCAGCAGCCTGAAGTACACCGCCTACGACGGCAGCACCCGCTACTACGCCGGGCGCGGCAACAGCTCGTACGTTTCCGGCGGCGACCGTGGCGACCAGGTGAACCGCAACGCCTACGGCTACACCCTGCTGCTCAGCGGCACCTGGAACGACGTGTTCGCCGGGGTCAACGTGTCGCCCTACGTGGTCTACAAGGACGACTTCGAAGGCAACTCCTACCAGACCGGCAACTTCATCGAAGGTCGCAAGGCCTACACCCTGGGGGTCAAGGCCACCTACCTGAACAGCCTGGAAGGCGAACTGCAGTACACCGAGTTCTACGGCGGCGGACAGAACAACAACATCCGCGACCGCGACAACATCGGCCTGACCGTCAAGTACTCCTTCTGACCGAACCGATAACGACACGGGCGCCGCGAGCGCCCGGCACCTCACACGGAGAACCCTCATGTTGAACAAGCACCTGCTGATCGGCGCTTCCCTGGCGCTGGCACTGGGCAGCGGCGGCGCGCTGGCCGGCGTTTCCGCCGGCGAGGCGGCGCAACTGAAGTCGAGCCTCACCCCGCTGGGCGCGGAGAAGGCCGGCAACGCCGCCGGCAGCATTCCCGCCTGGACCGGCGGCATCACCCAGGCGCCGGCCGGCTACAAGCCGGGCCAGCACCACCCGGACCCGTTCGCCGCGGACAAGCCGCTGTTCACCATCGACAAGGCCAACCTGGAGCAGTACAGGGAACACCTGACCCCGGGCCAACTGGCGCTGTTCAAGACCTACCCGGACAGCTTCCGGATGCCGGTCTACCCCAGTCGCCGTTCCGGCTCGGCGCCGCAGTGGCTGTACGACAACACCTTCGCCAATGCCACCAGCGCCAGGCTGCTGGACGGCGGCAACGGGTTCGCCGACGCCTATGGCGGGGTGCCGTTCCCGATTCCGAAGAGCGGCGTGGAGGCGCTGTGGAACCACGTCGCCCGCTACCGCGGTACCTATGTCGTGCGCCGCGCCTCGGAAGTCGCGGTACAGCGCAACGGTAGCTACTCGCTGGTGACCTCGCAGCAGGAAGCGCTGTTCAAGTACTACCTCAAGGGCGGCAGCTTCGCCGACCTGAACAACCTGATGTTCTACTACCTGTCGTTCACCAAGAGCCCGGCGCGCCTGGCCGGCGGCGCGGTGCTGGTGCACGAGACCCTCGACCAGGTCAAGGAGCCGCGCCAGGCCTGGGGCTACAACGCCGGCCAGCGCCGTGTGCGGCGTGCGCCGAACCTTGCCTACGACACGCCGATCGCCGCCGCCGACGGCCTGCGCACCGCCGACGACACCGATATGTTCAACGGCGCGCCGGACCGCTATGACTGGAAGCTGCTGGGCAAGAAGGAAATCTACATTCCCTACAACAACTACAAGGTCAGCAGCCCCGAGGTGAAGTACGAGGAACTGCTCAAGCCGGGCCATCTCGATCCGCAATACACCCGCTACGAACTGCACCGCGTGTGGGTGGTGGAAGGTACCCTGAAGCCGGGCGCGCGGCATATCTACTCCAAACGCACCCTGTACCTCGACGAGGACAGCTGGAGCGCGGCGGTGGTCGACCAGTACGACGGTCGCGGCGAACTGTGGCGGGTGTCCATGGCCTACCTGAAGAACTTCTACGACCTGCCGTACACCTGGAGCGCGCTGGACGTGTTCCACGACCTGCAGGCGCGTCGCTACCACGTGCAGAACCTGGACAACGAGGAGCCGGGTACCATCGACTTCACCCAGGCGATACCGGACGACTCCTACTTCAAGCCCTCGGCCCTGCGCCGCCGCGGCACCCGCTGATCGCTCCGCTCGCCGGCGCCGACCGCTTCCCTCCGGGGAGGAGGGCGGCGCCGATCCCCCGTTACAGACGGCTTACACGCTTAACAAAAGATAACGTGGCTTCAATTGTCTCCGTCGCCAAACGCTGGCTATATAACGCTCACCACGAACCACTAATAACAACAACGGGGACGGTATCCATGCGTGAGCCCATGACGTGGCGCACTTCGCCCGGCCAATCCGCGGACGCTTCGCGGCATCCGGCCATTCCTTCCAGATCGCCCCTGGCCAGCAGGGCCCTGTCGTTTCTCGGGGCGCTTTCTCTTCTGACCTTCGCCGCCACCCCGGTTCTGGCCGAGTCGACGCCAACCGCCGCGCCGCCGCAATTCGCCGTGGAATCGCCGAAGGCCGCCAGCAGCCTGCTGCTCAGCGTCGCCCATGCCGGCAAGCGGCTGGTCGCGGTCGGCGACCGTGGGCATATCCTGCTCTCCGACGACGACGGCAAGACCTGGACCCAGGCCAAGGTGCCGACCCGCCAGTTGCTCACCTCGGTGTTCTTCGTCAACGAGCGCAAGGGCTGGGCGGTCGGGCACGATGCGCAGATCCTCGTCAGCGACGACGCCGGCAGCACCTGGACCAGGCAGTTCGAGGACCTCGGCCGCGAAGCGCCGTTGCTGGACATCTGGTTCGCCGACGAACAGCACGGCCTGGCCGTCGGTGCCTATGGCGCGCTGCTGGAGACCCGCGACGGCGGCCAGCACTGGGAAGACGTCAGCGAGCGCCTGGACAACGAGGACCAGTTCCACCTCAACGCCATCGCCGCGGTCAAGGACAACGGCCTGCTGGTGGTCGGCGAAGCCGGCAGTCTGTTCCGCTCGAAGGACTGGGGCGCCACCTGGGAAAAACTCGAAGGCCCCTACGAGGGCTCGCTGTTCGGCGCCATCGGTACCGCCGATGCGGGCGGCGTGCTGGTCTACGGCCTGCGCGGCCACCTGTTCCGCTCCGCCGATTTCGGCGACAGCTGGGAAGAGATACCGCTGAAGGCGGCGTCCGGCGACCTGGAATTCGGTCTCTCCGACGGCGCGCTGCTGGCGGACGGGCGTATCGTCGTGGTCGGCCACGGCGGCAGTGTCCTCGAAAGCTCCGACGGCGGGCGCAGCTTCAGCGTGTTCAACCGTCCCGACCGGCTGTCCCTGGCCGGCGTCAGCGCCACCGGCGACGGCCACCTGATCCTGGTCGGCCAGGGCGGCGTGCACCTCGCTGCGGCGAACGGTGCCGCGCTCGAACAACCACAATAAGGCGGGGTCGCATGAGTGCCATGAACCAGCATCAGCAAAACAAGGCGAGCCTGCTCGAACGCCTGATCTTCAACAACCGGCCGGTGGTGATCTTCCTCTGCCTGCTGGTCAGCGTCTTCCTGTTCTACCAGGCCACCCAGGTGCGGCCGTCCACCAGCTTCGAGAAGATGATCCCGCTGGAGCACCCGTTCATCCAGAAAATGCTCGAGCACCGCAACGACCTGGCCAACCTCGGCAACACCGTGCGCATCTCGGTGGAGGCGGTGAACGGCGACATCTTCACCAAGGAGTACATGGAGACGCTCCGGCAGATCCATGACGAGGTGTTCTACATCCCCGGCGTCGACCGTTCCGGCCTGAAGTCGTTGTGGAGCCCCAGCGTGCGCTGGACCGAAGTGACCGAGGAAGGCTTCGCCGGCGGCGAGGTGATCCCGCAGACCTACGACGGTTCGCCGCGGGCGCTGGAGGAACTGCGCAACAACGTGCTCAAGTCCGGGCAGATCGGCCGCCTGGTGGCGAACAACTTCAAGTCGAGCATCGTCGACGTACCGCTGCTGGAGATGTACCCGAACCCGAAGAACCAGAGCGAACTGATCAAGCTCGACTACCGCCAGTTCTCCCATGAGCTGGAAGAGAAGATCCGCGACAAGTACCAGTTGCAGAATCCCAACGTGAAGGTGCACATCGTCGGCTTCGCGAAGAAGGTCGGCGACCTGATCGACGGGCTGGTGATGGTGGTCGGCTTCTTCGGTATCTGCCTGCTGATCACCCTGGTCCTGCTGTACTGGTTCACCAAGTGCATCCGCAGCACCATCGCCGTGCTGATCACTACCCTGGTGGCGGTGCTCTGGCAGCTCGGCCTGCTCAACCTGGTCGGTTTCGGCCTCGATCCCTATTCGATGCTGGTGCCGTTCCTGATCTTCGCCATCGGCATCTCCCACGGCGTGCAGAAGATCAATGGCATCGCCTTGCAGTCCAGCGGCGCCGACAATGCGCTGATGGCGGCGCGGCTGACCTTCCGCCAACTGTTCCTGCCCGGGATGATCGCGATCCTCGCCGACGCCGTCGGCTTCATCACCCTGCTGGTGATCGACATCGGGGTGATCCGCGAGCTGGCCATCGGCGCCTCGATCGGCGTGGCGGTGATCGTCTTCACCAACCTGATCCTGCTGCCCGTGGCGATCTCCTACATCGGCATCAGCAAGAAGGCAGTGCAGCGCAGCAAGGACGACGCGGTGCGCGAGCACCCGTTCTGGCGCCTGCTGTCGAACTTCGCCAGCCCGAAGGTGGCCCCGGTGTCCATCGCCATCGCCTTGCTGATGCTCGGCGGCGGCCTCTGGTATGGCAAGCACCTGAAGATCGGCGACCTCGACCAGGGCGCGCCGGAACTGCGTCCCGACTCGCGCTACAACCTCGACAACGACTTCATCATCCGCAACTACTCGACCAGTTCGGACGTGCTGGTGGTGATGGTCAAGACCACCCCGGAAGGCTGCTCCACCCACCAGGCCCTGGCGGCCATGGACGAGCTGGCCTGGAAGCTGGAGAACACCGAGGGCGTGCAGTCGGCGATCTCGATGGTCACCGTGTCCAAGCAGGTGATCAAGGGGATGAACGAAGGCAACCTGAAATGGGAGACCCTGTCGCGCAACCAGGACGTGCTGAACAACTCCATCGCCCGTGCCGACGGTCTCTACAACACCGACTGCTCGCTGGCGCCGCTGCTGGTCTTCCTCAACGACCACAAGGCCGAGACCCTCGACCGCGCGGTGGCGGCGGTGCAGGCCTTCGCCGCGGAGAATGACAAGGACGACCTGCAGTTCCAGCTGGCCGCCGGCAACGCCGGGATCGAGGCCGCCACCAACGAGGTGATCAAGCAGTCCGAACTGATCATCCTGGTGCTGGTGTACATCTGCGTGGCGGCCATGTGCATGATCACCTTCCGTTCCTTCGCCGCGACCCTCTGCATCGTCCTGCCGCTGATCCTCACCTCGGTGCTGGGCAACGCGCTGATGGCGGCGCTGGGCATCGGCGTGAAGGTCGCGACCCTGCCGGTGATCGCCCTCGGCGTCGGCATCGGGGTGGACTACGGGATCTACATCTACACCCGCCTGGAGTCTTTCCTGCGCATGGGCCTGCCGTTGCAGGAGGCCTACTACGAGACCCTCCGCTCCACCGGCAAGGCGGTGCTGTTCACCGGCCTGTGCCTGGCGATCGGCGTGGCCACCTGGATCTTCTCGGCGATCAAGTTCCAGGCCGACATGGGCCTGATGCTGACCTTCATGCTGCTCTGGAACATGTTCGGCGCCCTCTGGCTGCTGCCGGCCCTGGCGCGTTTCCTGATCAACCCGGCCAAGCTGCAGGCCAGGAAGGCCTCGCTGTTCGCTCACTGAGTCGCACCGAGCCTCGCCAAGACCGCGGCCCCGGCCGCGGTTTTTTTCGCGCGGAGGAAGGCCGCCGCGCTTCAGTCCGGTGTGGCGGGGAACAGCAGCTCGCAGCGGAAACGCTGCTCGTCGCTGCTGTAATGCAGGCGCCAGCCGCTCTTCTGGCACAGGCGCTGGACCAGGTCGAGGCCCAGGCCATAACCGAACGCCATCGACTCGTCCGTGCCCTGGGCCGCGCCGATGGGGTTGCTGATCAGCAGGCTGCGGTCGCGCACGACGATTTCCACCACGCCCTCGTCGCTGTACTGCAGGGCGTTGCGCAGCAGGTTGCCGATGATGATCCGCGCGCGGGTCTGCGGCAGGCTGTGTGGCTCCACGTCGAGGTGGAAGGTCAGGCCGCGGCGCTGGCTCAGCGCCTGTTGTTCCTCGAGCAGCTCCTCCAGCAGGCGACCGACCTCGATGTGTCCGTCGTCGCGCAGTTCGCCGCTCTCGCGGCTGAGCCAGAGCAGGGTTTCGGTCATCTGCTGCATGGCCAGCGCCGAGCGGCGGATGCGTTGCAAGGCATGCGGGGAGGGCGCGCGGCCGGGTTGGTCGAGCAGCTCCAGGTTCATGCCGATCACCGCCAGCGGGGTGCGCAGCTCATGGCTGGCGTAGCGCAGGAAGCGCTCCTCGCGCTGGCTGAAGTCCTTGATCCGGGTCACGCTGTTCCACAGGGTATCCGCCAGCACGTTGAGTTCGCGGTAGTTGAAGCGCGGCCGCTGGCTGTCCGGGGCGAGGTCGTCGAGGGTCATCGACCAGCGCGTCAGCTTGCGCAACGGCGCGACGATGAACCAGACCAGCAGGCCGACGGCGGCCAGCGAAGGCAGGGTGACCGATAGGGTGACGATCCAGGTCTGCCTGACGCGGGCGTCGATGATGGCGTCGGACAGCGGCGTGTCGATGCTGCCGGCGGCGTCGTTGTCGTAGAGGTAGAGCGTCTTGCCGTCGGCCAGTGGCTGGCGGACCACCACGTAGGCATCGTCGCTGGGCGCGTCGTCATCCTCCTCTTCGTCATCGTCGTCCCAGTTGCCGAGCAGTTGCATGGCGCCGATGCTCTTGTAGGGCGGGGTGTCGAGCATCTCCCTGAGTTTCGGCGGCAGCCCCGCGGTGCCGACGCTGCCCTTGAAGTAGTAGCTGTCCGGCGCCGGCGTAGCCGGGTCTTCCTGGTAGCGCTGGGCGAAGTACAGCCCTTCCTCTTCCATCATCATGCTGAGCAGGTAGAGGGCGCCGGTCTCGCCGTAGTTGCCGAGCATGCGCGTGTAGACCAGCAGCACCCCGGCGAGGATCAGGCTGACGCCGCCGCCGACGATGGGGATCAGGCTCAGGCCGCGTTTCATTTTCGCTCCAGCTGGAAGCCGACGCTGTGCAGGGTATGGATCAGAGGGGTGGCGAACCCCTTGTCGACGGTGCTGCGCAGGTGGTGCATGTGCACGTTGAGGGTGTTGCTTTCCGGCGGCTCGTCGCCCCAGACGCTGCGCCCCAGCTGCTCGCGGGTGACCAGCGCGGGGCTGGCGCGCATCAGGCACTCGAGGATCTTCCAGGCGGTGGGGGACAGCGCCAGGGGCGTGCCGCCGCGGCTGGCCTGGCGGCTGTCGAGGTCCATCACCAGGTCGTCGACCTGCAGGCGCTGGGCCTGGCCGCTGCGGCGCCGGCTGAGGGCTTGCAGGCGGACCAGCAGCTCCGGCAGTTCGAAGGGCTTGAGCAGATAGTCGTCGGCGCCGGCGTCGAAGCCGTCGAGCTTGTCCTGCAGGGTATCCAGGGCGGTGAGCATGAGTACCGGGGTCTGCAGGCCGGCTTCGCGCAGCTGGCGACAGACCTGCCGGCCGTTGATGCGCGGCAGCATGATGTCCAGCAGGATCACGTCGTAGCGGTTGGCGCGCGCCAGGTTGAGGCCGGCCTGGCCGTCGCGGGCGTGATCGCAGACCACCCCGGCGGCCTCGAGGTAGTCGATGACGGTGCCGGCGAGATCGAAGTTGTCTTCGACGACGAGTACGTGGATATGCATGGCCTGGGTCGCGTGACGAATGGGCTGGTCGACTGGCGGTGGATGGCCGTCGCGCCATGGGCGGTTCGGGAGAGGCGGGCGGTCGGCGGTTTTCGCGAGTCGGGCAGCGATGTTCGTCGATCGGGGCGCGGGCTGTCCAGTTGCCCACCCGGTTTGCGCCTCCGCTGTGACCCCGTGCCGCTCCCGTCGGCGTGTCCGCGTTAAGCCTTTTTTAACCCCCCGGGAGCTAGCGTGCGCCTGCTCGGAACGCTAGCCGCCAGGCTATTGCCGGGTGCCATCCGCGAAGAGTGCGGGTGCCTTTCGTTTTTGGGGGATTTTTTGCCATGTCGCGGACGACGCGTTGGAAGGATGTTCGAAAGTGCGGGATACGCACACTGGTGCCGCTGGGCGTTTCGCTATCGCTGTCGCCCTGTGCGTTGGCCGAAGCCCGGTCCAGCGGCTGGGAGCAGGACTTCATCGGCGTGCCGGTCGCGCGCGCGTTGGGCCTGACCGGCAAAGGCGTGGATGTCGGGGTGATCGATGGCGGTTTCCTTCCGCAGCATCCGGCGTTCGCCGGCCAGGCGATCACTCCGCTGGCCAACCGAGTGGCCATCGACGGCGAGGAAGCGATCGCCGATCCCTCCCGGCCGCTCTTCGATCGCGATGAGCAAAGCGGAGAAATCCAGGTCGCCAGCCATGGCGCGAATGTCAGCGGAATCATCGCGGCCAGGCCGGAGGTCATTGCCGATTTCACCTATCGTGGTGGCGTGGCGCCGAAGGTCGGGCTTTTCCAGACGCAAATCAGGCCCAGCGACGAAGCCGATGACGAGGATGCCGACATAGAGGAGGAACAAGATGAAGCGGCGAGCCAGGCCAGCCTGCTGCAACCGGGCAGCGAGGAACTCGTCCATGGCGCCCTGAGCACCCTCTACCGGGGCGCGCCGACGGTACGGATCATCAACAACAGCTACAACGACGATCCTATCGGCAATGACGCCGCCGCGGTGGATGCCGCTTATGCGGCGATCGATCCCGCAGCGCCGCATCCCTACCTGAATGCCCTGGCCGACGGCGTGCGCGACGGGCGCCTGCTGGTGTTCGCAGCCGGCAACGAAAGCCGCGCGCAGCCCGGCTTGCTCGCCACCTTGCCGCGCTTCATGCCCGGACTGGAAAGCGGTTTCCTCAGCGTGGTCGCGCTGGGTCCGGACCGCGACCTCACCGACTACTCCAACCAGTGCGGGGTGACGAAAGACTGGTGCCTGGCGGCGCCCGGCGACATGTACGTGGCCGCGGCGAACGGTGCCTCGGCCGAACGCTTGACCTACACCTATGCCGACCAGAGCGGTACCTCCTACGCCACGCCGCTAGTCAGCGCCAGCGCGGCATTGCTGGCCGAGCGTTTTCCCTACATGGACATGGCGCAGGTGCGGATGACCATGTTGAGCACCGCCGTCGATCTTGGCGAGCCTGGGGTCGACGCGCGTTTCGGCTGGGGGTTGCTGGACCTGGCCCGGGCGGTACGTGGACCAGGCCAGCTGTTCGGCGATCAGCGGGTGACGCTGGACGCGGCGCGCGGCGGCTGGAATGCCAGGGATGCCTGGAACAACGACATCCGCGCCGGTGGCATGCTTGGCAAGGCCGGCAGCGGCGCGCTGCGGCTGTCGGGCGATAACCGTTTCGCCGGGGTCGCGGTCGAGGCCGGCGAACTGGCGCTCGCCGGGCGCAACCGGTTCTCTGCCGCCAGCGAGGTTCGCGGCGGGCGCCTGGTGGTGGACGGCACGCTCGAAGGACCGGGGTTGAGGGTAGCCCGGGCCGGCGAGCTGGGCGGCGGCGGCACCATTGCCGCGCCGACCCGGATCGACGGTGTGCTCGCCGCCGACCGCCTCGCGGGCGCGCCGAGCTTCACCCGCTCGCTCGAACTGTCGCCGTCGAGCACGACCCGGGTGGCGCTGGGCGGGCAACCGCCGATCCGCCTCGACGGCGCGGCTGCTTTCGCCCGGTTGGGCGGGCGGCTGCAACTGACGGCGGCCGATGCGGCGGGGGCGGGGCAGAAGTTCCTGACGGTCGCGCGGGGCGCCACCTACCAGGGCGGTTTCGATGCCTTGCAACAGGCGCCGGGCCTGGCCGCGCGGGGCCTGCGCCACGACTTGCGCTTCGCTGCGGATGGCATCGCCCTGGCCCTGGCTCCGCTCGACCTGCCGGGGCAGGTCAACCTACAAGGCAACGCCGGGCGTTCCGCGGCGGCGTTGAACGCGCTCCGTGACCGGCCCATCGCCCTGCGCCCCGGCGCCTACAACGATTGGCTGCAGGCCAGCCTGGCGCGCGGCGATCTCGCTGGCCTGCCACGCAGCGCCGGCGGCCAGGTGTATGCCGACAGCCTGGCCTACCTGAGTCGGCAGCCGTCGCAAGTGGATCGCGCGATGTTTGGCGAGCTTTCCTGGGCGCAGCCCGGGCAGGCGCCGCGGTTGTGGTTCCAGGGGCTCGCTTCCGGCTTGCGCAACGAGGGGCGCTCAGGCGTCAGCGGCAGTCGCGAGCGTAGCGACGGCATTGCCCTGGGCCTGGTCCAGGCGCTCGACGAACGAACCCAGGGCGGCGCGACGCTGGCGCAGACCAAGGGACGGATCAACAGCGCCGGCGGCAAGGTCGAGCTGGACATCACCCAGCTCGCCGTGGGCTTGCTACACGCCTTCGACAGCCTGGAACAGGGCGGTTACGTCAGTGCCATGCTCGGCGCCGGCTACCTCGACGCCGCCAGCAAGCGGCGCCTGCCGGGCTTTGCCACGGCCAAGGGCGACAGCGAGGGCTGGCTCTACCACGCCAGCGTCAAGAGCGGCTACCGCTGGCGCAAGGACGATTGGCGGGTCGAGCCGCGGGTCGGCCTGCTGGCGACCCGCACGGAATGGAAAGGTTTCCGCGAAAAGCACAGCGAGCTGGCGCTGGACGTCGACCGCGCGGCCAGGGATGCGACCTTCGCCACCCTGGAACTGAGCGTCGCGCGCAGCCTGCGGGTGGCCGACTGGTCGCTGGAGCCGGAGCTGAACCTGGGCTACGAGCGTGCCCTGGGAGTGCCGGCGAGCCACACCGAGGCTAGCCTGCAGGGCGTCGACCTGAAGCAGGTTTCGGCCCATCGGGGGCGCGACCTGTTCAGTGCGGGGATGGCGCTGCACGCCCGCCGCGGTCCGTTGCAGGGCAGCCTGGAGCTGCAGGGGACGAAAGGCGAGCGGGTCGGCGGCAGCGCCGTCAACCTGCGCCTGAGCTACGACTTCTAGCGCTGGCTACTTGAGCACCTTGATTGGCTTCACCGGGGTGCCGTCGCTCCACTGGCCCATGCCGGTCTGCTCCGGCGTAGCGCCCAGGGCGTACTGGCGGTTGCGGTTGTAGAACGCCGCGTCGGTGAGGCCATCGAACAGCTTCCAGGTGCCGTACCAGTCGAGGGCGTCGATCACCAGCGGGTCGTGGCCGGTATAGCGGCCTTCGGCCTGCTGGACTTCGAGGCGCTTCTCGACGCGGTCGAGCAACCAGTCGCTGTCTTCTTCCTTCGGATACTGCGGGCCGAATACCGGCGCGGTGGGCGCCGCGTGGTTGGCCAGCAGCGGCGGAGCGCCGTGGCGATCGCTGCGCAGCAGCAGGAGGTTCTTGTCGCTGGGCGGAATGTGCCGGCTCTGGCGGTAGATGCGCTTGGCGTCGGTGCAGGCCACGTGGCTGTCCTCGTCGCCGCAGACCGCCAGCAGCAGGGTACCCTTGGCCAGCCCCGACAGGCGTTCCTGGGCCACGCCGTCCCAGCGCTTGCCCTGGCTCTTGCCGGGCTCGACCACCATCAGCGCCTTCGCCGCCGGCAGCTTCAGGCGTTCGCTGGCGGCCGCCAGGTTGGCGGCGAGCAGTCCGCCGGCGGAGTGGCCGAGGTAGGCGACCTGGTTCAGCCGCGGGCGCACCCCCAGCTCGCCGGCCTGCAGGCGCCTGAGGGCGTCGCCGAGGGCGCCGGCGGCATTGTCGAGGAAGTCTGCGTTGGGCGTCTTCAGGTCCGGCTGGTAGCGCGGGTAGACCACCACCATGCCGCGGCGGACGATATGGTCGATCCAGGCGCGGTAGAGGTCCGGCTGCATCACGCTCCAGCCGTGCAGGAAGATCACCAGCGGAGCGTTGCCGGGGACCGGTTGCTCGGGGGTGAACACCCAGTATTCGCGAGCGCCTTCGCCGAAGTGCCACTGATGCACGCTGGCATGGCGATAGGCCGCGCCGCCCGGCCCTTCGGCCGGCTGCGTCGGCGGCGTGGGCGCGGTCGGCGGTTCGGCGGCCGTCGCGGCGTGGCCCAGGAGCAGGCCGCACAGGACGAGGTACAGGGTACGGAAGCGCATGCGGGCCCTCTTGCGGAATCGGAATGTCGTGCCAGTCCTAACCATAGCGCCGTTCAGCGCGGATAGAGCGGTGGCAGGCCGCCATTGTCGACCGCTCCCGCCGGCGCTTGTTCCGTGGTGGGCAGGGCGCGGATCGCCCGCCACAGGTCCTCGCCCTGCCAGGAATGGCCGCTCTCGCTGTACAGCGCGCCGTTGAGGCCATCCAGGGCGTCGGACAGCGGTACGAAGCGGGCCGCCATGTCGGCCAGGGTATCGGGTTGCTGACGAGCCCAGGCGTCCAGGGCCTGGCGGGTCGCCTGGGGATCGTTGGCCAGGCAGGCGCGGCGCAGCTCGTCGAGCAGGCTGCGGCTGCTCGGGCCGTTGGCTGCGGCGCGGATCACCGCCGGCAGCTGGCGGGCGCGCCACCAGAGGCCGAAGCCGAGCAGGGTGGTCAGGGCCAGCACGGCGGTAGCCAGTTGCCAGGGCCAGAGCGTCGGCTCCAGGCGTTCGCCGAGCGGCAGCGCCGCCGCCGGCGGCTCCGCCTCGGCCTGCGGCGCGGCGGCCACTTCCAGGGTGCGCGGTGGCAGGCTGGTGCGCTCCAGGCGGTCTTCGCGGGTGTTCCACCAGACCACTTCGAGCGCCGGCAACTCGATGCGCCCGGCCTGCTCGGGCACCAGCGCCTCGCGTTCCTCGCGACTGCCGATGAGGCCCTGGTCGGTGCTCTGGTCGGCCAACTGCGGTTGGTCCGGGTAGCGCCGCAGGCCTTGCACGTCGGGCAGCGGCAACGGCGGAAGCTGGGTGCCGGAAAGCCCCTCGACCTTCAGCAGCACATTGCGCGTCAGCGATTCGCCGACCTGCGCCTGCTCCGGCTGCGGGCTCCAGCTTTCGCTGATGCTCAGCGCGCGGGCCGGCATCCAGGGCGCGTCGGCCGGATAGTCGGCAGGCTTGGGCCGGACCTGCAGCGGGATGCTCGGCGAAGTCACCCGCATCTGCCGGCCGGGGCGCGGGCCGAAGGGGTTGTAGTCGTCGCTGCCACGGTCGACCAGGGTCGCGCTGAAGGCTTGCGCAGGAATCTCCAGGGTGCCGCTCTTCTGCGGGAAGATCGCGTAGCGCACCTCGATCACGCCGTGGCGGATGCCGTTGATCTCCTTCTCGTAGGTACGCGCCTCGCCGAGCTGTTCGACCTTCGCGTCGTTCATCGCCAGCGGGGTCAGGCTGCTGTCGTCGTATAGCGACACCGAGTGGTAGATGCGCAGGGTGAGGATCGCCTGGGCCTGCACGTAGACCGTCTCCTGGTCGACGCTGGCATCGATGAAGACCGGCGCCAGCTTGCTGCTCTTGGCGCGGTCGCGCGCCTCCAGTACGTGCAGCCTGATCGGCTGGGTGCTGCTGGCGCCGAGGCTGATCGGCGGGATCGCCACGTAGCCGCTCTGCTTCGGCAGGAGGGTGACGATCCAGCGGGTGGTGGCCTGGGCCCGGCCGTTCTGCGTGGCGAGACGGTTGACCTGGCGCGTGCCGAGGACCTCGAAGAGGGCGTCCAGCGGGCTCAGGTCGGGCTTGCCGAAGAGGGTCGGGTCGTCCGATTCCAGCGTCAGTTCGACGCTTTCCCCTTCGGTCAGGCGGGCGCGGTCGACGCTGGCGCTGAAGCTGGCGTGGGCGGAGACGCAGAGGAGCGCGAGAAGCAGGCTGCAGAACAGGCGGATCATGGCGTGGCTTCCTGGCGTTGCTGCTGTTGGTACCAGAACTTGCGCCGCAGCAACTCGGCGGGATCGTCGGGAATCTGTCGCAGCCATTGCTCGAGGGCCTGGCGACGTTCGTCGTCGAGTCCGTCGTCGGCTTCCTCGTCGCCCGTCCGCTCGTCCTCGGCGTCGGGCTGCGGCTGCGCTTGGCCGGGTGCTCCGGCGGTCTTCTCGCCTTCGTCTTCCGGCAGGCTGGTCGAGGGCGCCGCGGCCTGGGCCTTCTGCGCATCGACGGTCGCCGCATCGCGCGGCGGCCGCTGGCTGCTTCCGGATGGCGGGCTCTGCTGGCTCGCTTCCTGGCGCTGTTCCTTGTTCTCGCCGGCCTGCTGCTGCGCCGCCTGTTCCTGGCGCTGGCGCAGCAGTTCCTCGACCAGGGCCTTGTTGCGTTGCGCGGCGACCAGTTGCGGCTGGCGCTCCAGGGCTTGTTCGTAGGCGTCGACGGCGGCTTCCAGTTCGCCCTGGCGGGCCAGGGCGTTGCCACGGTTGTAGTGATCGTCGGCCTGGTCGCCCTGGGCGAAGGCCTGGGCAGCGGCGGCGTAGTCGCGGGCCTGGTAGAGCGACAGGCCTTTCCAGCGGAAGTCCTCGAAGCGCTTCGCCGCCTCGTCCGCCTGGCCTCGTTGCAACAGGCGCTGGCCTTGCTGGTCCGGACGCAGCCAGAGGTCTTCGAACTGGAAGGCCATGGCCGGTTGCGGCAGGCTCAGCATCAACAGCGGCAGGCAGAACAGCCAGCCGCGCCGTCCGGCACAGGCGGCCAGCAGGAGCAGCGGCAGGAGCAGCCAGTAACCCTGGTCGGCCCAGCGCTGCAGGCGCAGCAGGGCGTTCTCGCGGTCTTCCTCCAGCGTGCCGCCGCGGGCCAGCAGGCCGAGGCTGTCGAGGTCGCGGTCGTTCGGCCGCAGGCGCTGGTAGCCGGCGCCGATCTCCGCGGCGAAGCGGCGCAGCCCGCTTTCGTCGAGCCTGGGCAGGAGGATGCCGCCCTGATCGTCCTTGAGGAAGCTGCCATCCTCCTGCTGCACCGGAGCGCCCTTCGGCGTGCCGACGCCGAGCACGGCGAGGCGCGCCGCCCGGTGCTCGAGGGCGCTGCGGATGCCCTGGCGCTCGGGTTCGCTCAGCCCGCTGGTCAGCAGCAGCAGGCGGCCGCGGCCCTGGGCGCCCTGTTCCAGCAGGTCGAGGGCCTGGCGCACGGCGAGGTCGGCGCGCTGGCCGGGCTCGGGCATGATCGAAGGTTTCAGGGCGTCGAGCAGGTTGCGCGCGGTGAGCTGGTCGTCCGACAGCGGCACCAGGGTATGCGCGCTGCCGGCGTAGACGACGATCGCGGTCTGCGCGTCGTTGCGCGTGCGAAGCAGGTCGAGCAGCTTGCGCCGGGCCTGCTCCAGGCGGGTCGGCGACAGGTCGCCGGCAAGCATCCCGGGAGTCAGCTGGAGGATCGCCACCAGCGGGTCGCTACGCTTCATCGAGGGCTGTTCCAGTTGCTGCCAACTGGGCCCGAGCAAGGCCAGCAGGGCCAGCAGCCAGGCGATGCCGAGGCAGATCCAGGGCATGCGGTTCTGCCGCCCGGCGCCGCCGACCAGCAGCCAGGGCTGGAAGGCCGTCGGCAGCAGCAATTGCCAGCGTCCGGCACGACGCTGGCGATGCAGCAGCTTCCACAGCAACCAGCCAAGCAGCGGCGCCAGCAGCAGCCAGTAGGGGCGCAGCCAGTGCGGCCAGGCGTCCAGCAACAGGTTCATGGTTGCCTCCCGGAACGGCGGCGCGGCCAGGTCCGGTTTTCCCGTGGCCAGAGTTCCAGCGCCACCAGCAGCACGCTCAGGCCGAGGGCGGCGGCCAGCGGCCAACTGTACAGCGCCAGGGCCGGGCGCGCCCGGGTAGTCTGCTGGGCGACCGGTTCGAGGCGGTCGAGGGTCGCGGAAATGCTTTCCAGCTCGGCGCTGGATCGCGCGCGGAAGTATTCGCCGCCAGTGATCTCGGCGATACCGCGCAGGGTCGGCTCGTCGAGATCGAGCCCCGGGTTGAAGCCGAACAGGCCGGGCACGCCGCCCTGCTGCGGGTCGGCGCCGACGCCGATGGTGTAGATCTTCACCTGTTGCTCGGCGGCCAGTTGCGCGGCGATCTGCGGGGCTATCTGTCCGCCGGTGTTGGCGCCGTCGGTGATCAGCACCAGCACCCGGCTTTCCGCGGGCCGCTGGCGCAGGCGCTTGACCGCCAGGCCGATGGCGTCGCCGATCGCGGTGTTCTTGCCGGCGATGCCGATCTGCGCCTCGTCCAGCCAGACCCGCACGGTGTGCCGGTCGAAGGTCAGCGGCGCCTGCAGGTAGGCCTGGCTGCCGAACAGGATCAGGCCGACGCGGTCGCCACGACGGTCTTCGATGAAGTCGCCGAAGAGTTTCTTGATCAGTTCCAGGCGGCTGATCTCGTCGTCCTGCCAGCGCATGTCGCGGTAGTCCATGGAGCCGGAGACATCCACCGCGAGCAGCAGGTCACGGCCGCTGGCGGGTAGCGGCAGGGGTTCGCCGACCCACTGCGGGCGGGCCGCGGCGAGCAGCAGGAGGAACCAGAGCAGGGCGAAGCGCACCTGCTGCCGCCAGGCCGGCAGGCGTGCGCGGGCACGGCGTCCGGCGAGGCTTTCGAGTTCGTCGAGGAAGCTCACCTTGAGCGCCGCCTCGCCGCTGTCGGCGGCCGGCAGCACCAGGCGCAGCAGCCAGGGCAACGGGGCGAGGGCGAAGACCCAGGGCCAGGCGAACTCAAACATGCTTGCGAATCCAGGTGGCGACGGCGGCGTCGAGGCCGTCCACGGCCTTGTCGTCGAGGGTGCAGTCGGCACGGTAGCCGCCTTCCACCAGGATCATCCAGCGGGTCAGGCCGGCGGCCGGGCAACGGTTGTCGAGGAACGCCAGCCAGGCGCGGCCGCTGAGGGCGTGGCTGCCGCTATCTGGCCAGCGCGCCCTGCAGACCCGCTTGAGCAGGCCGTTGATGGCCTGCAGCCAGGGCCCGGCGGAAGCCCTGCCGTAGGGCTTGGCAAGCGCGGCCAGTTCGGCCAGGGCCGCTTCGCGCAGCGGATCCAGCGGCGCTTCGCCGCGGGTGGCGATGGTGCGCCGCGGCAGGTGCCGGCGCAGTCGCCAGAGCCCCCAACCGAGCAACGGCAGCAGGGCGGCCAGCAACCACCAGCCGGGCGCCGGCGGCCACCAGCCGATGGGCGGGGGGGCGATCAGCGGTTCCAGCCGGTCGAGCGGATTCATGCGCGATATCCCGGCTGGTGTTGTTCCAGCAGGTCCCGCAACTGCTCCACCAGGTCTTCCTGGGTCGACAGCGGCAGCAGCGGCACGCCCAGTCGCTGGGCCAGCCGCTGCCAGCGCGCGCGGCGCGCCTCGGCCAGCTCGCGATAGGCCTGGCGCAGCTCGTTGGCGTGGGTGTCCAGCTCGAGGTCGGCGGCGCCTTCGCGGAAGCGCAGCAGTCCGGCGGCGGGGAGGGCATGGTCGAGCGGGTCGGACAGCGGTAGCAGCACCAGGTCGGTATGGCGTGCGATCAGGCTGAGTTGCTGCTCGGCGACGTCATTGAGGGTGCGCTCGTCGCACAGCACCAGGATCAGGCTGCCCGGGCGCAGCACTTCGCGGGCGCGGCGCAGGGCCAGGCCGAACAGTTCGCCAGGTCGCTCGGCCGGCGTCTCGCGCAGCTCGCGATTGGCCCGCAATAGCTGGTTGAACAGTTGTAGCAGGCTGTGCTTGCTGCGTCGCGGCTTGATTTCGTGGCAGTCGCGGTCGCTGAATACCAGGCCGCCGATACGGTCGTTGTGGGCCAGCGCCGACCAGCCGATGAAGGCCGCCGCGCGTGCCGCCAGCACCGCCTTGAAGCACAGGCCGGAGCCGAAGAACAGGCGCTGGCTCTGTTCGACCAGGACGAACACCGGTCGCTCGCGTTCCTCGTGGAACAGCTTGGTGTGCGGCTCGCGGGTGCGCGCGGTGACGCGCCAGTCGATGGTCCGTACGTCGTCGCCGGGCTGGTAGATGCGCACCTGGTCGAAGTCCACGCCGCGTCCGCGCAGGCGCGAGTGATGCAGGCCGACCAGCGGGCTGCGGCGGTTCTGCGAGGAGAACAGGCGCGCTTCGTGGAGCCGGTGGCGCATTTCCAGAAGCTCGTCGAGGCCCAGTTCGACGCCCGGGGCGGCGCTCAGCATGGCGGCGGCCTCAGGCCACGGCGACCACGTCGAGGATGCGCTGCACGACCCGGTCCTGGTCGATGCCGGCGGCTTCCGCCTCGAAGGTCAGGATCAGGCGATGGCGCAGCACGTCGAACAGCACCGCCTGGATGTCCTCGGGGCTGACGAAGTCGCGTCCGCCCAGCCAGGCGTGGGCGCGCGCGCAGCGGTCGAGGGCGATGGAGCCGCGCGGGCTGGCGCCGTAGGAGATCCATTCGGCGAGTTCCGCGTCGTGCTTGGCCGGGGTGCGGGTGGCCATGATCAGTTGCACCAGGTATTCCTCCACCGCGTCGGCCATGTACAGGCCGAGGATTTCCTGGCGCGCGGCGAAGATGGTTTCCTGGGTCACCCGGCGCTCCGGCCGGGCCTCGCCGTTCAGTGCCTCGCCACGCGCCTGCTGGAGGATGCGGCGTTCCACCGAGGCCTCCGGGTAGCCGATCTTGACGTGCATGAGGAAGCGGTCGAGCTGGGCTTCCGGCAACGGGTAGGTACCTTCCTGCTCGATCGGGTTCTGTGTCGCCATCACCAGGAACAGCTGTGGCAGGTCGTAGGTGCTGCGGCCGACCGAAACCTGGCGCTCGGCCATGGCTTCGAGCAGCGCCGACTGCACCTTGGCCGGGGCGCGGTTGATCTCGTCGGCCAGCACCAGGTGATGGAAGATCGGGCCTTGCTGGAACACGAAGGTGCCGGTCTCCGGACGGTAGATCTCGGTGCCGGTGATGTCGGCGGGGAGCAGGTCGGGAGTGAACTGGATACGGTGGAACTCGGCTTCGAGGCCTTCGGCGAGGTCCTTGATGGCCTTGGTCTTGGCCAGTCCCGGCGCGCCTTCCACCAGCAGGTGGCCGTCGGCTAGCAGCGCGATCAGCAGGCGGTCGACGAGTTTTTCCTGGCCGAGGATCTGGCTCGACAGGTAGCCCTTCAGTCCCTGCAGGGCGCTCTTGTGCTGCGTGCTTTCTGGCTCGTTGCTCATTGTCTGGACTACCGGTTCCAAGGCCTGCTGGGGTGTCGCTCGGTGGCGCACGGCGAGGCCGGCGCGCGCGGGCGGGGAGAAGGCTCCGCTCTGCGGCGGATGACGCCCCCCGATCCCGCACATGTTAGCGCACGGCGACTGCCTAGCGTACTCTCCGACGCTCGTGCCGCGCCTATTCGTGAACCCGCGCGGGTATGCCGGTGAAAAGCCTCCGCCTCTCGCCGTGACCTGCCTCGCGAAGCGCGGCGGATCGACGCGCCCGGGGAACTTCGCCGGCTCAGGCGGGTCGGTTTCCGCGATGCGAACAGCGAATGGACAGAGCGTTTGTCAGGAGCGACATTGCCGGGGGTTGCCCGGCGCAAGGGGGAGGGCCGCGCCCGGCGTGGGTGGCGGCGCTGGGTCGGCGGGCTGCTGTTGCTGCTCGGCGCGCTCGCCAGCGGATGTTCGAACGCGCCGCGCAACGCCGCCGGCGAGGACACCAGCCAGGGTTCGATGCGCGCCGGCGAATTCCTCCAGACCGATGCCGATCGCATGGCCACCCTGGCCATGCGCGACAACCTGCAAAGCCTCTACCAGTTGCTCTGGAAGCTGTACAAGCGCAATCCCGCCGAATGGAAGAAGACCGGCCTGCCGAGCCAGGCCGACGCCGAGCTGGCGATCCGCCGGGCCATCGAGCAGAACCGCGAACTCAGCGACCTGGGCGGCCGCCGCGACATCGCCGCGCTGTCCTATTCCCTCGATCCGGCGTTCAGGGGCGACCGCGTCGGCGCCTTCATCTATTCCCTGGCCAGCATGCTGATCACCGCCCATGGCGGGCGTACCGAGTTCTACGTCTACCAGG
Source organism: Pseudomonas sp. HMSC057H01 (assembly GCF_001836405.1). Classification (NCBI taxonomy): domain Bacteria; kingdom Pseudomonadati; phylum Pseudomonadota; class Gammaproteobacteria; order Pseudomonadales; family Pseudomonadaceae; genus Pseudomonas; species Pseudomonas sp. HMSC057H01. Next base: position 576,299 of record NZ_KV828512.1, on the reverse strand, counting down.
GGATCGACGCGCAGTACGTCTACAACGCCGCGCGCAACGTCGAGGTCGCCACCTGGATGCTGGCTACCCGCAAAGACGACAAGGGCGCCCCGTTGCTGCTTTCCAACGCCCTCACCGACGACGCCAGCAACCTCAGCTACGCCCGCGAGTTCGCCAAGATCGTCGCGCGCCTGGACCTGCTCGCCGAGGTGCTCGGCGAACGCTACCGGCGGATCAGCGTGAACTACGCCCAGGGACTGCTGTTCATGCATTTCCTGCCGGTGCAGTGAGCCGATGCTCCCGGGGTGAACGAATATGTCGCAGCACGGTAAGTGTTTTGCCTTGCCGGCTCGTTAAGCTCTGTCGGATATGACCGGCGGGTCGCTCGCCGAAAAAGGGCGGTTCCCGGTCAGCCTTTGCTGTGCGCCTGCCTGCCTGGATTAATGCTCAGCTTCTGCTGAACTTCATGGACGCAGCGAGGGTCGGTCCGAAGGTGCGTTGCTCGCGACCTTTCCCGCGAACCGCTCGCCTCCATGAAATAACAAGCCAAGCGGAGTACAACCATGGCGTTCTTCACCGCGGCCAGCAAAGCCGATTTCCAGCATCAACTGCAGACGGCACTGGCGCAGCACCTCGGCGACAAGGCGTTACCACAAGTCACGCTGTTCGCCGAACAGTTCTTCAGCCTGATCTCCCTCGATGAACTGACCCAGCGTCGGCTTTCCGACCTGGTCGGTTGCACCCTTTCCGCCTGGCGCCTGCTGGAGCGCTTCGACCGCGACCAGCCCGAAGTCCGCGTATACAACCCCGACTACGAGAAGCACGGCTGGCAATCCACCCACACCGCGGTGGAAGTGCTGCACCCGGACCTGCCGTTCCTGGTCGACTCGGTGCGCATGGAACTGAACCGTCGCGGCTACAGCATCCATACCCTGCAGACCAACGTCCTCAGCGTGCGCCGCTCGGCCAAGGGCGAGCTGAAGGAAATCCTGCCCAAGGGTAGCCAAGGCAAGGACGTCAGCCAGGAATCGCTGATGTACCTGGAGATCGACCGTTGCGCCCACGCCGGCGAACTGCGGGCGCTGGAGAAGGCCATCCTGGAAGTGCTCGGTGAAGTACGCGTGACCGTCGCCGACTTCGAACCGATGAAGGCCAAGGCCCGCGAACTGCTGACCTGGCTTGGCAAGGCCAAGCTGAAGGTGCCGGCGGAGGAACTGAAGGAAGTGCGCAGCTATCTCGAATGGCTGCTGGACAACCACTTCACCTTCCTCGGCTACGAGGAATTCAGCGTCGCCGACGAGGCCGACGGCGGGCGCATGGTCTACGACGAGAAATCCTTCCTCGGCCTGACCCGTCTGCTGCGTGCCGGCCTGAGCAAGGATGACCTGCACATCGAGGACTATGCCGTCGCCTACCTGCGCGAACCGGTCCTGCTGTCCTTCGCCAAGGCTGCCCATCCGAGCCGCGTGCACCGCCCGGCCTACCCGGACTACGTGTCGATCCGCGAGCTGGACGGCAAGGGCCGGGTGATCCGCGAGTGCCGCTTCATGGGCCTGTTCACCTCCTCGGTGTACAACGAGAGCGTCAACGACATTCCCTTCATCCGCGGCAAGGTCGCCGAAGTGATGCGGCGCTCCGGTTTCGACACCAAGGCCCACCTCGGCAAGGAACTGGCCCAGGTGCTGGAAGTACTGCCGCGCGACGACCTGTTCCAGACCCCGGTGGACGAGCTGTTCAGCACCGCCCTGGCGATCGTCCGCATCCAGGAGCGCAACAAGATCCGCGTGTTCCTGCGCAAGGACCCCTACGGTCGCTTCTGCTACTGCCTGGCCTACGTGCCGCGCGACGTGTATTCCACCGAGACGCGCCTGAAGATCCAGCAGGTCCTGATGGAGCGCCTGCAAGCCAGCGACTGCGAGTTCTGGACTTTCTTCTCCGAGTCGGTGCTGGCCCGCGTGCAGTTCATCCTCCGCGTCGACCCGAAGTCGCGCATCGACATCGACCCGGCGCGCCTGGAGGAAGAAGTGATCCAGGCCTGCCGTTCCTGGCAGGACGACTACAGCAGCCTGGTGGTGGAAAACCTCGGCGAGGCCAAGGGCACCAACGTCCTGGCCGACTTCCCGAAAGGCTTCCCGGCCGGCTATCGCGAGCGCTTCGCCCCGCACTTCGCGGTGGTCGACCTGCAGCACCTGCTCAGCCTGTCCGAGCAGCGCCCGCTGGTGATGAGCTTCTACCAGCCGCTGGCGCAGGGCGAGCAGCAACTGCACTGCAAGCTGTACCACGCCGACACCCCGCTGGCCCTGTCCGACGTCCTGCCGATCCTGGAGAACCTCGGCCTGCGCGTGCTCGGCGAATTCCCCTACCGCCTGCGCCACCAGAACGGCCGCGAATACTGGATCCACGACTTCGCCTTCACCTACGCCGAAGGGCTGGACGTGGACATCCAGCAGCTCAACGAGATCCTCCAGGACGCCTTCGTCCACATCGTCAGCGGCGACGCCGAGAACGACGCCTTCAACCGCCTGGTGCTGACCGCCAACCTGCCGTGGCGCGACGTCGCCCTGCTGCGTGCCTACGCGCGTTACCTGAAGCAGATCCGCCTGGGCTTCGACCTCGGCTACATCGCCAGTGCGCTGAATGCCCACACCGACATCGCCCGCGAGCTGGTGCGGCTGTTCAAGACCCGCTTCTACCTGGCGCGCAAACTCACCGCGGAAGACCTGGAAGACAAGCAACAGAAGCTGGAGCAGGCGATCCTCGGTGCCCTCGACGAAGTCCAGGTGCTCAACGAGGACCGCATCCTGCGGCGCTACCTCGACCTGATCAAGGCAACCCTGCGGACCAACTTCTACCAGCCCGACGGCAACGGCCAGAACAAGAGCTACTTCAGCTTCAAGTTCAACCCGAAGGCCATCCCGGAGCTGCCCAGGCCGGTGCCCAAGTACGAGATCTTCGTCTACTCGCCGCGCGTCGAGGGCGTGCACCTGCGCGGCGGCAAGGTGGCTCGCGGCGGCTTGCGCTGGTCGGACCGCGAGGAAGACTTCCGCACCGAGGTGCTCGGCCTGGTCAAGGCCCAGCAGGTGAAGAACGCGGTGATCGTGCCGGTCGGCGCCAAGGGCGGCTTCGTCCCGCGCCGCCTGCCGCTTGGCGGTAGCCGCGACGAGATCCAGGCCGAGGCGATCGCCTGCTACCGGATCTTCATTTCCGGCCTGCTCGACATCACCGACAACCTCAAGGAAGGCGAAGTGGTGCCGCCGGCCAACGTGGTCCGCCACGACGAGGACGATCCCTACCTGGTGGTCGCCGCGGACAAGGGCACGGCGACCTTCTCCGACATCGCCAACGGCATCGCCGCCGAGTACGGTTTCTGGCTCGGCGACGCCTTCGCCTCGGGCGGCTCCGCCGGCTACGACCACAAGGGCATGGGGATTACCGCCAAGGGCGCCTGGGTCAGCGTGCAACGGCACTTCCGCGAACGCGGCATCGACGTGCAGAAGGACAACATCAGCGTCATCGGCATCGGCGACATGGCCGGCGACGTGTTCGGCAACGGCCTGCTGATGTCGGACAAGCTGCAACTGGTGGCCGCCTTCAACCACATGCATATCTTCATCGACCCGAACCCGGACGCCGCCAGCAGCTTCGTCGAGCGCCAGCGCCTGTTCAACCTGCCGCGTTCGAGCTGGGCCGACTACGACGCCAAGCTGATCTCCGCCGGCGGCGGGATCTTCCTGCGCAGCGCCAAGAGCATCGCCATCACCCCGGAAATGCAGGCGCGCTTCGACATCCAGGCCGACAGGCTGGCGCCCACCGAGCTGATCCACGCGCTGCTCAAGGCGCCGGTCGACCTGCTCTGGAACGGCGGTATCGGCACCTACGTGAAGTCGAGCAAGGAAACCCACGCCGATGTCGGCGACAAGGCCAACGACGGTCTGCGCGTCGACGGCCGCGAGCTGCGCGCGAAGGTGGTGGGCGAGGGCGGCAACCTGGGCATGACCCAACTGGCGCGGGTCGAGTTCGGCCTGCACGGCGGTGCCAACAACACCGATTTCATCGACAACGTCGGTGGCGTGGACTGCTCCGACCATGAGGTCAACATCAAGATCCTGCTCAACGAAGTGGTGCAGGCCGGCGACATGACCGAGAAGCAGCGCAACGCGCTGCTGGTGAAGATGACCGACGCGGTCGGCGCCCTGGTGCTGGGCAACAACTACAAGCAGACCCAGGCGCTGTCCCTGGCGCAACGCCGCGCCCGCGAGCGGATCGCCGAATACAAGCGGCTGATGGGCGACCTCGAGGCGCGCGGCAAGCTCGATCGCGCCCTGGAGTTCCTGCCTTCCGACGAGGAACTGGCGGAACGCATCAGTGCCGGCCAGGGGCTGACCCGCGCCGAGCTGTCGGTGCTGATCTCCTACAGCAAGATCGACCTCAAGGAATCGCTGCTGAAATCGCTGGTGCCGGACGACGACTACCTGACCCGCGACATGGAGACCGCCTTCCCGGCATTGCTGGCGGAGAAGTTCGGCGACGCCATGCGCCGCCATCGCCTGAAGCGCGAGATCGTCAGCACGCAGATCGCCAACGACCTGGTCAACCACATGGGCATCACCTTCGTGCAGCGCCTGAAGGAGTCCACCGGCATGAGCGCGGCCAACGTCGCCGGGGCCTACGTGATCGTTCGCGACGTGTTCCACCTGCCGCACTGGTTCCGCCAGATCGAGAACCTCGACTACCAGGTGCCCGCTGATATCCAGCTGACCCTGATGGACGAACTGATGCGTCTCGGTCGCCGCGCCACCCGCTGGTTCCTCCGCAGCCGCCGCAACGAGCTGGACGCGGCGCGCGACGTGGCCCACTTCGGCCCGCGCATCGCCGCCCTCGGCCTGAAGCTCAACGAGCTGCTCGAAGGGCCGACCCGCGAGCTGTGGCAGGCGCGCTACCAGACCTACGTCGACGCCGGCGTACCGGAACTGCTGGCACGCATGGTGGCCGGCACCAGCCACCTGTATACGCTGCTGCCGATCATCGAGGCGTCCGACGTGACCGGCCAGGACACCGCGGAAGTGGCCAAGGCCTATTTCGCCGTGGGCAGCGCGCTGGACCTTACCTGGTACCTGCAACAGATCACCAACCTGCCGGTGGAGAACAACTGGCAGGCGCTGGCCCGCGAGGCGTTCCGCGACGACCTCGACTGGCAGCAGCGGGCGATCACCGTCTCGGTGTTGCAGATGCAGGACGGACCGAAGGAGGTCGAGGCTCGCGTCGGCCTGTGGCTGGAACAACACCTGCCGCTGGTCGAGCGCTGGCGGGCGATGCTGGTCGAACTGCGTGCCGCGTCGGGTACCGACTACGCCATGTACGCCGTGGCCAACCGCGAGCTGATGGACCTGGCGCAGAGCAGCCAGCACGGTGTCTGCATCCCCTGATGCGAGCGGACTGACGGCAAGCAAGAGCCCCGCCTGAGTGCGGGGCTCTTTCATTCTGGCGCGGCGAAAACCTGCGGTGTTTGCGGTGGCTGAGGCGCTGCGCGGCGACAAATGTCCGGCGCCCGGCGTTAGCCTGGAAAGGACAACCTGACTCACAGATTTAATAAATATTTAGTTATTAGAAAATCTATTGATAGGTTCATATGGATCTATGACTTCTCCGCTTCGTATGCCTTGGCCGGGATCCTGTCGATCGCATAAACCCCCGGCAGCCCGTACTTCCTTCCCCGCCCGGTGAGTTTTCCGATGACGTCGCGGCGGTCACGCGGGAGGCAAGAACAGGCAAAAGGACACTATTTCGCCATGGGTGTGTCTAAAAATTGACAGTTCCCGCTTAAAAAATTAGCAATTAGCATATTTAGTCATTAGATTGACGTTAATCGCCTGCGGCTGCTTTGGCCGTGCCCGCACTGTCAGGGATTCGACGTTGCCATCGGAAACCGCATCCATGCTCCCGACCTGCCGCTTCGGTCGGTATCGACCTTGCCGCGTAGGCTGGGCATGCGGTTCAGCAAGAAAGGAATCGCCGTGCTGCGTCTGCCGTCCTGCCGTAACACCCTTCGACCCATCGAACGCCCGCTCGCCTGGCTTGCCGGCCTGGCGCTGGCGCTTTGTGCCGGCGCTGCCGCAGGGGCTGCCGGCGGGCCGTCCAGCGTGGCGTTCTGGTACGCCGAGCGGCCGCCGCTGGCCGAGCTTTCCCAGTTCGACTGGGTGGTGCTCGAAGCGGCGCACCTCAAGCCGGCCGATGTCGGGTATCTGAAAGAGCAGGGCAGCACGCCCTTCGCCTATCTGTCGGTCGGCGAGTTCGACGGCGACGCCGCCGCCATCGCCGATAGCGGCCTGGCCCGGGGCAAGAGCGCGGTCCGCAACCAAGCCTGGAACAGCCAGGTAATGGACCTCGCCGCGCCGAGTTGGCGGGCGCACCTGCTCAAGCGCGCCGCGGAGCTGCGCAAACAGGGCTACGCCGGCCTGTTCCTCGATACCCTGGACAGCTTCCAGCTACAGGCCGAGGAGCGCCGCGAGGGCCAGCGCCGGGCGCTGGCCAGTTTCCTCGCCCAGCTGCATCGCCAGGAGCCGGGCCTCAAGCTGTTTTTCAATCGCGGTTTCGAAGTGCTGCCGGAGTTGCCCGGCGTCGCGTCGGCGGTGGCCGTGGAGTCGATCCATGCCGGTTGGGACGCCGCTGCCGGGCAATACCGCGAGGTGCCCCAGGACGATCGCGATTGGCTGAAGGGTCACCTGGATGCCCTGCGCGCCCAGGGCATGCCCATCGTCGCCATCGACTACCTGCCGCCGGAGCGGCGCGACGAGGCGCGCGCGCTCGCTGCGCGCCTGCGTAGCGAAGGCTACGTGCCGTTCGTCAGCACCCCGGCGCTGGACTACCTGGGGGTGAGCGACGTCGAGGTGCAACCGCGGCGCATCGCGCTGCTCTACGATCCGCGCGAGGGCGACCTGACCCTGAGCCCCGGCCACGTCTACCTCGGCGGCCTGCTCGAATACCTCGGTTATCGGGTCGACTACCTGCCCACCGACCAGCCGCTGCCCGAACGTCCGCTGAGCGGTCTCTACGCCGGGGTGGTGACCTGGATGACCAGTGGACCGCCGCTGGCCAGCGACGCCTTCGACAACTGGGTCGCTGCGCGTCTCGACGAAAAGGTGCCGGTGGCGTTCCTCGCCGGCCTGCCTACCGAGAACGACGGTCTGTTGCAGCGCCTGGGGATTCGCCGACTGTCGCAGAAACTCAAGGTCAAGCCGAGCACCGAGACCCACGACCAGGCGCTGCTGGGCGCCTTCGAGGCGCCGCTGGTGATCCGGATCCGCGACCTGCCGGCGCTCACCGTACTCGACCCGGCGCGGGTGGCCCCGGCGCTCAAGCTCAAGGGCGACGGCAAGGAGTACGTGCCGGTGGCGACCGCCGACTGGGGCGGCTTCGCCCTGGCGCCCTATGTGCTGGAGGAGGGTAGCGAGCACCGGCGCTGGATCCTCGATCCGTTCGCCTTCCTGCGCAAGGCCTTGCGTCTTGTGCCGCTGCCGAGTCCCGACGCGACCACCGAGAATGGCCGGCGCATCGCCACCGTGCACATCGATGGCGACGGCTTCGTCTCCCGTGCCGAGGTGCCCGGCAGTCCCTATGCCGGCCAGCAGGTGCTGGAGGACTTCATCAAGCCCTATCCGTTCCTCACCTCGGTCTCGGTGATCGAAGGCGAGGTCGGGCCGAAGGGCATGTACCCGCACCTGGCCAGGGAGCTGGAGCCGATCGCCCGGCGCATCTTCGCCGACGACAAGGTCGAGGTCGCCAGCCATACCTTCAGCCATCCGTTCTTCTGGCAGCCGCAACTGGCCGAGCAGGGCGAGAACTTCGAGGCCCAGTATGGCTACAAGATGGCCATCCCGGGCTACGACAAGGTCGACTTCGTACGCGAGGTGATCGGGGCCCGCGACTACATCGAGCAGCGCCTGACCACCCCGCGGAAGCCGGTGAAGATGATCTTCTGGTCCGGCGACGCGCTGCCCGACACCGCCACCATCAAGCTCGCCTACGACGCCGGGCTGATGAACGTCAACGGCGGCAATACCGCGCTGACCCGGGCCTTTCCCTCGCTGACCGGACTCTACCCGCTGATCCGGCCCACCCGCGGCGGCGTGCAGTACTACGCGCCGATCATCAACGAGAACGTCTACACCAATCTCTGGCAGGGGCCGTACTACGGCTTCCGCGGCGTCATCGATACCTTCGCCCTGACCGACAGCCCGCGCCGCCTGCGCGGCCTGCACCTGTACTACCACTTCTATTCGGGGACCAAGCAGGCCTCGATCCGCACCATGCACCAGATCTACGCGGCGATGCAGGCGGAGCATCCGTTGTCGCTGTGGATGAGCGACTACATCCCGCGCCTGGAAGGCCTGCATCGCGCCAGCCTGGCCAAGCGTGCCGATGGCAGCTGGCAGTTGCGCGGCTTCGCCGCCTTGCGCACGGTGCGCCTGGACCCGGCGCTGGGTTGGCCGGACCTCGCTCGCTCCACGGGAGTCGCGGGCGTGCGCGACCTGCCCCAGGGGCGCTATGTACACCTGAGTGCGGCGAATGCGCGCCTGGTCCTGCGCGACAGCCGCGATCCGCGGCCGGCGCTGGAGGAGGCCAACCTGCCGCTGAAGCACTGGCGCTACCGCGACGATGGCCGCGTCGAGTTCGCCTTCGCCGGGCACCTGCCATTGCGCCTGGTGGTGCGCGCGGCGGGCGATTGCCGGCTGAGCGCGGCCGGCAAGGCCTTCCCGGGAAAGGCCGGCAACGGCCTGTGGACGTTCGAGTTGCCGATGGAGCAGGTGCGCGATGGCCAACTCGTCTGCCGCTGACAAGCATCCCCAGGCGCGCCTGCTGAATCCCTGGGCCCTGCTGCCGGTCGCTCTCGGGGTGGCGCTGGTGCTGTGGCTGACCTTCAACAGCGAAGAGGTATTCATGCCCAGCGGCGATGGCGAGCCCGACGCGGTCTCGGTGAACTACGCCGAACTGCTGTTGCAGGCGCACCCGGAGAACGACGCGCTGCGCCTGACCCTGATCGACCTGCTGGTCAAGCTCGGCGACTTCGAGCAGGCGCGTCATCACCTCGCCCGTCTGCGCGGCAAGGACCGCCTGGCAACGCCGTTCTACGAGGTGGAACTGGACATCCTTGGCGCCCTGGCCAGGCCCGAGGGCATGGATGAGGAGCAGACGCGCCGATTGCTGGAGCGCCTGCGCAAGATCGAGCATGTTTCGTTGAACGACGCCATGCTCGAACGACTTGCCCGTCATGCCCTGGCCCTGGACGCGCCGGACCTGGCGGCGCGGACCTTTGCCGAACTGGCCGGCCGCGACCCGCAGGGCCGGCAGCGCTGGCTGGACGAGGCGGCGCGCTGGTACCTGGCTTCCGGCGAGCCGCTGCCGGCGGCGGACATCCAGCGGCAACTGGCCGAAGCGCAAACCGAGCCGGCGAAGCGCCTGGCCTATCTGCGCCAGGCCTTCGCCAGTCTGCTCGCTGGCGAGCGCGGCGAACAGGCGGCGTTGTTGCTGGACGAGCGGCTGGACGCCTTGCCGGAGGATGAGTCAACCCTGGCCTGGCTCGCCGAGGGCGTACGCGCCGCCGAAGGCAGCCAGCGCTACGACCTGGCCGAACGCTTCATCCGGCGCTGGCGCGAATTGCGCCCCGAGGACCATGAGGCGCTGGCCGCCGACCTGCGCCTGAACATGGCCGCCGGGCGGATCGAGCGGGCCTGGGAGGTCGGCCGGGAGCTGCTGGCCCTGCGCCCGGAGGACAGGACGCTGCTGGCCGATCTCGCGCGCCTTGGCGAATGGACCGGCAACGGCCCGCAGGCCCTGGGCCTGTGGAAGCAACTGCTGGCCGGCGCCGATGACCCGGCCCTGCGCGAGCATGCCTGGCGCCTGTCGCTGCAGATGTTCGATTTCGACAGCGCCATCGAGCTGCTGGCGCCCATCGGTGCGCAGCGACAGATGACCGACGAGGAACTCGATGCGCTGGTCTACAGCCATGAAACCCGCGGCACGCCGGAAGAGGGCGAGGCATGGCTGCGCGGCTACGTGCAGGTTTATCCGAAACAGCGCCTGGCCTGGCAGCGCTTGCAGCAGATCCTCGAACACACCCAGCAGTTGCAGGAAGAGACCGGGGTCTGGGCGCGGATGGCCCGGCATTTCCCGCTGAGCGTCAAGGAACGCATGCAGTGGGCGGAAACCCACTGGAACCTGTTCGATCCGCGCCAGGCCTGGAAGGTCCTCGCCGGCGTGGATACCCGCGCGATCCGCGAGCCGGAGTTCTGGCGCCTGCGCGCGGCGCTGGCCTGGGCCCTGGAGCAGGACGACGATGCCCGCGCCGCCTACGAGCGCATGCTGGCCCTGGACATCCGCCTGAACAGCAGCGACGAGGACCAGTTGATCGCCCTGTACCGGGACAGCAATCCGCAGCAGGCCTTGCAGGTGCTTATCGGCAGTTGGCAGCGCAGCCGCGATCCGCGGCGCCTGGCCAGCGCCCTGCAACTGGCGGAGAACCTCCACGACTGGCCGGCCCTGAAGAGCCTGCTGGCCGAGGCCGAAGGCCTGCCGGAAGCGCAGGGCAGCCCCTATTACTGGGTGGCCAGGGCGCGGTTGGCGGAACAGGAAGGCCATGGCGACGTCGCCGAGCGCCTGTACCGGGAAGCCCTGGTGCGTTTCCCCGGCGAGAACCTGGTGCGCGAACGCCTGCTCTGGTTCTACATCGACCGTGGCCGTCGCGACAGCCTGGCGCCCCTGTTGGCGCAGTGGCATGGCCTGGCGCTGCGGGACAGCACGCTGTGGCTGCCGTTCGCCAGCGCCAGCCTGCTGCTCGAGCGTAACGATCAGGCGCTGGCCTGGTTCCGCCTGTACCTCAAGTCCAATCCCAACGACTGGCTGGTGCAGGCCGCCTACGCCGACGCGCTGGATGCCAGCGGCTACCAGGACAAGGCCCTGCGCCTGCGCCGGCAACTGCTCCGGCGGCTCGACCGCGAGGCGGTCAGGGCCACCCCGGACAGCTTCGCCGCCTACCTGCGCCTGCTCGCCGTGGCCCAGGGGCCGCTGCTCGCCCAGGGCGAGGCGCGGCGGGCCTGGAATGGCGAGCCGGCGATGCTGCAGCTGTGGTTCGAGCAGTTCCTCGACCAGCTCGCCGCCACCAACCAGGAGCCGCTGAAGGATGACTGGCTGGCCTGGGCGCGCGGCCGGGGCCTGAAGATCGGGCGCAACGAAGAGATCCAGGCCGCCCTGCGCAGCCAGAATCGCGCCGCCCTGCAACGCCTGCTGGAGCGCGACGAGCTGGATCCGGCGCAGCGGGTCGAGGCGCTGGTGCGTCTCGGCCATGGCGGCGAAGCGCTGGGCGAGGCCCTGGGCGCACTGGGCGACGGCCACTCGCGCGACAACCGCGAGCAGCTGCGGCGGCAGGCGGCGGAAATCCTCGAACGCACGCCCCAGGGCCTGCAACTGGGTTGGAACAAGCGCGACTTCGGCGGTCTCGACTTCAAGGGGCCGACGCTGCGCGCGGCGCGCCACCTCGGCGACGACTGGTACGCCGATCTCGAACTGGGCAGTGGCCGCTATCACGGCGATGCGCTGGATAGCTCGCTCCTCGGTAGCGAACGCAACGCCAGGCTGACGTTGCGGCGCGAACTGGCCGATGGCTTCGCCGCGGCGACGCTCGATGGCAGTTGGCGCGACGACGAGGACCGCCACGGCCTGGGCCTGCTGCGCAACTGGCGGCTGAGTGCGCGCGACGAACTGGAAGCGGGCCTCGACTGGCACCGCGAGACCGACGAGACCGGCCTGATGCGCGCCCTCGGCATGCGCGACAGCCTACGGCTCGGCGGCCGCCACACCCTCAGCGGGCGCGACCAGTTGAGCTGGTCGCTGGCGCACAACCGCTTCTCCACCCGCCAGGGCGACGACCTCGGCAACGGCGAGGCGCTGTCCCTGGAGTGGGCCCACACACTGTTCTTCGATGGCCCGGCCTGGCAACTGCGCGGCGGCATCGACTACCAGCGCAATCGCCTGGAGAACCGCGTGCCGGACGACCTGCTGGCGGCCCATGGCGGTGCGCTGGCGCTCGATGGCGCGCGCAGCCAGGACCTGCTGCAGGACCGCTACGGCCAGGTCTACCTCGGCAGCACCTGGCGCCGTGGCTTCCCTGGCGCGCTGAACCGCAGCCGTCCGCAATACACCTGGATCGTCGACACCCTGGCCGGCTGGCAGTGGACAGAGAAGGAGTTCAACTACGGCATCGATCTCGGCATCGGCATGGAGCTGCTGGGCGATGACGAACTGGCGTTCACCTTCGGCTACCAGTCGGCTCCCCAGGGCGGCGGCGGCGATGCCGGCGGCACGCTCGGGGTGACCTACAGCACGCGCTTCGGCCGCTGAGCGCGGCCCGGATACGGAATTCAACAGGAGGAACACAACATGCAATCCATCCGCTGCCTGGCTCTCGCGGCCGTCGCCCTGTTCATGGCGGGCTGCTCCAGCTTCACCAGCGAAAGCGCTACGCCGCTGGCGCGCGGCGCGCAGTGGGGCCTGGTGCCGCTGCTCAATTACTCCCAGGCGCCGCAGGCCGGCGAGCGTGCCGAGCAGATCCTGCTCAGCGTGCTGGCCGAGGAGGGTGTGCGGCCGCGCCTGTACCCGGCGCAGCCGCAAGGCGACCTGCAACTGGTCGACGACCGCGAGCGCCAGCAGCGCGCGCTGGACTGGGCACGCCAGCAGAAGCTGGCCTACGTGGTCACCGGCAGCGTCGAGGAGTGGCAGTACAAGAACGGCCTCGACGGCGAGCCGGCGGTGGGCGTCAGCCTGCAGGTGCTGGAGCCGGCCTCCGGGCGGGTGCTCTGGAGCACCAGCGGGGCGCGCGCCGGCTGGTCCCGGGAAAGCCTGGCGGGCGCCGCGCAGAAAGTCCTGCGCGAGCTGGTCGGCGACCTGCGGCTCGAGTGACGGCGATGTCCGCGCACAAGGATTTCACCCTCGCACCGCGCGCCAGCGGCAGTGTCTCCTGGGTCGAGACGCTGGTCATCAGCGCGCTCGCGCTGGGCCTGGGCTGGTGGTTCAGCCCGGACGACCCGCTGCAGGTCAACGCCACCTTTCCCTGGGTGATCCTCGCGCCCCTGTTGCTGGGCATGCGCTACGGCTTCGTCCGCGGGTTGGCCAGCGCGGCGCTGCTGGTGGCGGCGCTGTTCGCGTTTCGCGTCCAGGGCGTCGAGGCCTATGCCCAGGTACCGGCGGCCTTCATCGTCGGCGTGCTGCTCTGCGCCATGTTGGTGGGCGAGTTCCGCGACATCTGGGAACGCCGCCTGGAGCGCCTGGAGCTGGCGAACGAGTACCGCCAGTTGCGCCTCGACGAATTCACCCGCGCCCATCACATCCTGCGCATCTCCCACGATCGCCTGGAGCAGCGGGTCGCCGGCAACGACCAGAGCCTGCGCAGTTCGCTGCTCGGTCTGCGACAACTGCTGCGCGAGCTGCCGGGCGATGAGGCACCGCTCGATGCGCTGGCGGAAACCGTGCTGGCGCTGCTGGCCCAGTACGGTTCGCTGCGCATCGCCGGACTCTACCGGGTACGCCACGACCGCACCCCGGAGCCGCAACCCTTGGCGACGCTCGGCGAGATGCCGGTGCTGGACGCCGACGACCTGCTGGTGCGCACCTGCCTGGAGCGCGGCGAACTGGTCAGCGTGCGCCAGGAACTGCTGGAGCGCGGCGAGCAGCGTGCGCACAGCGCGCTGCAGGTGTGCGTGCCGCTGGTCGACACCGATGGGCGGATCCTCGCCCTGCTGGCGGTGGAGCAGATGCCGTTCTTCGTCTTCAACGAACGTACCTTCAGCCTGCTGGCGATCCTCGCCGGGCACATCGCCGACTTGCTGCAGAGCGACCGTCGCGCACTGCAACTGGCCGACATCGACGCCCAGCGCTTCTCCCAGTACCTCAAGCGCTCCCTGCTGGACGCCCGCGACCATGGATTGCCGGCCTGCCTGTATGCCTTCGAGTTGACCGATGCGCGCTACGGCGAAGAGGTCCAGCGTCTGCTGGAAGGCAGCCAGCGTGGCCTCGACGTGCAGTTGCGACTGCGCAACGACGAGGGCCGGCGGGTCCTGCTGGTGTTGTTGCCGCTGACTTCCGCCGAAGGCTCCCAGGGGTATCTGCAGCGCCTGAGGATTCTCTTCGCCGAACGCTTCGGCCAGGCCCGCGAGCTGGAGTCGCTGGGCGTGCGCATCCGCCAGTACGAACTGGACGCCGGCAACGATCGCCAGGCGCTGGGACATTTCCTTTTCAACGAGTGCGGCCTGAATGATCAGCAAGTGGCTGTTTAGCGGCGCCTTCCTGTTCGAGCTGAGCAGTTGGGCGAGCGTCTTCGCCGACCTGCCGTTCGGTCAGGCGCTGGCGCTCTACCTGTTCGCCCACGGCCTGGGCAGCGCGCTGCTGTGCGTCGGCGTATGGCTGCTGCTGCCGCGGCGCTACAAGTTCCCGCTGCCGTGGAGCCCGCTGTTCCTCTTCAGCCTGGCCTTCTTCGTGCCGCTGATCGGGGCGGTCGGCGTCGCTGCGGCGGTATTCCCGGCGCTGTACCTGCCGCGCCAGCGTGGCGAGCAGGCCTGGCAGGCGATGGGCGTCCCCGAGCTGCCGTTCCGGCCGAAGGAAAAGCGCCTCGACATGATGTTCAGCGACGGCGGTCTGCAGGACGTCCTGCGCCATGCGCCGGACCCGAACCAGCGGCTCACGGCGATCTTCGCCACCCGGCGGATGCCCGGCAAGGAGGCGATCCCGATCCTCAAGCTGGCCCTGCGCGACCCCGCCGACGACGTCCGCCTGCTGGCCTACTCGATGCTCGACCAGAAGGAAAGCCGGATCAACCAGCGCATCGAGGCCGCCCTCGGCCGCCTCGCCGGCGCCACGCCGGCGCGACGCGGCGCGCTGCACGGGACCCTGGCGCGCTGGTACTGGGAACTGGCCTACCTGGGGTTGGCCCAGGGCAGCGTACTGGAGCACATCCTCGAGCAGGCGCGCGAGCATACCGACCAGGCGCTGCGCGGCACACCCTCGGCCGACCTGCATCTGCTGGCCGGACGCATCGCCCTCGAACAAGGCCGCCTGGAGGATGCCGGGCACGCCCTCCAGGCCGCCGAGGAGGCGGGAATCGATAGCGCCCAGCTGGCGCCGTTCCGCGCCGAGGTGGCGTTCTTCCAGCGGCGCTACCGGGACATCCCCCGGCTTCTCGCCGGAATGCCCGACGACATGCTGCAACGGCCGCCCTTCGCGGCCCTGGCGAGATACTGGACATGACCGAACACACCGCTCCGACGGCGCCCGTCGCCGATGTCTGCCTGCTGCTGGAGGGCACCTGGCCCTATGTCCGCGGCGGCGTCTCCAGCTGGGTCAACCAGTTGATCCTCGGTCTCCCCGACCTGACCTTCTCGGTGTTCTTCATCGGCGGCCAGAAGGATGCCTACGGCAAGCGCCACTACCCGATCCCGGACAATGTGCTGCACATCGAGGAACACTTCCTGGAAACCGCCTGGAGTTCGCCGAACCCGCAGACGCGACAGGGCAGTAGCGAGACCGAAAAGGCGTTGCGCGATCTGCACCGTTTCTTCCACTACCCGGAGACGCCGGACGTGGAGGAGGGCGACGCGCTGCTCGACCTGCTCGCCGAGGGCCGCATCGGCCGCGAGGACTTTCTCCACAGCAAGGCCAGCTGGGAGGCGATCACCGCAGGCTACGAGCGCTATTGCACCGATCCGTCCTTCGTCAATTACTTCTGGACCCTGCGCTCGATGCAGGCGCCGGTGTTCATGCTCGCCGAGGCGGCCCGGCGGATGCCGCGGGCGCGCATGCTGCACTCGATCTCCACCGGCTACGCCGGCCTGCTGGGCTGCATCCTGCAACGTCGCTGGGGCTGCCGCTACCTGCTCAGCGAGCACGGCATCTACACCAAGGAGCGCAAGATCGACCTGGCCCAGGCCAACTGGATCGCGGAGAACCCCGACGAGCAGCTGAGTACCGGACTGGATGCCGAGGTCAGCTACATCCGTCGCTTGTGGATCCGCTTCTTCGAGCGTGTCGGCCTGCTCACCTATCGCGCCGCCAATCCGATCGTCGCCCTCTACGAAGGCAACCGCCAGCGCCAGGTACTCGATGGCGCCGAGCCACGGCGCACCCGGGTGATCCCCAACGGCATCGACCTCGATGCCTGGGCCGGCGCCCTCGAACGGCGGCCGCCGGGGATTCCGCCGGTGGTCGGGCTGGTCGGCCGGGTAGTGCCGATCAAGGACGTGAAGACCTTCATCCGCGCCATGCGCGGGGTGGTCAGCGCGATGCCGGAGGCGGAGGGCTGGATCGTCGGTCCGGAGGAGGAAGACCCGGACTATGCCAGCGAATGCCGCAGCCTGGTGGCCAGCCTCGGCCTGCAGGACAAGGTGAAGTTCCTCGGTTTCCGTCGGATCGGCGAGGTCCTGCCGCAACTCGGCCTGATGGTCCTCACCTCGATCAGCGAAGCGCAGCCGCTGGTGATCCTCGAAGCCTGGGCTGCCGGCGCCCCGGTGGTGAGCAGCGACGTCGGCTCCTGCCGCGAACTGATCGAAGGCGCCGACGCCGAAGATCGCGCCCTGGGCCGCGCCGGGGAGGTGGTGGCGATCGCCGACCCGCAGGCCACTTCGCGGGCGATCCTCGCCCTGCTGCGCAATCCGCAGCGCTGGCAGGCGGCCCAGGCGGTCGGCCTGCAACGGGTCGAACGCTACTACACCGAGGCGCTGATGCTCGGACGTTACCGCGGGCTGTACCGCGAAGCCACGGAGATTGCATGACATGGCCGGCATCGGCTTCGAACTGCGGAAGATCCTTTCCCGCGATTCCTATACGGCGACCCTGCGGGCCTATCTCTACGCCGGGCTGATCAGCTCCGGTCCCTGGGTGCTGTCGATCGTCAGCGTGATGCTGATCGGCGTGCTGAGCCTCGGCGTGGTGGTGCCGGACGTGCTGGTCCGGCAGTTCCTGATCACGGTGACCTACCTGATGGCGCTGTCGCTGATCTTCACCGGGGGACTGCAACTGTTCTTCACCCGCTTCATTTCCGATCGCCTGTTCGAGCGCAAGCACGAGGCGATCCTGCCCAACCTGGTGGGTGTGCTGTTGCTGGTGACGTTGGCGGCGGGCCTGCTCTCGGCGATATTGCTGGCGACCCTGTTCGATGAGCCGTTCGCCTACCGCCTGCTGGTGATGGCCAACTTCGTGGTGCTCTGCAACCTGTGGCTGGTGATCATCTTCCTGTCGGGAATGAAGGCCTACAAACGCATCCTGCTGGTGATGTTCATCGGCTACGCGCTGATGGTCGCCTGTGCCTACCTGCTGCGTTTCATGCAGATGGACGGCCTGCTGCTGGCATTGCTGATCGGCCACGCCAGCCTGCTGTTCGTCTTCCTCTACGACATCCTCCGCGAGTACCCGGCCAGGCGCATGGTGGCCTTCGACTTCCTCGACCGCCGGCAGGTCTTCGTCAGCCTGCTGCTGACCGGCCTCTGCTACAACCTGGGCATCTGGATCGACAAGTTCATCTTCTGGTTCAACCCATCCACCTCGGACCTGGTGATCGGCCCGCTGCGCGCCTCGATCCTCTACGACCTGCCGATCTTCCTCGCCTACCTGTCGATCATTCCCGGCATGGCGGTGTTCCTGGTGCGCATCGAGACCGACTTCGCCGAGTGGTACGAGCGGGTCTACGAGGCGATCCGCGGCGGCGAGACCCTGCAGCACATCGGCCTGCTCAAGGAGCAGATGATCCTCGCCATCCGCCAGGGCCTGCTGGAAATCTGCAAGGTGCAGGGGCTGGCGGTGGTCCTGCTGTTCCTGCTGGCGCCGCAACTGCTCGGCTGGCTGGGAATTTCCCGCTACTACCTGCCGCTGTTCTACATCGACCTGATCGGGGTGAGCATCCAGGTAGTGTTCATGGCCTTGCTCAACGTCTTCTTCTACCTGGACAAGCGCCGCATCGTCCTCGAACTCTGCGTGCTGTTCGTGATCGTCAACGGCGTCCTGACCTTCGTCAGCCTGCTGCTCGGGCCGAGCTTCTTCGGCTACGGCTTCACCCTGTCGCTGCTGGTCTGCGTGCTGGTCGGGCTGTACCGCCTGACCACCGCGCTGGACGACCTGGAGTACGAGACCTTCATGCTCAATCGCTGAGGGGTTTCGCCGGCGGCAGGGTCTTTCAGAAAGGGCCGATTCACCCGGTTGAATCGGCCCCTTTTTTTGCTTCCTCGATGCGTTTTTGCAGCTTCTGCATATCCACCAGGCGTTGCGTACCGAAGGTTCGCATCGGCAGGTCGCCGCTCTCTATCCAGGCATAGAGCAGGTCCGGCCGGTCGCTGAGGCCGGTCAGGAAGGCGAAACGCATCAGGGTTATATAGCGGGGGCATTCGGCGAAACCCTCTTGGGGGAGTTCTTCCACTTTCATCAGGCGTCCTGCACCATGGTCCGATGTTGGAGGGGAACCCTCGGTCTAGAGGGCTTGGATTCATATTGATCTACTAACAGTTAGTGAATCAATATGCATAGGGAACCATCAGACGCGGACTACACATGGTAAAGAATCGACGTTTGTTCACTGCTGGCAAGCGCTTGCGCGCCCTGCGCGAGCTGATGGGCTTGAGCCGTCCGCAGTTCGCCGAGTTGGTGGGGATGACGGCCAAGCGCCTGGAGAACATCGAGAACGAACTGCAGCGCATGCACGACGAGGACTTCGAGAAGGTCTGCGGAACCTTCCCGGAGTTCAGCGACTGGATCGCCTATGAAGGCAGCATCGAGCCGCAGTCGATCGCCTGGAAGGTCGCCGACTCGGCGCAGGCGGCCGCGGTCTACCTGGTGGAGCGCAACCCGGTGCTGCTGGAGCGGCACGGCATCGACATGCAGGCCTGGCGCGAACGCCACCGTGAGATACGCGAGGCGCTGCTGGCGGCGGAACAGGCGCCGGAGGCGGAGCCGGCGCCCCTGCAAGAGCCGCCGGAACCCAGGCGCCAGCGGAAGAGGAAAACGCCCGCGAGCGGCAAGGGCGACTGAGGCGCATCGCGCCAGAAACGAAGGGAAGTATCTGTACATGGTCTATGTAGTGAGGAAGCGCTGCCTGTTTCGCGCCGGCGAGCGCCTGTTCGGGTTGCGCGGGCTGACGGGGTTGAACCGACCGCAGTTTTCCGAGGTGGTCGGCATGGATCCCAAACGCCTTGAGAACATCGAGAGTGGCCGGCAGCGCATGCACGACGAGGATTTCGAGAAGGTCTGCGGGACCTTTCCGGAGTTCAGCGACTGGATCGCCTATGAAGGCAGCATCGAACCGCAGTCGATCGCCTGGAAGATCGCCGAGGCCGCCCAGGAAGCGGCGGTCTATCTGGTGGAGCGCAACCCCGAGCTGCTCGAACTCCACGGCCTCGACGTGCCGGCCTGGCGCGAGAAGCATCGGGAAATCCTCAAGAAGCTGCGCAAGCGGGAACTGTCGCCGCCACCCGAAAAACCACCGAAACCCAGGCGCAAGCGCAAGCCGAGAAGCAACCTGCCCACACCCACCGACGGTACCTGAGACCGGCTCCCTCTCCCCAGCCCTCTCCCGCAAGCGGGAGAGGCAACGGGGCTCCCGAAGCCCAGCGGTAGGGCGAATAACGCGCAGCGTTATCCGCCGTCAGCCCCAGGTGGGCCTCAGAACACCACTCCTACCGGATAGACGAAGGCGTTCACGTCGTAGAACGGCGTGCGCTGGTAGAACCATTGCAGGCGCGCCTGCGGATCGGCGGCGAAGGCCTTGTCCTCGCGCAGGCGTTTGTCGAAGGCGGACTTCAGCGCCGGGTCTTCCGCCAGCATCTTGCGCGCCATCGGCTCCATCACGTATTCCTCCGGCTCCTCGGCGGCCACCAGGGTGGAATTGAAGAAGCCCCAGGACCAGAACGAATCCGGACTCTGCGGTTGCAGCAGGTCGATGGCCAGGACGCCCAGCGGCTGGGCGGTGTCGATCGACAGCGAGCCGGCCGGGAAGGTCTGCAAGCGCTGGAACGGCTTCGGCGTGCCGCTGACCAGCAGGCGACCTTCGTAGCCCGGAATCCGGTTGCCTTGCACGCGATCCGGTTCGAAGCCATCGGCGAGCTTGATGTCGTCCATGCGGTACAGGGTCACGGCGATTTCGGTCGGACGTTCCAGGGTGGTGTAGCGGATACCGTGGGCCTTGATCCGGGCGATCACTTCGTGCCACTGCGCCGGGACGATGAAACGCTGGGGACGCGGCACCACCAGGTCGGGTACGCCGTTGTCGGTCACCGGTAGTTTCAGCGTCTTCGGCCGGTTGCTCCAGACGATGGTGCGGGCCCCGGTGACCGGCGATTGCTCGTAGCGGTAGTCGCCGACCACGAACGGCGTCTCGGCGGCCTCGCCCGGCTTCCAGGTGAGGATCACCTCCTTCTGCCGCAGCAGGCGCTCGCGGTCGCTGGCGATGGCCTGGCGCAGGCTGGCGGCCTGCTCGCCGATCACCTCGAACATCGCCTTGAGCATCACGTAGTTGCCCAGCACCTGGGTCTTGTACGGATGCAGGGCGTGTTGCTCGATGAGGATCGACGGCACGTTGCGGATGTCGCCGTACTGGTTGGAGAAGCGCGCCAGGTCGGTGCGGTAGGGGTAGTAGCCCTGGGTCGGATCCTGGTTGTCGTTCAGGCTGATGCATTCATGGACCATGTGCCCGAGGCTTTCCAGCGCCTGGTACACCGGCTTGCGCATGACCTGGTCCATCCAGGCGCTGCTCGCCGGTGACCAGCCATTGCCGTTGTGGCAGTAGGAGCTGTCGTAGGGATACATGGCGCCGTCGGTGGAGTGAGTGTCGGCGAAGAAGCTCAGTTCGTAGTGGTTGAACACCCAGGCGACGTTGCGGATCTCCGCGCTGTCGAGCTTGGTGAAGTCGCGGTTGAGATTGAGATTGCGGCCGTTCACCCGCCAGCCGGTCTCCCGCGGGCCGTTCTGGTTGATCCGCCCGTAGGCGCTGCGGCGCAGGTCGCCGTCGACGTTGACCACCGGGATGAACAGCAGGTTGATCTTCTCCAGCAGCCCGGCGAGCGGGCGGTCGGCAGCGCTCATGTCGCGCAGCAGCATGAACATGGCGTCCTTGCCGTTGGCCTCGCCGGGATGGATCTCGGCTTCCACCAGCAAGGTCGGCTTGGCGGAGCGCTTCAGGCCGGCGGCGGACTTGTCGGTCTCGGTGGAGGCGGTCACCAGCAGCATCGGGTGACCCTCGGCGCTGCGCTCGGGCAACTCGCGCAAGGCGATGCGGCCGGAGGAGGCGGCTACCAGTTTCTCCAGGTAGGCGCGGGTCTCGCGGTAGTCGCTGGTGCGCTGGAAGTCGCTGCTCTCGGCCTGGGTGATCAAGGGGTCGCCGGGCTTGGCCAGGTAGCGCAGGCTGCCCAGCTTCTGCTCGAACATCGGTGGCAGGATGCGTTGGCGGGCCGCGGCCGGGTAGGCGCTGTCATCGATGTAGGCGGGCGCGTGGGGCAGCTCCGCGTGAGCGGGCAGGGCGCTCGCCAGCAGGACGCCGGCGAGTAGCGAACGGGGTTGGCAAGGGAACACGATGAACCTCCATGTGGATGAGAACGGCCGCGGCGTGGATGGGCTTGCGCGACGCGAGCCACGCGTCGTCGCGCAGCCAGTGCAGTGAAACGCCGGCGGCAGGCATCGGTGTTGACGCCGGGCAAGGCGCGGCGAAGCCGATGGCGAGAGCGCCGCCGGTGGATGGTTCAGGGCTGGGTTTGCAGACCCTTCAGCAGTGCCTGGTGGAAGCGTTCCGGAGCCTGTATCTGCGGGGTATGGCCAAGGTCGGGGAATTCCACCAGGGTCGCCTGGGGAATCCGTCGGGCGGCGTCCTTGCCCAGTTGCGCGTAGTTGCCCAGCCTGGCTTTCAGTTCCGCCGGCGCGGCGTCCTTGCCGATGGCGGTGTTGTCTTTCTCGCCGATCAGCAGCAGGGTCGGCATCTGCAACCGGTCCAGTTCGTAGACCACCGGCTGGGTGAAGATCATGTCGTAGGTCAGCGCCGAGTTCCAGGCCACCGACTCGCGCCCCTTGCCGCGATACATGCCGGCCTGCATCTGTACCCAGCGATCGAACTCGGGGCGCCATTCGCCGGCGTAGTAGGTGGCTTGCTGGTATTGGCGAATGCCTTCGGCGCTGGTCTGCAAGTCGCGCCTGTACCAGTCGTCGACACTGCGCCAGGGCACGCCCAGGGCCTTCCAGTCCTCCAGACCGATGGGGTTGACCAGCACCAGTCGTTCGACCTGCCGCGGGTAGAGCAGGGCGTAGCGGGTAGCGAGCATGCCGCCCATGGAATGGCCGATCACGCTGGCCCGGGCGACGCCGAGCCGTTCCAGCAGGGCGTGGGTGTTGGCTGCCAGTTGCTGGAAGCTGTACTGGTAATGGGCCGGCTTGCTCGACTTGCAGAAGCCGACCTGGTCGACGGCGATCACCCGGTAGCCGGCGTCGGCGAGCACGTCGATGGTGCGCTCCCAGGTCCCGGCGCAGAAATTCTTGCCGTGCATGAGCAGGATGGTGCGGCCGTTGGCTTTCTTCGGCGCGACGTCGAGGTAGGCCATGCTCAGCGGCTGGCCCTGGGAGGTGAAGTCCAGATAGTGCACCGGATAGGCGTAGTCGAAGCCTTCCAGGCGTTCGCCGTAGACCGGCGCCTGGCTGGCCAGCGCCGGCCCGCAGGCGAGGGCGAGACAGAGACTGAGGCGGGGTAGGGACATGCGATCGCTCCTGTGTGGGTCTGCTGGAGGATGCACGTCAGGGCGCGAGCTGGCCAGTCCTGGCCGGTTGCCTACAGTTGCTTCAGATACTTCACCACGTCTGCTGCGCCAGCCGCCCGCAGACCTTCGCCGAGGGCATCGGCGCGTTCGTCGTTGCGGGGCAGCAACAGGCACTCCGGGGTTTCCGGGGTGAACAGGGCGAGTCGCGCATAGGGCAGGCCGGTATCCAGCAGCAGGCTCATGAAGGTCGGCTCGGACCAGGCCTGGGTCGGAATCCGCAGCATGTGGTAGCGCTGTTCCAGTTCGTCCAGCGCGCCGGGCTCCAGTTCGTAGCGTTCCAGGTGTGCCGGCAGCTTCAGTTCCAGTTCGCGGCGGCGGGCGTAGACGATCGCCGCGGCGAAGGCGCAGGCCTGACGTTCGCCCGCCCAGAACAGGCGCTCGCCGTGCCAGGCGGCCTGGCGCAGGCGGATGCTGTCGCCGTTGGTGAAACGCGGCAGGGCCAGGCTCAGGGCCTTGACGAAATCCTTGTAGCTGATGATCCGTACGCCCCGGCAGACCTCGGCCGTGGCCAGGTCTTCCAGGCGTGGGCAAGGTGTCTGGACGAGGATCTCGCGGCTGCATACGCCTTCGATGGTCTTCAGGTCGACCGACTCCAGGGTGGAGTGACTGACCCGCACCAGGCGCTTGAGGACCGTGTGGGCTTCCGCCTTGTCTTCCTGGACCGGGCCGGACAGCGCGCCGCGCGGCAGATCGACCAGGGTGTGCAGGGGCGGTCCGGCCTGCCACCAGACGCTCGGCTCCGGCCGTCGCAATGGCTGGAACGGCAGCTCGAGGGCGGCCGCCCGTTCGCGCAGCTCCCGGCCATCGCTTCGCGCGGCACCCAGGCGCAGGCGGTTGGCGAGTGCGGAAAGGCGACCGGTGAAGGTGCTGTTGCTACGCGAGTTGGAACTCATGATCGACGGAGGGCTCCTCGGGCTCGGCGACCGACGCGGAAAGGGGCGGGAGGGGACGGCGACGGTCCGTCCATTGAAGCACAGGTTCGGGCGTGACATTCAACCGCGTGGTTTGTGGCAAGCTGTCGTGGTTCATTCAAGCGGGGGGCTCCATGCCCGGTCTCATCATGGATATCGCCCTGTCCGGCGAACGCCTGCAGGCCATCTACGGCGGCAGGGCCAATCGGGTCCTGCTGCGCAGCCGCGACGGTCGCCGGGTGAACCTGCCGGCCCATCACCTGCGTCCGTTCATCGGCCACGATGGCGTGCATGGCACGTTCCGCCTCGATTTCAGCGAGGATGGCCGCCTGCTGGCGCTGCAACGCCTCGCCTGAGCGGGTGCTCGACGGCTATAATCGGCACCCTTCATTCTGCCGACCGATACCCGACCATGTACACCCTGGCCCGCCAGCTGCTGTTCAAACTGTCCCCGGAAACCTCCCACGAACTGTCCATCGACCTGATCGGGGCCGGCGGTCGCCTGGGCCTGAACCGCCTGCTGACGCCCGAGCCGGCCAGCCTGCCGGTCTCTGTGCTGGGCCTGGAGTTTCCCAATCCGGTGGGGCTGGCCGCGGGCCTGGACAAGAACGGCGACGCCATCGACGGGTTCGGCCAGCTCGGTTTCGGCTTCATCGAGATCGGCACCGTCACTCCGCGACCGCAGCCGGGCAATCCCAAGCCGCGCCTGTTCCGCCTGCCGCAAGCCAACGCGATCATCAATCGCATGGGCTTCAACAACCACGGCGTCGACCACCTGCTGGCACGGGTGCGCGCGGCGAAGTATCGCGGCGTACTGGGGATCAACATCGGCAAGAACTTCGATACCCCGGTGGAGCGCGCGGTCGACGACTACCTGATCTGCCTGGACAAGGTCTACGCCGACGCCAGCTACGTCACCGTCAACGTCAGCTCGCCGAACACGCCCGGCCTGCGCAGCCTGCAGTTCGGCGATTCGCTCAAGCAACTGCTGGAGGCACTGCGCCAGCGCCAGGAAGCGCTGGCGCTGCGGCATGGCCGGCGGGTACCGCTGGCGATCAAGATCGCCCCGGACATGACCGACGAAGAGACCGCGCTGGTCGCCGCGGCGCTGGTCGAGGCGGGGATGGACGCGGTGATCGCGACCAATACCACTCTCGGCCGCGAAGGCGTGGAAGGCCTGCCGCATGGCGACGAGGCGGGTGGCCTGTCCGGCGCGCCGGTGC
Source organism: Pseudomonas sp. HMSC057H01 (assembly GCF_001836405.1). NCBI lineage: Bacteria > Pseudomonadati > Pseudomonadota > Gammaproteobacteria > Pseudomonadales > Pseudomonadaceae > Pseudomonas > Pseudomonas sp. HMSC057H01. Next base: position 551,366 of record NZ_KV828512.1, on the reverse strand, counting down.
GGGAAAAGAGCACGCACACGGTGAAGGTGCTGGCCGGCGAGCTGGGCGGACGGCTGCCGATCATCGCCGCCGGCGGTATCACCGAGGGCGCGCACGCGGCGGAGAAGATCGCCGCCGGGGCGAGCCTGGTGCAGATCTATTCGGGTTTCATCTACAAGGGACCGGCGTTGATCCGCGAAGCGGTGGACGCCATCGCCGCATTGCCGCGGCGGAATTGAAAAGGGCTCCTTGCGGAGCCCTTGGGCTTGCGCCCGCCGCCCGGATGGGGCGTGCCTTGGGGAAATCGGTGCTATCCGTGTTGTCGCTTACACGTGCTGGAGTTGATTGAGACGTTGTAAGCCGGCCGTGCCAGTGAGGCCGTCCCAGTTGTCGCCACGGCCCTCGCGCCAGCCGTTGAGCCAGGACTGCCGCGTCGTAGGATGGGTGAACGGACAAAGATCACGAGATTTACCGGTTATGCCGTTCTGATAACCACGCAAGAAGGCTCTTTCCAACGGATCACGCTTAAGTCTTCTCATAGGGTGTTGCCCTCACTTGTTGACTGTTATGTCCCGTTGGCCCCCAGGGGAGGCCTGGCGAAGCTTTCGCCGAAAGGGGTCGTTGCCGGCGTGACGACCCTCGCCCGACACCGTTGCGGTGGCGGATTAACTGGAGTTCTAACCAAAGCGTTCAGGCGTGTGAATGACCGATTTGTCATAAAGACTTAACGCTTTCGTCGATAGGGCCATATGTTGCAGGCTCATGACGCCTGGTTTCCGGCGCTAACGCCGCAGGGTCGCGGGGTTGCGCCTTATAACGATTTGCACCCCCACCAATTGAGATTTCCTCGCATTCCGACGAAGGGTCGCCCAGACTGCGACTCGGGGTCGCAGCGAGCAACGCCGGGAGCGTTCCGGCAATCGAACCACGGCACCTGGTGCCAAAGAAGTGCCCATGAGGGTGCTTCCACTGACAAGGGCTACGGCCCGGGAAGGCGATATGGCTGATGTTTACGAATTGTTTCTGACCTGCCCGAAAGGCCTGGAAAGCCTGCTCCTCGAAGAGGCGCAGGGGCTCGGCCTGGACGAGGCGCGCGCCCAGGTGTCGGCGGTGCGCGGGCAGGGCAGCCTGGAGGTGGCCTATCGCCTCTGCCTGTGGTCGCGCCTGGCCAACCGGGTCTTGCTGGTGCTGGCGCGATTCCCGGTGGAGAACGCCGAGTCCATGTACATGGCGGTCCACGCGGTGAACTGGGAAGACCACCTGGACGCCGGCGGCACGCTGGCGGTGGAGTTCAGCGGCAAGGGCTCGGGCATCGACAACACCCATTTCGGGGCGCTGAAGGTCAAGGATGCGATCGTCGACAACCTGCGCGAGCGCTCCGGCCGACGTCCGTCGGTGGACAAGGTCAATCCGGACGTGCGCGTCCACCTGCACCTCGACCGCGGCCAGGCGACCCTTTCCCTGGACCTCTCCGGGCATAGCCTGCACCAGCGCGGCTATCGTCTGCAGCAGGGCGCCGCGCCGCTGAAGGAGAACCTGGCGGCGGCGGTGTTGATCCGTGCCGGCTGGCCGAAGATCGCCGCCGAGGGCGGTGCCCTGGCCGACCCGATGTGTGGCGTCGGCACCTTCCTGGTCGAGGCGGCGCTGATGGCTGCCGATATCGCGCCGAACCTCAGGCGCGAGCGCTGGGGCTTCAGCAATTGGCTGGGGCACGTGCCGGCGCTGTGGCGCAAGCTCCACGAGGAAGCCCAGCAGCGCGCGGCGGCCGGCCTGGCCAGGCCGCCGTTGTGGATTCGCGGCTACGAGGCCGACCCGCGCCTGATCCAGCCGGCGCGCAACAATATCGAGCGTGCCGGAGTGGCCGACTGGGTGAAGATCTACCAGGGCGAACTGGCGACTTTCGAGCCGCGCCCGGACAAGGGCCAGACCGGCCTGGTGATCTGCAACCCGCCCTATGGCGAGCGCCTCGGCGACGAAGCCAGCCTGCTGTATCTCTACCAGAACCTCGGCGAGCGCCTGCGCCAGAGCTGCATCGGCTGGAGCGCCGGGGTGTTCACCGGGGCGCCGGAACTGGGCAAGCGCATGGGTATCCGCAGCCATAAGCAATACGCGTTCTGGAACGGCGCGCTGGCCTGCAAGCTGCTGATGATCCAGGTCGAGCCGCGCCAGTTCGTCACCGGCGAGCGTGGCGAACGCAACGACGAAGGTCTGGCGCGGGCGCCGAGCGAGCCGGCACGGCTGAGCGAGGGCGGGCAGATGTTCGCCAATCGCCTGCAGAAGAACCTCCGGCAACTGGGCAAATGGGCGCGCCGCGACAAGATCGAGTGCTATCGCCTGTATGACGCCGATATGCCGGAGTATGCCCTGGCGGTGGATATCTACGGCGATTGGGTTCACGTCCAGGAGTACGCCGCGCCCAAGTCGATCGATCCGGCAAAAGCCCAGGCGCGCCTGTTCGACGCCCTGGCGGCGATTCCGCAGACCCTGGGCGTTGCCCAGGAGCGGGTGGTGGTCAAGCGCCGCGAGCGCCAGGCCGGCAAGAAGCAGTACGAACGGCAGAGCAGCGAGGGCAAGTTCCTCGAGGTGGGCGAGGGCGATGTGCGCCTGCTGGTGAACCTGACCGATTACCTGGATACCGGGCTGTTCCTCGATCACCGGCCGATGCGCCTGCGCATCCAGAAGGAGGCGGCCGGCAAGCGCTTCCTCAACCTGTTCTGCTATACCGCCACGGCCACCGTGCATGCGGCCAGGGGCGGCGCGCGCAGCACCACCAGCGTCGACCTGTCGAAGACCTACCTGGACTGGGCGCGGCGCAACCTGTCGCTCAACGGCTTTTCCGACAAGCAGCGCCTGGTGCACGGCGACGTGATGGAGTGGTTGCGGGAAGACGATGGCCAGTACGAACTGATCTTCATCGACCCGCCGACCTTCTCCAACTCCAAGCGTATGGAAGGCGTGTTCGACGTGCAGCGCGACCACGTCGAACTGCTCGACCTGGCCATGGCGCGGCTGGCGCCGGGCGGGGTGCTGTATTTCTCCAACAACTTCCGCAAGTTCGAACTGGACGAGAGCGTGCAGGCCCGCTATGCGGTCGAAGAGATCACTGGCGAAACCCTCGATCCGGATTTCGCGCGTAATCCGAAGATCCATCGGGCCTGGAGAATCACCGTTCGCTGAGGCGAGCGGCATTCATGCAAAAGGCCGCCGGCGGGCAACCGCTGGCGGCCTTTTTTTTCGTACTGCGCCTTATTTCCGCGCGTGCAGGCTCAGCAGTACCTGGTCGAGGATCGCCGAAGCGCCCCACGGCCGCGGGCTGTTGAGGATCGCCACCACCACCCAGTTGTGGCCGCTGGCGTCGCGGCTGAAGCCGGCGAGGGCGCGCACGGTGTTGAGGGTGCCGGTCTTCACGTGCGCCTCGCCGACCAGTGCGGTGCGCCGCAGGCGTTTGCGCATGGTGCCGTCGAGGCCGGCCAGCGGCAGCGAGGAGATGTACTCCGCTGCATAGGGGCTGTGCCAGGCGGCTTGCAGCATCGCCGCCATCTCACGGGCGCTGACCCGTTCCTGGCGCGACAGTCCCGAGCCGTTCTCCATCACCAGGCGCGGCGCGGTGATGCCCTTGCGCGCCAGCCACTGCCGCACCACCCGCTGCGCGGCCTGGGCGTCGTCGCCGTCGGCGCTGTTGCGGAACTGCGCGCCGATGGAGAGGAACAACTGCCGGGCCATGGTGTTGTTACTGTATTTGTTGATGTCGCGGATGATCTCGACCAGGTCTGGCGAGAAGGCCTTGGCGATCAGCGTGGCGTTGCGCGGTACGCTGCCCTGGCGGTCCTTGCCGAGGATGCTGCCGCCCAGTTCCTGCCAGATGCCGCGCACCGCGCCGGCGGTGTAGCCGGGATGGTCGAGCAGCGACATGTAGGTCTGCGCGCTACAGCCCTGGGGAATCTGTCCGGTGGCCAGCAGGGTGGTGCCGTCGAACTGGGTCACCGGGCTGAAGCGCAGCTTCGGCCAGGCCGGGCAGGTGGCCGGCGCGGTCATCTTCACCTGGTTGTCGATGCGTACGTTGGCCAGCGGCGGGTCCATCTGCACGTTGACCTTGTTGCCGTCGGTGCGCACCACCATGCGCACGCTCTTCAGGTTGACCAGCAGCGAGTCCGGACCGACCAGGAACGGCTTGGTGTCGTCGCCGCCGTCGTCGTTGAATACCGGCAAATGAGGGATGTTGAAGTAGCTGCGGTCGAGTACCAGGTCACCTGTGACCTTGGTCACGCCATTGGCGCGCAGGTCACGCATCAACAGCCAGAGCTTCTCCATGTTCAGTTTCGGATCGCCGCCGCCCTTGAGGTAGAGGTTGCCGTTGAGCACTCCGTTCTTGAGCTGGCCGTCGGTGTAGAACTCGGTCTTCCACTGGTAGGTCGGGCCGAGCATTTCCAGGGCGGCATAGGTGGTGAACAGCTTCATGGTCGAGGCCGGGTTCACCGATACGTCGGCGTTGTAGTAGGTGGGGTTGCCCGGGCCGTCGAGCGGAATCAGCACCAGCGACAGATCGTTGCCGGTCAGCTTGTTGGTCTGCAGGGCTTTCTGCACGTTGGCCGGCAGGGTGGCGTTGACCTGGGCGAGGGTGGGAAGGGCGAAAGGCAGGAGCGTGGCGAAGGCAAGAGTACGCAGCGACTTGAACATTAATGAAGAACCCTTGAAGACGGAGGGTAGAAAATGAAATGAAGATGAAAAACGAAGCGAACCTGAAAAGAGAGACGGGCATCACGCGAAGAGGCCGTCTTGCTCATTATGCCGCAAGGCGGATAACGATGCGCTGGAGTTTCGCGGAGTTCGCCGTCATATCGCCGAATGGTCGGAACTGGTAGAGTGCGCCGGCAATCCGGCCGCGCCGCGCGGAGCTTGCCGGGGTTCGCCCGCGGCTCCAGCGGCGTCGGCTACTGTCTGTAATGCGAGGCTCCGCCAATGGAGCGTCAATCCAGGAGATGCCGCCATGGCTACTAATCGTTCCCGCCGCCTGCGCAAGAAATTGTGCGTCGATGAATTCCAGGAGCTGGGTTTCGAATTGAACTTCCACTACAAGGAAGGCGTGGATGCCGATGCGGTGAACGCTTTCATGTTGCGCTTCATCGATCAGGCGATCGAAGCCAACGAACTGACCTATGGCGGCTGCGACGAATTCGGTTTCGTCTGCCTGGCGCGCCGTGGCTCGGTCAATGAAGAGCAGCGGGCCCTGATCGAGGCCTGGTTGAAGCAGCAACCGGAACTGGCCAGCGTCGAGGTCGGCGCGTTGGTCGACGCCTGGTACCCGGAACAGCCTGTCCTGCCGAAGCTCTAAGCGATAGCGCCGCCATCCCGCCCGAGGATGGCGGTCGCGTCTTCCCTCCCTTTCAATCCTGCTCCGGCGCTATCTGGCCCGGCGCCCGTCGTGCTTCCCTTTGCCCTGCCGAAGGCATGTCGGCGGCTTGTGGCCGTACATGCGGATAGCATTACTCTGAAGCCCCTGACGAACTATTCAACTCGCTCTGGCAGATAACGAGCCGGGAGAGCGCGTATATATGCGGGTGTTTTTCATGCAGATAACCAGGCCAATTGCTTGGCAATATACGAGGTTTTGAATTCGCCGTAAGAAATAAATTAAGTTTCCGTGAGAATATTCCTTAAAGTATATGGGTTGCCATCGAATATCTCGACAATATGGCTCCCGTCTATATCTTGCTCAGGAGAATTTTTTCTGAATTTTTATTGGCAAGGAAATCAGACAATGAGCCGTATCCTGATAGTCGACGATCATCCCGTGATTCGCATGGCCATGAAGATGTTGCTGGAAGCCGAAGGGCACCAGATCGTCGGCGATACCGATAATGGCGTGGATGCCATCAGCCTCGGGCGGGAGCTGAAGCCGGACCTGGTCATCCTCGATATCGGCATTCCCAGGCTGGACGGCCTCGAGGTCATCAGCCGCCTGATGGTGCTGGCGTTGCCCCTGAAGATCCTCGTCCTGACCGGCCAGAGCGCCTCGCTCTTCGCCCTGCGCAGCATGCAGGCGGGCGCCGCCGGGTTCGTCTGCAAGCAGGGCGGACTGGCCGAACTGGTGACGGCGGTGAATGCGGTCGCCTCGGGATACAGTTACTTTCCCAGCTCGGCCATGCGTCCTGTGCAACAGGGCGCCTATTCCGACGATGTGGAATTGCTCGGACGCCTGTCCGATCGCGAAGTATCGGTATTGCAATACCTCAGCCAGGGTTATTCGAACAAGCAGATATCCGAGCAGATGTTTATCAGCAACAAGACCGTCAGCACTTACAAGGCGCGCTTGTTGTTGAAGTTGAACGCCGGCTCGCTGGTGGATCTCATCGAGTTCGCCAAACGCAATACGCTTATCTAAGGGCCGGAACCGAATGAAGTTCCAGAAACGCAGTGCGTGCATGCTCGGCCTGTTTCTCGTATTCGCCTGCATGGCGGGATATGCCGTTCCGGCGAGGGCGACGGCTGGCGAATATTCTTCCCTGCTCCGGATTCCCGCTCCGGATTGCCCGGAGGGCGCCGATGCGGTCGTCGAAGCGCCGCTACACCAGGCTGCCGACGGGCTGCGCTCGCCGTCCCCTTCCAGCCTGGTGCTCGGCCTGCTGGTGGCCTGCCTGGTCTGCGTCGGATGCCTGGGCTGGAATACTGTCCTTCAACTCAGGCTCAGGCGCTGGCAACGTACCGAAGCCGACCTGAGCGGCCGCCTGGCATTGAAGCAGGCGCTGGTCGACGGGATTCCCTACCCGGTGAGCATCCGCACGCTCGACGGTCGCCTGCTGGCCTGCAACCGCAATTACCTGGAAAGCCTGCGGATGACCCGTGAGCAGGCCCGCGGCACCCTGTTGACCGATTCCGACTGGGTCGAGGGCAGCAAGGCACGGCTCATGCACCAGCAGTGCCTGGCGGTGGCTCGGGGAGGAACGGCGAGCTTCACCGACATGGCGGTGCGCATCGGCGGGCAATTGCTGGAGATCCACCATTGGGTCACGCCCTACAGGGATCGCCAGGGCCGGGTGCTCGGCCTGATGAACGGCTGGATCGACATCACCGAACGGGAGCGCCTGGCCCGCCAGTTGCGCGAGGCGATGCGCCAGGCGGGCGAGGCGAATCGGGCGAAGAGCGTCTTCCTGGCGACCATGAGCCACGAGATCCGTACGCCGATGAATGCGGTCATCGGCATCCTCGAACTGGTCCTGCAGCGCCTGGCGCCGGAGCAGCGCGAACGCGCCTCGCTGGAGGTCGCCTACGAGGCTGCGGGGTCGCTGCAACTGCTCATCGGCGACATCCTCGACGTCGCCAAGATCGAGTCCGGCCACCTGACCCTCACGCCCGAGCGGGTTCGCCTGCGCCATGTCGTGGAGTCGGTGCGCCGCATGTTCGAAGGCCTGGCCCGGCAGAAAGGCCTGAGGCTCGTTGTGGAGCTGGACGATGCCCCGGGACGGGACGTGCTGATCGATCCCCTGCGCTTCAAGCAGGTGCTCTCCAACCTGGTGAGCAATGCGATCAAGTTCACCGAGCGGGGACAGGTGACGATCCGTCTCCAGGAAAGGAGCCTGGACGAGGGGAGGGCGATCGTCCGGGTGGACGTGGAGGATTCCGGTATCGGTATCGCTCCGGCGGACCAGGCGCGCCTGTTCCAGCCTTTCATCCAGGTGGCCAAGGGACGCACGGTGCAGGGCGGGACCGGCCTTGGGCTGGCGATCTGTCGGAAGTTGGTGGACCTCATGGGCGGCGATGTCGAGATGCACAGCGAGCCGGGCAAAGGCACCCGGGTGTCGCTCGACCTGCTCTTGCGCCAGTGCGGGCCGAAAATGCCTGAATCCAGCCAGGACCCGCTGGCAGCATCCATGGAGCCGTCTCGCCGCCTGCATATCCTCATCGCCGACGACTATCCGCCCAACCGGGTACTGCTGCGCCAGCAACTGGAGTTTCTCGGCCACCGGGTGGCGGAAGCGGAGGATGGCCAGGTGGCGCTGGAACTCTGGGCCGACGAGCGCTTCGAGGTGCTGATCAGCGACTGCAATATGCCGCGCCTGAACGGCTATCAGCTGGCACGCAGGATACGCATCCAGGAACGGTGCGAGCGGCGCGCGCCGATCCTGATCCTCGGCTATACCGCCGACGCCGAGCCGGACGAGGTACAGCGCTGCCGCGACGCGGGCATGGATGATTGCCTGTTCAAGCCGCTCGGCCTGGAGACCCTGCGCAACTACCTCGCGACCTCTTTCGGCCGCGACGCCGCGCAGCCCCGGGGGCTCTATGACGCGGACGCTCTCAGCAGCCTCGGTGGCGGCCGCCCGGAACGGCTGCGCGAACTGCTGGAGACCCTGCTAGGCAGCAACCGTCAGGACCTCCAGCGCCTTGCCATCCTCCTGCGCGAGGGCGACAGGACCCGGCTCGCCGAGCATGCCCACCGCATCAAGGGCGCCGCGCGGATGATCGGGGCGCGTACCCTGCTGGAGGCCTGCGAGGCCCTGGAGGACGCCTGCCGGCGAGGTGGCGACGGGGAGTGCCTGCAGGCGTCTGGCGAAAGACTCCGGCTGGCCCTGGAGGCGTTGCAGGAGGAACTCCAGGAGCAGTTGGCGGCCGCTGCGGTATGAGCCCTTCCGTTCAGGAGGGGCTCGAGCGTCCGGTCATTTCCCGGGCCATTTCCGTGGCGTAGCTGTCGGTCATGCCGGCGATGAAATCGATCACCTGGAGAAAGGCGCGGTACAGCGGCCACTGCGGGTCGGGCGCGTTGCGTCCGAGCAGGTCGAGGATGCGCCGGTTCTTGAACGACGGCGTATGCCCGCCGTATTGCTCCAGCGCGGCGCCACAGAAGGCGTTGAGGAGGATCTCCAGAGTGGTGTAGGCGCCGATCTCGTGGAGGGTCTTGCGCTTGTCCTGGAAGATCTTTTCCCGCGCGATGGCCTTGGCCCGTTGCACGCAGAGCTTGGCCGGGCCGTGCATGTGTTCCACCAGGTCGCCGGCAAGCTGCCCGGCGAGCAGGGCCTGCTGCTGGTCGACGAAGGCACGGGCGGCGGCATTGGTCAGGTGCTCGATGGCCTTGCCGCGGAGGATCGCCAGCTTGCGCCGGCGGGAGTCCCTGGGGCCGAGTTGGCGATAGGTGTCGGGCAGGTCGTCGCCGACCAGGCCGAGCAACAGCGCCTCGACCTCGCTGTATTCGAGCAGCTCCATTTCCAGGCCGTCTTCGAGGTCGATCAGGCCGTAGCAGATGTCGTCCGCCGCTTCCATCAGGTAGACCAGCGGATGACGAGCCCAGCGCTCGTCGTCGAGTTGCGGCATGCCGAGCTTATGGGTGATCTGCTCGAGCAGCGGCAGTTCGCTCTGGTAGCAGCCGAACTTGTGCTTCTTGTAGCCCAGCGCTTCGGCGTGGCGCGAGGTCCAGGGGTACTTCAGGTAGGTGCCCAGGGTGGCGTAGGTCAACCGCGTGCCGCCGTCGAACTGGTGGTATTCCAGTTGGGTGAGGACCCGGAAGCCCTGGGCGTTGCCTTCGAAGTGGAGAAAGTCGGAACGCTCGGCGTCGCTCATCTCGTCCAGCCAGCCACGTCCGGCGGCTTGCTGGAACCAGTTGCGGATCGCGTCTTCGCCGGAGTGCCCGAACGGTGGGTTGCCGATGTCGTGGGCCAGGCAGGCCGACTGGACGATGACCCCGAGGTCGCTGGGGTCGCACCACTCGGGTAGTTCCTCGCGGAGGATCTCGCCGACCCGCATGCCCAGCGAGCGGCCGACGCAGGCGACTTCCAGGGAGTGGGTCAGGCGGGTGTGGATGTGATCGTTGCTGGAGACCGGATGGACCTGGGTCTTGCGTCCGAGGCGGCGAAACGCGCCGGAGAAGATGATCCGGTCATGGTCCTTGTGGAAGGCGCTGCGGCCCAGTTCATCGTTGCTGTGTACCGGCTTTCCGAGCCGTTCGCGGGTGAGCAGGGTCTGCCAGTCCATCGGGAATTCCAGGGATGCGCTGAGGCGATGCGGACACGCTAACGGTTTGCCTCGGCAAGCTCAATCGTCGCGTTGGGGAAACGGAGGGCGCCGACCGTTGCCGGTCGGCGCATCCTTCAACGGCCTTTCCGCGTGCGCAGGCCGAGCAACAGCGGGGCCAGGGCGACGCCCAGGCGCAGCAGACGCTGCCAGCGTCCGCCCTTGCCAAGCAGTACGCCCAGCAGTGCGGCTCCGCCGGCGCCCCAGAGCGCCGCATTGCCACCGCCGAACAGTTGCTGGCTGAGGTTGTGGCCCAGCCCCTGGGCCTGGCGGAAGGGTTGCACCAGCAGTTGGCTTTCGCGGCGCAATTGCTGGCGCTGCATTTCCAGGCGCAGGCGGATCACCGCCTTGCGCAATTCGCGACGCGACAGGCCGGTCGCGTTCACCGGTAGTTGGCTCATGCGCGTTTCCTTGTCATGGCAGCAGTCGCTCGCGGTCGTTGGCCAGTTCTTCCAGGGTGGCGCTGAACGGCGAGCTTTCGTCGTTGATCGACTGGTACAGGCGCCAGCCGCAGAACAGCGAGCCGATCACGTAGAACAGGCACAACCCGAGCGCCGCTGCGAGCCGGTTGGTGTCCCAGAACACGATCAGCACCAGCAGCGACAGGCCGACCAGCAGGAGCAGGGCGAATACCAGGGCCAGCCCGGCGAACAGCAGCAGGCGCAGGGTGTTGGCCTTCTGTTCCTGCAGCTCGATGCCGAACAGCTCGACGTGACCGTGCAACAGGCCGAGGAAGGCGGCGCCGAAGCGCCGCAGGGAGGGGCGGCCGTCCGCCGGGTCCTTTCCTTCGCTCATGGCTCAGCGCCGGCTGACCAACAGGCCAAGCAGGAAGCCGACGCCGGCGGCGATGCCGATGCTCTGCCAGGGGTGTTCGCCGACGTACACCTCGGTGGCGTCCACCGCGGCCTGGCTGCGTTCGCGGACGTTGTCCTTCAGCGAGTCCTTGGTGTCGCGCAAGGTGTCGCGAGCGCGCTTGAGGCTGTCGTGGATCTTGCCGCGGATTTCTTCCGCCTGGTCGCCCGCCACGTCGGCGGTGCTTTGCAGGAGTTTCTCGGTATCGGCGACCAGTGCCTGGAATTCAGCCAACAGTTCATCCTTTGCAGCGTTTGCAGTGGTCTTGCGGGGCATGACGAGCTCCTCTGGTCATGGGGTGTGTTTTTTTCGAGCCGAGCGCGGGGCGGAAGGTTCAACCGATGGGTAATTTCCGCGCGTTGCCGGTCGCTCCCGGCGCTCCTTTCATTAAAGACTGCCACAGCGTGCCTGTCGGCGCGGCTGCGGCGAGATGACGCCCATCCGGCTGCTTCGCAACGGGGCGCGAACTGGTATGGCGCTTGCAATTCCCTGGTGCGCACGTCGGCCGGAATGCCCCTTGCGAGGGCGCCAGGCGCTCCCGGAGGGTACTTCGGGATGAACGTCCAACCCAATGAAAATCAAGGAAAGTCCGAGAGCTTTCCATGCTGCCTCAGGCACCTTGCGAAACATCTGCCGAAGAAAAGCAGCGGTTCGCACGACGACTACTGCTTCGTCATGGTGCGTTGAAGGGTGGGCGTGGGCGTTTCTGGTGCTTTCTCTCTACGCGCGAAGGCTGCCTCAATCCATGGATAACCTGAATAGTGCGGTGCAAGTCCTGATCCACGGCTCCAATACCCTGTTCATCCTGCTCGGAGCGGTGATGGTGCTGGCGATGCACGCCGGCTTCGCCTTCCTCGAGGTGGGCACCGTGCGCCTGAAGAACCAGGTCAACGCCCTGTCGAAGATCCTGTCCGACTTCGCCATCTCGGCGCTGGCCTATTTCTTCGTCGGCTACTGGATCGCCTACGGCGTGACCTTCTTCCACCCGGCAGCGGCGCTGACCGTGGACAGTGGCTATGCGCTGGTGAAGTTCTTCTTCCTGCTGACCTTCGCCGCGGCAATCCCGGCGATCATCTCCGGCGGCATCGCCGAGCGTGCCCGGTTCGGCCCGCAGTTGTGCGCCACGGCGCTGATCGTGGCCTTCGTGTACCCGTTCTTCGAAGGCTTGGTGTGGAACGGCAATTTCGGCTTGCAGGAATGGCTGAAGTTGGAGTTCGGCGCACCTTTCCACGATTTCGCCGGCTCCGTGGTGGTGCATGCGCTGGGCGGCTGGCTGGCATTGGCGGCGGTGCTATTGCTGGGCAGCCGCAACGGCCGCTATCGCGACGGCAAGCTGGTGGCGATGGCGCCGTCGAGCATCCCGTTCCTGGCACTGGGGTCGTGGATCCTGATCATCGGCTGGTTCGGCTTCAACGTGATGAGCGCCCAGACCCTCGCTGGGGTCAGCGGGCTGGTGGCGGTCAACTCCTTGCTGGCGATGGTTGGCGGCACCATGGCGTCGCTGCTGATCGGCCGCAACGACCCGGGTTTCCTGCACAACGGTCCGCTGGCCGGGTTGGTGGCGGTGTGCGCCGGTTCCGACCTGATGCATCCGATCGGCGCGCTGGCTACCGGCCTGGTGGCGGGGGCCCTGTTCGTCTGGGCGTTCACCGCGACCCAGGTGCGCTGGAAGATCGACGACGTCCTCGGTGTCTGGCCGTTGCACGGTCTTTGCGGGGTCTGGGGCGGGATTGCCTGCGGCATCTTTGGCCAGCAGGCATTGGGTGGGCTCGGCGGGGTGAGCCTGGCCAGCCAGGCGCTCGGCAGCCTGCTGGGGGTGACGGTGGCTTTCGCCGGCGGCCTGTTGGTCTATGGGCTGATGAAGGCGCTGCTGGGCATCCGCTTGAGCCAGGAGGAGGAGTACTACGGCGCGGACCTGTCGATCCACAAGATCGGCGCGATCAGCCACGAATGAGGGGGCGGACTTCCTTGGTCCGGTGGGGTATCGGCGGATAACGCCCCAGGCGCTATCCGTCCTGCACGTTGCGAGCGAGGCATCCCGCCATGAAAGAGGCCACCCAAGGGTGGCCTCTTCGTTCCGCCGCGGGGCTCTGGGGAGGGGCGGATGGCCGTAGCGCGGCTATCCGCGGGGCCTGCCGTTACCAGAGCGGCAGCGTGTAGCTGACGATCAGGCGATTTTCGTCGTAGTCGTTGGTGTAGTTGGTGCGCATGGTCGCGTTGCGCCACTTCACCCCGAGGTTCTTCAACGGGCCGCTCTGGAACACGTAGGCGATGTCCATGTCGCGTTCCCATTCCTTGCCTTCGCCCGAGGTGGTCAGCAGGTCGATGTTGTCGCCCTTGACGTAGCGGGTCATGAAGGTCAGGCCGGGAATGCCGACGCCTGCGAAGTTGTAGTCGTAGCGCGCCTGCCAGGATTTCTCGTCCTTGTTGGCGAAGTCGCCGATCTGGATGAAGTTCACCAGGTAGGGGTCGGCGCCGTTGATGTAGGCGAAGCCGGTGTCGCCGCTCATCTTCTGGTAGCCGACGCCGAAGGCGTGGTAGCCGAGGCTGTAGGTGAACATGGCGTTGAGCGCCTTGTTGTCGACGTTGCTGGAGCCGTCGTCGGTGGAGCGCGCCCAGCGGATGTCGGATTTCAGCGACTGCTTGTCGGCGATCGGCAGGGTGTGCACCAGGCCGAGGTAATGCTGCTTGTAGAAGTTGTCGAGCTTGCCGTAGTGGTAGCTGGTGCTGAGGTTGTCGGTCCACTTGTAGCTGCCGCCGGCGAAGTCGAACTTGTCCGAAGTCAGCCCGGAACGGACCACGATGTTGCGCTTGCCGCCACCGGTGATGGTCATGTCCTCGTTGTCCGAGGAGTCGCGCTGGTTGACCTTCTTCAGGCGCCCGGCGTCGAGGGTCAGGCCGTCGATCTCCATGGAGTTCAGCGCGCCGCCCTGGAAGGTCTGTGGCAGCAGGCGGCTGTCGTTGGGCATGATCACCGGCAGCTTGGGGGTCAGGGTGCCGATCTTCAGGGTGCTCTTCGACGCCCGCAGCTTGGCGGTGATCCCTGCCTCGCCATAGTCGTCCTGGGCGCGGCCGGTCTCGCGGTCGCGCTTGAGCAGGCCGGTGCCGCTGCGGTCGGGGCTGGAGTCGAGCTTCACCCCGAGCAGGCCGATGGCGTCGACGCCGAAACCGATGGTGCCCTCGGTGTAGCCGGACTCGTAGCGCAGGAGGAAGCCCTGGGCCCATTCCTCGGCCTTGGACTGGCTGGCGCCTTCCTGGCGGAAATCACGGTTGAAGTAGAAGTTGCGGAGTTCGATGCTGGCCTTGCTGTCCTTGATGAACTCGGCATGGGCCAGGGTTGGGACGGTAATGCTGGAACCCAGCGCGGCAAAAGCCACGGCACGGGCGATCGGGGTCATGCTCATTGTTATTGTCTCCTCGAGCGCTTGGGGCAGGCCGATGGCGGCGGCGTGACGCCACGTCGGCCTGTGACAGCCCGGTTACTTAAGCACTACAGGAAGACGGCCACTGTTAGACATTAGTCGAGGGTGGCCGCGAATTGGCACGAACCCTGTCTAGGACGGGCTTTCCCGCTATTCCAGCCAGTGCGGGAAGTAGCCCAGGGCGGCCTGGACCCGCGCATCGTGCGCCGGAATCACGCTCAGGCGCGGGTCGCTGCGGAGCAGCAGGCGGATCTTCGCCAGTTGCGCGAGGGTGCGCGCGGGATCGCGATCGACCAGGGCGCGGCCGGCGAAGAATTTCTGCCGTGGGCCTTCGACGCCTTCGAGTCGCCAACTGGTGTCGCCGCTGAAGAACAGCCGGCGCCCGCTGTCGAGGGTGACGAACAGACCGACTGAGCCGGGCGTATGGCCGGGCAGGGGGACCAGCACCAGGCGGCCGTCGCCAAACAGGTCGAGGCTTTCGTCGAAGCCCATGAACGGCTGCGGATCGAAGCTGTAAGGTCGCCAGCGCACGCCATGGCGGAATTGGCTGGGGAAGGCGGCCGGCGGGGTGGCGATGCGGCTGAAGGCGATCTCCTCGTAGGGTGCCCAGACCGGTACTTCGGGGAAGTCGACCAGGCCCGAGGCGTGATCCCAGTGTGCGTGGGACAGCAGGATGCGATCGACGCGGATACCGGCTGCGTCCAGTTGGTCGCGCGCCGGGACGACTTTCTGGTAAGCGAACAGCGGCGCCGCCCACCAGGGCATGTCGGCGCGGAACTGGGCGTCGATGTCGCGCCCCAGGCCAGTGTCGAAGAGCAGGGTGGCGGCATGGTGCTCGATCAGCACCGCGGTATGGCTGAGCGGCACCCGGCGCACCCAGGAGCCGCCGTCGACGGTGAGCGCATCGAGGGTTTCCACTCCCGAGGTGCGCAACAGGGCGACTCGCATTTCCGCCGCCTGCACCGGCAGGACGAGGAGGGCGATCAACAACGAGGCAAGGCGATACAGGAAAGGCATCAAGATTCACCGGCAGGAAGAAAAGGGGATGGCTGGGGCTCGCCGAATGCCAGCGGCAGGCGGCCGCGCCGCCAGCGCCAGCCTGCGGGGCGCAACGCCAGCAGGCGCTCGGCGCCGGCGGGCCAGGGGATGGATGGCTGCGAACCCGGCCAGAACAGCTCGGCCTCGGCGTGCAGGTGCAGCAGGTCGCCGTTGTCGAAATCGATGAACAGGAGGCCGCAGCGAGGCTCCTGGAGCAGGTTGCCGAGGGTATTGAACAGGCGGTTGCCGGCGTAGTCGGGCAACCACAGGCGGTCATCCGCGCCGAGCCGGAGAAAGCCCGGCGGCCCGCCCCGATGGGAGACGTCGACGCCGCCCCTGAGCGGGTCGGCATGCTGGCTGGCGATGAACAGCGTATCGCTGCGCGAGACCAGCGACAGCCAGCGCGGATCGAGTCCTTCGCCCTGCAACGCGGGACTTGCGATCCTGGAGACGGGCTGATGGCTGCGCGCCTGGATGTACTTGGGACAGTTGCCGAAGGACTGCTCGACGCCGACCGTGAAACCCTTTCCGTCCCGCGCCAGGACCCGTCCATTCATGCGGTTGCGGCGGCGGGTCGGCCATTCCAGGCCGAGGATGCCGAGGCGGGTGCCGGCCTCGAGATTGGCCGCCAGCGGATCGTCCGCTTGCGGCAGGCTGTCGATGCGCAGGCGGGTCGGTTCCGGCGAACGGGCGAAGCCGGGGGGGCCCCAGAGCACCGAGGCGCTGGGGTAGCCGTCGGCGTCGAGGCTGCCCACCAGCAACAGCGGTAGCAGGGCGAAGAACTCCCGATGCTGGTCCGGCATGAAGGTGCGGATCGCGCGGCTGCCGAAGCCGGCGACCTGTTCGCGAACGCCGGCGCGTTCCTGGATCGCCAGTTCGCCGGCGTGGAAGGGGCTCTGTTCCTGGCTCATGCTGCCTCCTGCCGAGCTACAGGCCGGGCATCGGGATGTAGCCGGGCAGCGCGCGGATGCGGGCGATCCAGGCGTTCAGCGCCGGGTAGTGGTCCAGCGCCAGGCCGCCCTCGGGGGCCAGGGCCAGGTAGGGGTAGAGGGCCACGTCGGCGATGCTCGGCTGTTCGCCTTGGGCCAGCCAGCGATGCTCGGCCAGGTGCCGCTCGACCAGGCGCAGCACTTCCAGGCCTCGCTGGTGGGTCTGCTCGCGATCCAGCGGCAGGTCGAAGCGGGCGATCAGCCGGGCGCTGGCCGGACCGTTCTGCACCTCGTTGGCCGAATAGCTGAGCCAGTAGGCGATTCGGCCCTGGCTGACGGGGTCGAGCGGATACCACACGGGATCGGCATGGCGTCGCGCCAGATAGACGAGGATGGCATGGGAGTCGCCCAGTTGCAGCTCGCCGTCTTCCAGCACCGGGATCTGCCCGCGGGGATTCATGCGGAGGAAGGCTTGGGTCTTGTGCTCGCGGTTGAGGAAATCGACCGGCCGCAGCGTCGCCTCGCGGCCGATGAGGGAGAGGAACAGGCGGACCTTGTAGGCGTTGCCGGAGAGATCCAGGTCATGGAGTTTCATCTGAGGGTTCCAGGCGGGTATTGGTGCCTGGATATTAGACAGACAGGTCTGTATATTTCAAGGCACGCGTTCGCCTTTTTCCGTCGGTATTCGTCCGGGGAGCGACGCAGAGCGGTTCAAGGGGGCGGCAGGGTCGCGCATAATGGGCCGCTCAGGAGGCTTTCCATGACATCCCGCAAACGCGAGCAACTGCTCAGCACCGCCGTCGACCTGTTCTATCGCGAGGGTTACCACGCCACCGGCATCGACCGCATCCTGGCCGAATCCGGCGTGGCGAAGATGACGCTGTACAAACACTTTCGCTCGAAGGACGAACTGATCATGGCCGCCCTGGAGGTGCGTCGGCAGCGCACCGCCGAACGCATGCTCGAAGCCGAGGCGCGGTTGCAGCCGCGCGCGGTGATCCTGGCGGTGTTCGATGGTCTGCAGGAGTTCCTCCAGGACGAGGCGTTCCGTGGCTGTGCCTTCATCCATGCCGCCGCCGAGTTCCATGAGCGCTCGCATCCGATCCACCGCCAGGCGGCCGAGCAAAAGGCCTTCGTCGAAGCCTACTTCCAGCGCCAGCTGGAGCGCCTGGGCGTGCGTTCGGCGGCACTGCTTGCGCGGCAGTTGCAATACCTGATGGAGGGCGCCCTGGTGATGGCGCACATCCACGGGCCGGCGGACCAGGCCCGTGAGGCCCGGCAGGCGGCCGAAAGTCTGTTGCAGGTCGCTGGCATCTGAGCGCGGGTGCTACCATCGCCGCGAAACACTGCACAGGTCCTTTCGATGCCCCCGGAATGCCAACTCTTCGGAACCCTCGGTTGCCACCTCTGCGAAGTCGCGGAGGCGGTGCTGATGCCCTTCGTCGAACATGGCCTGCTGGTCGAACTGGTGGACATCGCCGACGACGAAGCCTGGGTCGAGCGCTATGGCCTGCGGATCCCGGTGCTGCGCCGCTGCGACAATGGCGCCGAGCTGAACTGGCCGTTCGAGGCCGAGCAGGTCGCAGCCTTCCTCAGCCGCTGATGCCTATTCATTCGCGCTAAGCGCGGCACCGCTGGTAACCCCGCGCGCTATGCGCAAACCGGACTGCGTTCCGCTTCCTTCCCCCATGCCGCGCGGTGCCTGGCTTCGGCGATGCTGGCGAAGCGATGCATAGGCGTTTCTCAATGGTTTTCATAGCCTGAGCCTATTGGCTCGGCAGGCTGCGTTCGGCTAGGCCTAAGGGCGATGGATAAACCCTGAGTTCCCTTCAGGACTGACTGGAAACAGCCGGGAACCCGCGTGGCGCAGGACGCGTCGCAGGTCGTTCGGTCCGCTGTCGCGGACCGCCGGGGTGTGGGGTCGGGACGACGAGGCTCGGCGTTTCCTCATAACGAAAGAGGACGCCTGATGAAAACGCCCGCCTGGACGCGCCATGCCCTCTGGGTCATGCCGCTCGCCCTGGGGCTGCAATCCGCCGTGGTCGCGGGGGATGAGCAGCCAAGCAAGACTTCCAGCTATTCGCCGGTGGTGATCAACGAGGACTTCGCCACCATCATGAAGCGCATGACGGCGAACAAGCCGTCGATCGAGCAGGCCCACAAGACGCTTCTCGAGCAGCGTTACGATCTCAGCGACAGGCCGGCCAAGGGTGCCAGCATGACGCGCGGCAAGCCGCTGCAGGAAGGGGTCCGGGTGAAGCTGCCGGCCGGCACCAGCTGGGAGGAACTGGCCAGGCTGAGCCCCGAGGAAATCCGCAAGCAGGGGCTGTTCCCCGGCGGCTTCCTGCCGCTGCCACACCCCAACCATGCGGAGGGCGGGATGGTCTTTCCCAAGTTCCTCATCGACGAGATCAAGCGCCAGGAAAGCCGCGACCTGACCCGTTTCGACCTCGACTACGACCTGCCGGACCACTTCCTGCCGGAATTCCCGGCACCGATGTTCCTTACCACCCGGCCTGACCTGGGCGATGTGTCCAAGGGCAAGCTGGTGACCATCGACAACTATTTCGAGCTGTTCAACGGGATTCTCAATCCCAAGCAGCTGGAAGGGCTGCGCCTGCTGCTAACGGCCTTTCCGCAGCAGCAGTTCAACCTCACCGACGATCGCCGTAGCGAGCATCCGAGCCGCGGCGTGGCCTGCTTCGACTGCCATGCGAACGGCCACACCAATGCCGCTACCCACCTGGCCGGCGACGTGCGCCCGCAGCCGTTCCGCCACCGCATCGACACGCCGACGCTGCGCGGGGTGAACATCCAGCGGCTGTTCGGCTCGCAGAGGGCGCTGAAGACCGTCGAGGACTTCACCGAGTTCGAGCAGCGTGCCGCCTACTTCGACGGCGACCCGGTAATCGCCACCAAGAAGGGGGTGAACGTGCTCGAGCGTGGCAGTCAGGTGCATTTCATGGGTGAGTTCCAGGCGCTGCTGGACTTCCCCCCGGCACCGAAGCTGGATGTGGAGGGGCGGCTCGATCCGGGCAAGGCCAGCGAGCAGGAATTGCGTGGCGAAAAGCTGTTCTACGGCAAGGCGGCCTGCGCCGGGTGCCATGCGCCGCCTTACTTCACCGACAACCTGATGCACAACCTGAAGGTGGAGCGCTTCTACGATCCGAAACTGGTCAATGGCGTGATGGCGTCCGCCGACGGGCCGATCAAGACCTTCCCGTTGCGCGGGATCAAGGATTCGCCGCCGTACCTGCACGACGACCGCCTGCTGACCCTGGAGGACACGGTGGAGTTCTTCAACCTGGTGCTGGAGCGCAAGCTGTCCGCGGAAGAGAAGGGCGACCTGGTGGCCTACCTGCGTACCCTGTGAGAAAGACCGAATCGCAGGCAATAAAAAACCCGCCGTTGAGGCGGGTTTTTCGGGATATGGTCGGAGCGACTGGATTCGAACCAGCGACCTTCTCGTCCCGAACGAGACGCGCTACCAAGCTGCGCTACGCTCCGTTTTGTTGGGGCGCATTCTACAGAAAAAGTTTTGGTACACAAGGGGTTAGATGAACTTTTTTTCGAGCCCCGGTTTCCCCGGGCGGAAAAGCAAAGACCCCGTCGCTCGTTCGAGTCGCCGGGGTCTTCAGGAAAACCTGTTACGCGACGGTATCAGAGTTCCTTGACGGTGCGGACCTGGTCCTTGTTCACGCGGGCGCGCTTGCCGTCGAGCTGTTCGAACTCGTAGAAGCCGGAATCCTCGTCATAGGAAGGGGTGTCTACGGCCTGGATTTCACGTCCGTCGTTGAGGGTGATCACGGTAGGGCTGGAACAACCCGCGAGGGCGCCGAGGCCTACGGCGAGGAGGAGGGCGGGTAGCATCCGCTTGATCATTGCGCAGTTCTCCTGTGCGGTCAGACTTTGAAGTTACGAGTTTCTGACAGACGAGTTCTAGGAAGAGTTCCCCCCTAAAAACGAGTGTTCCCCCCACCTTCGAGAAAATTCGACTCGACGTCCCTTCCGTTTTACTTCAGTTCGCGGTGATTAGCCAACAGCTCGGGGGTGTTAAGGTTGGCCAGCCGCGGATCGCCCGCGGCCAGCTCGATGGCCTCCGCGCCAAGCGGCAACAGGACGTGGCGTGGGCTACGGTCGCCCTGGCGCCAGGCGTGTTCTATCTCTTCGGCCAGGTGCGTCGGGATCAGGCTGAACAGCGGTTCCCACTGGCCGCCGCAGCGCAGCATCCAGGGGCGCGCCGGTGTGCGGCCGGCGGCCTGCAGCAGGGTTTCCAGCAAGGCGCGGTCGATGCGCGGCGCGTCGCAGGGCAGCACCAGCAGCCAGGGATGCCGGGCCACCGCCAGGCCGGCGCGGATGCCGGCGAGCGGGCCGGGGAAGTCTCGGCTGTCGTCGCTCACCAGGCGGTCGGCATAGGCCGCATAGCGTTCCTGGTTGCGGTTGCAGGAGACGATCAGGTCATCGGTGAGCGGGCGCACCAGGCGATGCAGGTGGGCGATCAGGGGCAGGCCCTGCCACTCGATCAGGCCCTTGTCGCGACCGCCCATGCGCTGGCCGCGGCCTCCCGCCAGGAGAAGGATGGAGCAGGGGGGCAGGGCGCTATCGGGCATCTGGGGTCTCCGTGTCGGGCCTGTGATATAACACCGCGATCACGTCCACAAGCAAGGGCCAACCCCATGAGCCACAAGGCCGAAACGGCATTCGTGCCGTTGAACATCGCCGTCCTGACCGTCAGCGATACCCGTACCCTGGAAACCGATACCTCAGGCCAGTTGTTCGTCGACCGCCTGACCGAGGCCGGGCACAACCTGGCCGCTCGCGTGCTGCTGAAGGATGACCTGTACCGGATCCGCGCACAGGTCGCGACCTGGATCGCCGAGGACAGCGTGCAGGTCGTGCTGATCACCGGCGGCACCGGTTTCACCGGCCGCGACAGCACCCCGGAAGCGGTGGCCTGCCTGCTGGACAAGCAGGTGGACGGCTTCGGCGAGCTGTTCCGGCAGATTTCGCTGGCCGACATCGGTACCTCCACCATCCAGTCGCGGGCCCTGGCCGGGCTTTCCAACGGTACCCTGGTCTGTTGCCTGCCGGGCTCCACCAATGCCTGCCGCACTGCCTGGGAAGGCATCCTCGTCGAGCAACTGGACGCCCGTCATCGCCCGTGCAACTTCGTCCCGCACCTGAAACAGGCGGCGCCCTGCGAGAGCCGCGGGTGAGCGGCTGCTGCGAACAGCCGGGGCTGATGCCGGTCGAGACGGCGCTGGAACGGCTCCTCGAACTGGCCGCGCAAACGCCTATCGATACGTGTGAGCAGGTGCCCCTGGAGCAGGCTGGCGGCCGCGTGCTGGCGGTCGACCTGCTGGCCGGCCTGGACCTGCCGCCGTGGCCGAACAGCGCCATGGACGGCTACGCCTTGCGACTCGCCGACTGGAACGGCGAGCCACTGCCGGTCAGCCAGAAGATCTTTGCCGGACAGGCGCCGGAGCCGCTGCAAGCGGGTACCTGTGCGCGGATCTTCACCGGTGCGCCGCTGCCGGAAGGCGCCGATCTGGTAGAGATGCAGGAAAACGCCGAAGCGCTCGACGATGGCCGCGTGCGCTTCACCCAGCCGTTGCGCGCGGGCCAGC
Organism: Pseudomonas sp. HMSC057H01; assembly: GCF_001836405.1. Taxonomy (NCBI): domain Bacteria; kingdom Pseudomonadati; phylum Pseudomonadota; class Gammaproteobacteria; order Pseudomonadales; family Pseudomonadaceae; genus Pseudomonas; species Pseudomonas sp. HMSC057H01. The sequence continues at coordinate 529,517 of NZ_KV828512.1, read as the reverse complement.
ATGTGCGCCCGCGTGGCCAGGAAATCCGCCAGGGCGACCTGGTCCTGCCGGCCGGCACGCGCCTGCGCTCCATCGAACTGGGGCTGGCGGCTTCGCTCGGCTGCGCGACCCTGGAGGTGCGACGCAAGCCGCGGGTGGCGCTGCTGTCCACCGGCGACGAGCTGGTCGAGGCGGGCCAGCCGCTGCAGGCCGGGCAGATCTACAACAGCAACCGCCCGTTGCTCAAGGATTGGCTGCAACGCCTGGGCTGCGACGTGCTCGACGCCGGTATCCTTCCCGACGACCTGGCACGTACCCGCGAGCGCCTGGCCGGGTTGGCCGGGGTGGACCTTATCCTTTCCACTGGCGGCGTATCGGTGGGCGAGGCCGACTTCCTCGGCATGGCGCTGCGCGAAGCCGGCGAGCTGACCCTCTGGAAGCTGGCGATAAAACCCGGCAAGCCGCTGATCGTCGGCCAGTTCCAGGGCATCCCGGTGATCGGCCTGCCGGGCAATCCGGCTTCAACCCTGGTCACCTTCGCCCTGCTGGCGCGTCCCTACCTGCTGCGCCGGCTCGGCGTGGCGCAGGTCGCGCCGCTGCGGGTGGAGGTACCGGCCGGCTTCGCCTGGACCAAGGCGGGGCAGCGTCGCGAGTACCTGCGTGGTCGCCTGGAGCAGGGCCGCGCGGTGCTCTATCCGAACCAGAGTTCCGGGGTACTGCGCAGCGCTTCCTGGGCCGAGGGGCTGGTGGAGGTCCGCGAGGGACGTACCCTCGTGGAAGGCGAGGGCGTGGCGTTCATTCCGCTGAGCGAACTGCTCGACTGAGCCGACGGTGGCCGGATGGCCGCCGTTCTCATTGCGCCGCCGGCTCCTTCCGCCGTTGCCGGTACTCGCCGGGCGTCTGCCCGGTCCAGCCCTTGAAACTGCGATGGAACGAGCGGGACTCGGTGAAGCCCAGGTACTGGGCGATGTCCTGGATCGGCAGCTCGCTATGCAGCAGGTAGTGCTCGGCCAGTTCGCGGCGCAGTTCGTCGAGGGTCTGCTGGTAGCTGCTGCCGGCTTGCTGCAGGTGGCGTTGCAGGGTGCGTACGGTCATGCCGAACTTCTCCGCCACCCGTTCCTTGCGCGGCAGGCCGTCCTTGAGTAGCTGGCGCAGGGCGTTCTTCACCCGCAGCGGCAGCGGCTCGTCATCGTCCAGCTCGGCCATCAGCGCCAGGGCATGTTCTTCCAGGGTGCGCAGCAGCGTCGCGTCGGCCTGGCGCAGCGGCAGCGCCAGGTAGTCCAGTGGTACCAGCAGCGCCGAACAGGGTTGGGTGAAGCGCACCGGACAGCCGAAGAAGGTCTCGTAGTCTTCCACGCGGGTTCCGTCCGGCAGGTCGTGTTCCAGCCAGACCTCGTCCGGCGAACCTTCCAGGTCGGCGATCCAGCGCGCGTAGAGGACCCAGGAAGCCAGGACGTGCTCGACCATGTGGCGCCGTACCAGGGGTGTCTGGTGGCGGCAGTTCCAGATCAGCCGGACCTGCCCGCCGGCCGCCTCGATGCGGCTGGTGCCCATGTCGCCGACCAGCTTCTCGTAGGGCGTGATGCGGCTCATGGCCTCGCCCAGGGTGGCGCAGTTCATCGCGATGTAGCCGAGCACGCTCCAGGAGCCGGGCTGGACGAAGCGCGCCGAATGCAGGCCGAACAGGGGATCACCGGAATGCTCGCAGAAATAGCCGAGCAGGCGCTCGTGGGCTTCGCCCGGCAGGCGCTGGCGATTGTCGTTGAGCTGGTCGGCCTGGAGGCCGGCGGCGGCCAGGGCAGGGGCGATGTCCAGGCCGAGCCGTTCGGCGTGGCGCAGGTACTTCAGCAGGGCCGGAACCGAGGTGGAGCCAAGGGTCTGCATGGTCGTTGTTCTTGTCGTGGCGGGTGGAACAGGCCGTCCGGCGTGCGTGCCGGCTGTCTTGATCGGTCACAGGGAGTGTCTCGATCCGACAGTGACAGGCGAGGGCGGCTGGCTAGTATAGGCAGCCAGAAAGGTTCCGATAAACAGGTTGCCGCGACAAGCGAGGGGAGAGGTTCATGCGTCGTTGGAATGGCTGGGGCGAAGAAAGCACCGTGGTCGAATTGCCGGACAGCGCCCGTGGGTTCCTGGCGGAACTGGTCGGGCAGGGCGCACGCTTGCCGGACGCCAGCCTGGAGGCGGCGCTGGCGAAGGTCCCGGCATCGCGCCTGGAGGCCGATCCGCGCTACAGCATCGCCCCCCGTGAGCGTCTGCTGCATGCCCGCGGGCAGAGCCTGCCGGACTGGCTGGCGATGCGCGAGGGCGACTTCGGCGTCTACCCGGACGCCGTGGCCTATCCGGAAACCGCCGAGCAGATCCGCGAGTTGCTGGCCCTGGCCGACTCCCGCGACCTGCAACTGATTCCCTATGGCGGCGGTACTTCCGTGGCCGGCCATATCAATCCGCAAGCCTCGCGGCGGCCGGTACTGACGGTCTCGCTGGAGCGCATGAACCGCCTGATCGATCTGGACCGCGAGAGCCTGGTCGCGACCTTCGGCCCCGGCGCCGCCGGCCCGCAGGTGGAGAGCCAGTTGCGTGCGCTGGGCTACACGCTCGGGCATTTCCCGCAGTCCTGGGAGTTGTCGACCCTCGGTGGCTGGGTCGCCAGCCGCTCCAGTGGCCAGCAGTCGCTGCGCTATGGGCGGATCGAACAACTTTTCGCCGGCGGGACCCTGGAGACCTTCGCCGGGCCGCTTGAAATCGCTACCTTCCCGGCATCCGCGGCGGGACCGGACCTGCGCGAACTGGTGCTGGGCTCTGAGGGACGCTTCGGGATCATTTCCTCGGTGAAGGTGCGGGTCTCGCCGCTGGCCGAGGACGAGCGCTTCTACAGCGTCTTCCTGCCGAACTGGCAGCAGGCCCTGCAAGCCACCCGCGAGCTGGCCCAGGCGCGCGTGCCGCTGTCGATGCTGCGCCTGTCCAACGCCGTGGAAACCATGACCCAGCTGGCCCTGGCCGGCCATCCCGGACAGATCGCCTGGCTGGAGAAATACCTGGCACTGCGCGGCGCGGGCGAGGGCAAGTGCATGCTGACCTTCGGCGTGACCGGCAACCGTCGGCAGAACGGATTGTCGCTGAGCCAGGCGAAGGCCTTGCTGAAACGCTTCGGCGGGGTCTTCACCGGCACCCTGCTGGGGCGCAAGTGGGCGCAGAACCGCTTCCGCTTCCCCTACCTGCGCGAGGCCCTGTGGCAGGCGGGCTACGCCGTGGACACCCTGGAGACCGCCACCGACTGGAGCAACGTCGACGGCCTGCTGCAGAAGATCGAGGCCAGCCTGCGCGACGGCCTGGCCGCCGAGGGCGAGAAGGTCCATGTGTTCACCCACCTCTCGCATGTCTATGGCGAGGGGTCGAGCATCTATACCACCTACGTGTTCCGTCCTGCCGCGAGCTATGCGGCGACGCTGGAGCGCTGGAAGCGTCTCAAGCATGCGGCCAGCCAGGCGATCGTCGACAATCGCGGCACCATCAGCCACCAGCATGGCGTTGGCAAGGACCACGCACCCTACCTGCCCCGCGAGAAGGGCGAACTGGGCGTCGCCGCGCTGCGTGCCATGGCCGGTCACTTCGACCCGGCCGGGCGGCTCAACCGCGGCACCCTGCTGCAGGACTGAGCGGAATGACTTCAGCCTGGAACGAGGAGTGGCGTCGCCGCCGCCTGCCGGCGCTGGCGGGGCAGGAGTGGGACCTGATCGTGGTCGGCGGCGGCATCAGCGGTGCCGGCATCCTCCGCGAAGCCGCGCGGCGCGGCTGGCGCTGCCTGCTGCTGGAGCAGCGGGACTTCGCCTGGGGCACCTCGAGTCGCTCGTCGAAGATGGTCCATGGCGGCCTGCGCTACATCGCCAAGGGTCAGTGGCGGCTGACCCGCGACTCGGTGCGCGAGCGCCAGCGGCTGCTCGGCGAGGCGCCTGGGCTGGTAGAGCCGTTGAGCTTCGTGATGGCCCACTACCGCGGCGGCTTTCCCGGCCCGCGGCTATTCGGCGGCCTGCTGAGCGTCTACGACGCCCTTGCCGGGCGGCGCAACCACCGTTTCTACGACGCCGCCACGTTGCGCTACCTGGCGCCGGGCCTGAAGGAACAACGGCTGCTCGGCGGCACGCGATTCTTCGATGCGGTGACCGACGATGCGCGCCTGGTGCTGCGGGTGCTGGCCGAGGCGCGTCACGACGGCGGCGAGGCATTCAACGGCATGCGTGTGCGCGAATTGCTGCGCGAGGGCGGCCAGGTGGTCGGCCTGCGCGCCGAGGACCGCGAGAGCGGCGAGCTTCTCGACTTTCGCTGCCGTGCCCTGGCGGTGGCCACCGGGGCCTGGGCCGATGAGTTGCGCCAGCCCGGCGGAAGCGAGCACATCCGCCCGCTGCGCGGTAGCCATCTATTGCTGCCGGCCTGGCGCCTGCCGGTTGCCCATGCCTTCAGCTTCATGCACGCCACGGACCGGCGACCGGTGTTCGTGTTCCCCTGGGAGGGCGCGACGGTGGTCGGCACCACCGATCTCGACCATCGCGACGGCCTTGGGGAGGACGCGCGGATCAGCCGCGCCGAACTCGACTACCTGCTGGCGGCCTGCGCCCAGCAGTTTCCCGCCGCTGCCATCGAGGCGTGCGACGTGCTGTCTACCTGGGCCGGCGTGCGACCGGTGGTCAGCAGCGGCGACGACAGCGGCAAGCCTTCCGACGAGAAACGCGAGCATGTGCTCTGGCGCGAGCCGGGCTGCGTGACCCTGGCCGGCGGCAAGCTGACCACCTTCCGGCCGCTGGCGGTGGAGGTGCTACAAGCCTGCGCGCCGCTGCTCGGGCGCACGGTCACGGACGATGGCGCGGCGGTGTTCGGCGCCTGCGAAGGCCCGCTCATCGACGGGCTCGGCAGCGGCCAGCGACGCCGCCTGGCCGGTCGCTACGGACGCGACCTGGTCCGCCTCAAGCGGCTGGTGGACACCCTCGGAACGGACTGCGTGGGTGCCAGCGAAACGCTATGGGCCGAACTGGCGTTCGCCGCCGAGGCGGAAATGGTGCTGCATCTCGACGACCTGCTGTTGCGCCGCACCCGCCTCGGCCTGCTGTTGCCCGGAGGCGGCGCGGCATACCTGCCGCGTATCCGCGCACTCTGCCAAGCGCGCCTGGGCTGGGACGACCCGCGCTGGGAACGTGAGCAACAGGCCTATCTGGACCTCTGGCGCCGGCACTACAGCCTGCCCGTCTGACCAGCCGAGACGAGAACGAGATGAACGACAAGAACTATCTGCTGGCGATCGACAATGGCACCCAGAGCGTGCGCGCCCTGCTGTTCGACTTGCAGGGCAACCTGCTGGGCAAGGGCAAGGTGGAGCTGGAGGCCTACTACTCGAAGCATCCGGGCTGGGCCGAACAGGACCCCGAGTACTACTGGGCGATGCTCGGCGAGGCCTGTCGGCGGCTCTGGGACCAGGTGGACATCGATCGCGGGCTCATCCGCGGGGTGTCGCTGACCACCCAGCGCGGTACGGTGATCCACGTCGATGCCGAGGGCAGGCCGTTGCGGCCGGCGATCCTCTGGCTCGACCAGCGCCGGGCGGAGGTCCGCGAGCGCATCAGGGGGCCGTGGGGCTGGCTGTTCAAGCTGGTCGGCGCCGAGGGCGCGGTGGAGCATTTCCGCGCCCAGGCCGAGGTCAACTGGGTGGCCCAGGAGCAGCCGGAGATCGCCGCGAAGACCGACAAGGTGTTGCTGCTTTCCGGCTTTCTCAGCCACCGCCTGACCGGCCGTTTCGTCGACTCGGTGGGGTGCTGCGTTGCCTACCTGCCGTTCGACTACAAGCGCCTGCGCTGGGCCGCGCCGCGCGACTGGAAATGGCAGGCGCTGGCGGTACGCCGCGAGCAGTTGCCGGAGCTGTTCAAGCCGGGCGAGCGGCTCGGCGAGATCAGCGCCGAGGCCAGCCGGCACACCGGCATTCCGCAAGGCCTGCCGTTGATCGCCGCGGGGGCCGACAAGGCCTGCGAGGTGCTCGGCGCAGGTGCGTTGGAGCCCACCATCGCCTGCCTCTCCTACGGCACCACGGCGACCATCAACACCACTCGCGCCCGCTACCTGGAAACCGTGCCGCTGATTCCACCCTATCCGGCGGCGATTCCCGATCATTTCAATACCGAGGTGATGATCTATCGCGGCTACTGGATGGTCAGCTGGTTCAAGCGCGAGTTCGGCTTGCGCGAGATGCAGCAGGCGCGCGAGCAGGGGGTCGAGCCGGAGCAACTGTTCGACGAACTGGTCAACGGCGTGCCGCCCGGCTCGATGGGCCTGACCCTGCAACCCTACTGGTCGCCGGGAATCCGCGAACCGGGACTGGAGGCCAAGGGGGCGATGATCGGTTTCGGCGACGTGCATACCCGGGCACACATCTACCGGGCCATCCTCGAGGGCCTGGCCTATGCCCTGCGCCAGGGCAAGGAGCGCATCGAGAAGCGTTCGGGCACGCCGATCGTGCGCCTGCGCGTGGCCGGCGGCGGCTCGCAGAGCGACGCGGCGATGCAGCTCACCGCCGACATCTTCGGCCTGCCGGCCGAGCGCCCGCATGTCTACGAGGCGTCCGGCCTGGGTGCGGCGATCGACTGCGCGGTGGGGCTCGGCCTCTATCCGGACGTCGCCAGCGCGGTGGCCGGGATGACCCGCGTCGGCCGGGTTTTCCTGCCCCAGGCGGAAGCCCGGCAGATCTACCAGCGGCTCTATGGCGAGGTCTACCTGCGCATGTATCGCCAGTTGCGCCCGCTCTACCGCAGCATTCGCGAGATTACCGGCTACCCTGCCTGAACCGGGCGCCGCACTTCCGTCCCGGATACGCGGTCAATAGGCAAAGACAAGGCCACGACGAGGGGTTCGGTTCGATGGACAAGGACAAGGTTCTGCTGGTCCTGCATGGCAAGCAGGCGGGCAACGAAGAGGTTCGTGCCGCGGTCGCGGCGCAGCGCGAGGCCGGGCGGGAGCTGGCGGTGCGGGTAACCTGGGAGGACGGCGACGCCCGGCGCATCGTCGAGGAGGCGCTGGCGGCCGGCTTTGCGACGCTGGTCGCCGGCGGTGGCGACGGCACGCTGCGCGAGGTGGCCGAAGCGCTGGCGCGCGGGCGAGGCGAGGCGAGCCTGGCGATCCTGCCGCTGGGCACCGCCAACGATTTCGCCCGCGCCGCCGGGATTCCCCTGGAGCCGGCCGCGGCGCTGGCGCTGCTCGACCAGACGGCGCGGCCGATCGACCTGGGCGCGGTGAACGGCAAGCTGTTCCTCAACATGGCCACTGGCGGCTTCGGTTCGAAGGTCACGGCGAATACCTCGGAGGACCTGAAGAAGGTTCTCGGCGGTGCCGCCTACCTGTTGACCGGGTTGACCCGTTTTTCCGAAGTGCATGCCGCCCAGGGCCGTTTCAGCGCCCCGGACTTCCAGTGGGAAGGCGAGTTCCTCGCCCTGGGCATCGGTAACGGGCGCCAGGCCGGCGGCGGGCACGTACTGTGTCCGCAAGCGCGAGTGGACGACGGCCTGCTGGACGTGAGCATCCTGCCGACGCCGCAGGACATGGTCGGTACCCTGGGCACCCTGCTCGGCGGTGGCAACGGAGTGGAAAGCCTGTTCGTCCGCGCGCGGGTGCCATGGCTGGAAGTGGAGGCGGCGGAAGGTCTCGACGTCAATCTCGACGGCGAGCCGCTGGAAGGACGCAAGCTGCGTTTCTCGGTTTCCCCGGGCGCGCTGCGCGTGCACTTGCCGGCCGGTTCGCCGTTGTTGCGCGAGCCGCCGCGCGAGGACTGAGGGCGGGGCCGACTGATCCGCTGCCTGGAGTGGCGTCTGTGTCTTGTCGGCCTTTCCCGCGACACCGTATAACAGCATCTTTCCACCAAGGATGCTGGTTCCATGTTCCGTCTCTCCGCGCTGTACCGCTATCCGATCAAGTCTTCCGCCGCCGAGTCCCTGGAGCGCGTCGCGCTCGATGCGCTGGGCGTGGTCGGCGACCGACGCTGGATGGCGGTGGACACCGAAACCGGACGTTTCTTCACCCAGCGCCTGCTGCCGCAGCTGGGGCGTATCCAGGCGCGCTGGGCGGCGCCGGAGGTCCTGCGGCTGAATGCGCCGGGGATGTCCGAGCTGAGCCTCGAAGTACCGGCAGCCGACGCCAACCTGCGTGGCGTCACGGTCTGGCGCGATACCTTGCAGGCGCCGGATGCCGGCGACGCCGCAGCGGACTGGCTGACGCGCTTCCTCGGCCGCCCGACGCGCCTGGTGCACATTCCCGAGGCGCGCGCGCGGCAGGTCGATACCGGCTACGCCGAGCCGGGGCAGAAGGTGCATTTCGCCGACGGTTTCCCGCTGCTGCTGATCGGCCAGGCTTCGCTCGACGACCTCAGCCAGCGGGTCGGCCGGCCGTTGGAGATGCTGCGCTTCCGTCCCAACCTGGTGGTGGAAGGCAGCGCCGCGTTCGCCGAGGACGGCTGGAAACGCATCCGCATCGGCTCGGTCGAGTTCGTCGTGGCCAAGCCCTGTTCCCGCTGCATCCTCACCACCCTGGATCCGGCGACCGGCGAGCGCAACGAGGACCGCGAGCCGCTGACGACCCTGAAGACCTACCGGGAAAAGGATGGCGCGGTGCTGTTCGGGCAGAACCTGATTGCGCTAGGACAGGGCAGCCTGGAGGTGGGGATGCCGGTGGAAATCCTCGACTGAGGAACGGTCGCCCGCCGTTGCGGCGGGCGGCCATTGCCGGCGATCAGAGCTTGGCGTCGACGCAACCGGTGCTCAGGCACTCGCGCTCGCGTTCGCGGAGGAAGTCGAGGCGCTGGCGGGTCTTCTCGGTGGCGCAGTCGAGATTGACGAAATAACCGTTGTCCTTGCTTTCGCTGCAGGCCGCGTCGCGCTCCTTGATCCAGGCGATCTGGCTCTTCTTCAGCAGGGCTTTCTGGCCGTCGTTCAGGTGCTTGCGCAGGGTGCCGAACTGCTGGTTCAGCTCGCGGTCGGCCTGGGAAAACTCGCCGCTGCGGCAATACACGCTGTCGAAGGCGTTGCGCGGCGTACCGCAGGCGTCGGCGGCCAGGGCGCCGTCGGCGAGCAGCAGGCTGGAGGCGGCGAGCAGGGCGGTAGCGAGGGGCTTGTTCATCTTGAGGTCCTTTTCAAGGTACTGGAAAGGCCCGGGCGTCCGGGCCGGGTTGGGGGTCAGAAATCGTCGAAGTAGCGTTCGTGCCAGTCGACGATGGGCTGCGGCGCATTGAGCTTCTGCCCGTAGATCACCGCATAGGACAGCACGTTCTGCACGTACTGGCGAGTCTCGTCGAACGGAATGGTCTCGATCCACACGTCGAAGGCCAGGTGGCGGGTATCTTTCAGCCACTGGCGGACGCGGCCCGGACCGGCGTTGTAGGCGGCCGAGGCGAGTACCCGGTTGCCGTTGAACTGTCCATGCACCTGGCTCAGGTAGGCGGCGCCGAGGCGGATGTTGACGTCGGGCACGATCAGTTGCTGGGTCGAGGCCAGCGGGATGCCGAACTTGCGCGAGGTCTCCTTGGCGGTGCCGGGCATCAGCTGCATCAGTCCGGTGGCGCCGACTCCGGAACGGGCATCGGACATGAACGCGCTTTCCTGCCGGGTGATGGCGAAGATCCAGCTGGAGTGCAGGCCGCGGTTCTTCGCTTCGCGCACCAGGGTGGCGCGGTGCGCCATCGGGAAGCGGATGTCCAGGTCGTCCCAGTACTGCGCCTGGCTGATCGAGCGGATCGCCGGGAAATACCACTGCATGTCGTAGGCCAGCCTGGCCTGGGCGATCAGCTCGTCGTGATCGAACAGGCGCGCGGCGTGGTACCACTCGCGGCGGGCGTTGATCACTTCGCCACGGTTGAAGAACTCCATGGCCCGGCGCGTGCTGGCGGCGTTGCGTACGCGTTGCAGGACGCGCGGGTCGATGTGCGCAGGGCGGTTGCCGAGCTTGTACGGCACGCTCAGGCGGTCGGCGGCGAGGAAACCGTAGAAGTCGCGCTCGCCGGCGAGCTTCTGGTACAGCGCGATCGGCTCCTTGCTGTTCGGCTGTGCCAGTTGCAGGCTGCGTGCCTGCCAATAGCGCCAGCGGCTGGTGGCGGCGAGATCCTGGGGCAGCTTGCGGGTCAGCGCATAGGCTTCGTCCCAGCGGCCCAGGCGCAGCAGCAGGCGGGTGCGCCATTCGGTGACGGTGTTGTCGCGCAGGCCGGGATCGTACTGGGTCATCAGCGGCAGTGCACGCGGATCGAATCGCTTGGCCAGGCTGAGACCGATCTCGCGGGCGATGGCGACCTTCTCGTCGCTGGAGAAGGGTAGCGCCGAGCTGTAGTAGTCGAGCAGGCTCAGGGCCTTTTCCGGGTCCTGCCGCGCCAGGCGGCGCAGGCCGAGACCGACCACGTCGGCGGTGGCATGGTCGCGCTGGCTGAAGCGGCCGGTCTGGCTCAGCTGGGCGGGGTTCTGCGCCACGCTGACCATCAGCGCGCCCTGGTTGCCGAGGGTCGGCAGGCGCTGCGCGAGGTGCGAGGCGAGGCTGTAGTTGCGCGCTTCGGCGGCCAGCTTGAGGCGTTTCCAGACCTTTTCCTCGGTGAGCTGGCCTTCGCCCTGCCAGAGGCCGAACAGGGTGTCGCAGGCAGCCGGCTGCGACTTGCCGACCAGCCACAGGCGTTCGCTGGTGGCGTAGCCTTCGGCCTTCTGGCCGTGGCCCAGCTGGTACTGGCCATACAGGCAGTCGAGTTCGGTGAAGTTCAGCTTCGGATCGTAGTAGTTGACGAAGGTCTTCCAGTCGCCGCGGTCGGCCAGCAGGCGCAGCCAGCGCAGTTTCAGCCAGCCGATCTGCGGCAGGTCGCCGTGTTCGGTGAGGAAGCGCTCGACCTCCTCGTTGCTGGCGGACTTCAGCCGATGGGTCAGTTCGTCGTAGGCCAGGTAGGGTTCCAGCGGGTAATCGCGCAGGGCGCTGCGCGAGGCCATGTAGGGCGCGCTGTTGCCCTTGGCCAGGGCGGCCTTGGCCTGGTCGTAGAGACGGCGTTGTTCGGTCAGGGAAGCGGCGTGGGCCGCGTCGACGGAGGAAATACTGAGCAAAAGACAGGAAACGAGAGTGAACAGGCGACCGCGCATGACTTATCCGGGCAGGTGATGTCGGGTAACGTCGGCAGGTCCGCAACGGCTGCCTACGGGCGTTTCGACCGCTCGCGGGACTGGCGCGCGACCGCTGTCGCGGGGCGCGCCCGAAGCCGGGCGGATGGCTCGCCTAAGCTTAGCCGTTGCGGCATGGCGGTGAAAGCGCCGTGCCATCCGATGCCTATCCGGCGTAAAATGCGCGCCCTGTTTCCGGAGGCGCCCATGACCCTGCTCAAGTTCACCGATGTATCCCTTGCCTTTGGCACCACTCCCTTGCTGGACAAGGTGTCGTGGCAGATCGGCCGTGGCGAGCGGGTCTGCGTGATCGGGCGCAACGGTACCGGCAAGTCCAGCCTGTTCAAGGTGGTCAAGGGCGAACAGCAGGCCGACGACGGCGAAGTCTGGCGCGCACCGGCGCTGAAGATCGGCGAATTGCCCCAGGAACTGCCGCGTGCCGACGAACGGACAGTGTTCGACGTGGTGGCCGAGGGTCTGGCGGAAGTCGGCAAGCTGCTCGCCGAGTACCACCACCTGAGCCAGAACATCCATACCGACGATGACCTGGCGCGCCTCTCGCGGGTCCAGCAGGAACTCGAGGCGCGCGATGGCTGGCGCCTGCAGCAACTGGTGGACAGCACCCTCAGCCGCCTGCAGTTGCCGGCCGACAAGACCCTCGCCGAACTCTCCGGCGGCTGGCGTCGGCGCGTGCTGCTGGCCCAGGCGCTGGTCGCCGAGCCGGACCTGCTGCTGCTCGACGAACCGACCAACCACCTGGACATCGGCGCCATCGCCTGGCTCGAGGAAGCGCTGCTGGGCTTCAACGGCGCGGTGCTGTTCATTACCCACGACCGCGCCTTCCTGCAATCCCTGGCGACCCGCATCCTCGAGCTGGATCGTGGCCACCTGATCGACTGGAACGGCGATTACGCCAGTTTCCTGGTGCACAAGGAACAGCAACTGGCCGCCGAAGAAGCTGCCAACGCATTGTTCGACAAGCGCCTGGCCCAGGAAGAAGTGTGGATCCGCCAGGGCATCAAGGCCCGCCGCACGCGCAACGAAGGGCGGGTTCGGGCACTGAAGGAAATGCGTCGCGAACGCGCCGAGCGCCGCGAGCGCCAGGGCAAGGCCAGCTTCCAGCTGGAAAGCGCGGACAAGTCCGGCAAGCAGGTGATCGTGGTGGAGCACGTCAGCTTCGCCCATCCCGGCGGCCAGCCGCTGGTACGCGACTTCTCCATGGTCCTGCAGCGCGGCGACCGTATCGGCCTGCTCGGCGCCAACGGTACCGGCAAGACCACCTTGCTCAAGCTGCTGCTTGGCGACCTGCAGCCGACCTCGGGCAAGATCGAGGTGGGCACCAAGCTGGAAGTGGCCTACTTCGACCAGTTGCGCCATCAGCTCGAACCCGAGCAGACGGTGATCGACAATATCTCCGAAGGCCGCGAGTTCATCACCATCGACGGCCAGAACCGGCATGTGCTCAGCTATCTCGGCGACTTCCTGTTCAGTCCGCAGCGCGCCCGCACCCCGGTGAAGGCGTTGTCCGGCGGCGAGCGCGCGCGCCTGTTGCTGGCCAAGCTGTTCAGCAAGCCGGCCAACCTGCTGGTGCTCGACGAACCGACCAACGACCTCGACGTGGAAACCCTGGAACTGCTGGAGGAAGTCCTGCTCGGCTTCCAGGGCACCGTGCTGATGGTCAGCCACGATCGGGCCTTCCTCGACAACGTGGTGACCAGCACCCTGGTCTTCGAGGGCGAGGGCAAGGTTCGCGAATTCGTCGGTGGCTACCAGGACTGGCTGCGCCAAGGGGGCACGCCGCGCCTGCTCGGCGTGAGCGAGTCGAAGAGCGGCAAGGCCGAGCTGAATACCGCGCTGGCGCCCGCCGCCGAACCCGCGCCGGCTGCTGCGGCGCCGAGCGAGGCGCCGGCGAAGAAAAAGCTCAGCTACAAGTTGCAGCGCGAGCTGGAGGCTTTGCCCGGGCAGATCGACGCGGTCGAGGCGGAGCTGGCGGGTGTCCAGGAAACCATCGCGGAGCAGGATTTCTATCTGCGCCCGCAGGACGAGCAGCGCGAAACCCTGGCGCGGCTGGACGCGTTGCAGCAGGAACTCGATGCCTTGCTCGAGCGCTGGGCCGAACTGGAAGACTGATCCATCTCGAAAAAAGTGAGCTGCATCAATGTGATAGCGGCTCATCTCGATGATCCTTGCGGGCCTTGCCGGCGGTGGGTGCAGTCCCCCGTCGGTCCCTCTGGCTGGCGTCATTGACGGGCCGGCCGTCTCCCGAGAAAGGATCAGTCCATGGCAATCGAGTACCGCATCACGCTGGACGACCAGCATCAGCTCAACTATCGCATCGAGCTGGAGCGGCACTACGACCCGCAGGCGGCTGCCGCAGCGCCGCGCTGGACGCGCCTGGAACACAATCGCTGCAGCAACTGCCCGCTCGATCGCGAACGCTACAGCCATTGTCCGGCGGCGGTCGACCTGCATGGGGTGATCGAGGATTTCCGCAACCTGCCGGCGTTCCGCAAGGCCGGCATCTGCGTGCGCACGCCGGAGCGCGAGTACATCAAGCAGGCGGGCCTGGAGGAAGGACTGCGCGCGCTGATCGGCTTGATCATGGCCAGCAGCGCCTGTCCGCTGCTGGCGCCGCTGAGGCCGATGGCCATGCAGCACCTGCCGTTCGCCAGCAACCAGGAGTTCGTGCTGCGGGTGGTGCCGCTGTACCTGATGCGCCAGTACTTCAACTTCCGCGAGGGGCGGCATGCCGATTGGGAACTGAAAGGGCTGGTGCGGCTGTTCCAGCAGTTGCAACTGGTCAACCAGGCGTTCTGGCAGCGAATCCACGACACCTGTGTCAGCGATTCCAACCTGAAGGCGTTCCTGACCTTCTTCTCGCTGTCGTCGAGCATCAGCTATTCGCTGGAAACCCAGTTGCAGAAGATCCGCCCGCTGGTGATGAGCGCCGAGGAAACGCTCGGCTGAGGCGCAGGCCCCGGCCGAGCGGGGAGAGATCAGGCTTTCTTCAGGTGCACCGCGAGCACGTCGCAGGGCGCGCCGTGCAGCACGTCGTTGGCAGTGGAACCGAGCAGCAGCGCCAGGCCGTGGCGACCGTGGCTGCCGACCACGATCAGGTCGCAGGCCTGTTCCGCGGCGAGGCGGTGGATTTCCTGGCGCGGTTGCCCGTAGACCAGGTGGCGCTGCTCGCTGCCGAGGTCCGGATAGCGTACGGCGAAGGCATCCAGGCGTTCACGGGCCTGGTCGAACTGCTGCTGCTGCAACATCGACAGGTCCATCGGCACGTCCCCACCGAAGGCCATGGCCATGGGCTCGACCACATGCACCACCGAGAGCCGGGCCTGGTTGCTGGTGGCCAGGGCCGCCGCACGCTTCATCACCGGGTCGCATTCGTCGGTCAGGTCGACGGCGACCAGAATGTGTTGATAGGGCATGAACGTCTCCTCCCAGAAGGGGATAGTGTTTTCATTATGGACTTTCGCGCCGCGCGTGGAACCTGTTCCGTTGCGCTGGGCAAAAAGCTGCTCCGCCGTGGTCGCATTCGCCTGTAAACTGCGCCTCCCTTGGCGACTGCGACCGATCCTGCCTGCGCGCGCGGATCGAGGCAAATGCCTTAACCGTTTTTCGAGTGTCCGTTCCTTATGACCACTTGGCTGGTGATCCTGCTGCTGGCTGTCATGCTCAGTCCCCTGGCCTGGCTGATGCCGTCCAACAGGCAGCGCGGCAAGATGGCCCTGCGCCTCGAGGCGCGCCGTCTCGGCCTGGCCATGCAGCTCGCGCGCCAGGATTGGCCGCATTGGCTGGAGAGCGCTCCGCCGACGTCCTGCGCGCAGTTCCACTGCCCGCGCCGACGCGGCCGGGAGGCCTGGTGCTATTGGCAGAATACCCCGGGCCAGTGGCTGAACCAGTGGCGCGAGCCGTGCGCGGACGATGAGTTGCTGGACGCCCTGCGCAGCCTCCCGGGGGATGTGTACAAGGTGGAGGCGACCGCCCAGTTCCTTGCCCTGTATTGGGGCGAGCGCGGCGATAGCGCCGACCTCGGGCGCATCGCCGAGTTTCTCCGCCAGCGCGCCTGAGGCGGCGCGCCGAGGTTCATTGGTTGCGCGCGGCATACAGCGCGGCGACCTTCTCCAGGCCATCGATGATCCGGTCTGCATTCTTGTTGACCAGGAACGGCACGCTGTTCTGGTTGTAGTTGCGCAGGGACTTCTCGATGTAGTGCCACTTGATCGCCACGCTGCGCAGCGCCCTGGCGATCTCCTCGTCGTTCTGCGGCGCCTGCTGCAGCTTCAACAGGTTGACCGAAAAGCGGCTGGCCAGGTCGTCCAGTGGACGCTCCTCGCCGCCGCCGAAGAAGCTGGCGCCTACCGACGCGTTGCGCGAGGCATAGTCCAGGGCAATGTCCTGCATCAGCAGGCTCTGTTCGCGGCTCTGCTCGGTGAGCGTCGGCACCGTGGCGGCGTTTTCCCGTTGCAGGCTGCGATACAACTGGCCGCCGAGGTCCATCAGTTGCTGGTTGCGCCGTGCCAGGTCGGCGACCGGTTGCAGGTCGCTGTAGCCCTTGGCGCGCACCGCGCCGGTCAGCTTGTCGAGGTCTTGCGCATAGTCCCGCCATTGCTCGCGAAGCTGGCCCAGCAGGCGCCGGGATTCGCTGCCGTTCACGCCGTCGAGTCGCTGCAGGCGGGCTTCCGCCGTCTGCGCCGAGCTTTCGATCAGGCTGGCGTAGCGTTGATCGCCTTCCTGGCCGACGTACATGAAGAAGGCGTTCAGGGATTTCTGCGTGGCGAGCCGCATCTGGTGCAGGGCGAGCAGGTCATCGGCGGTCCCTGCCGCGAAGACGGGGAGGCTCAGCAGGCCGAGCAGGGCCAGACAAAGAGTGAACGGACGGCAGATCATGGGTTCCATCTCCATGTGGCCCTGGAGGCCTTCTTGTTGTTCTTTTGTAACGGCCCGTGGCCGATCATGCATGGCGATCTGCGGCGACTCTAGCCTGCCTTTCCGCACCGGGACAAGCGCCCACGGCGCCGATCATCGAACATCTGAATGGTCCGACAGAGGCTGGCTGAATGGCCCTGCGCAGAGGGCCTGGAGGAGGGCAGGTGTTTTCCGGATGGCTGATTGACAATTCCCGGCTTTTGCCGGAATGTGTGCGCACCCAAGTCAAACGGGCGTATGAATCGAGCGTTTGCCTCGCGCAGGCCTCGACAATAGAGACCCGGTTATCGCGTCGGCGGGTGTGCCGAAGGGTTTGGGACTATGCTCGGCGGTTGCCGAAAGGGTCCCGACACGGCGTCCGATGTGTAAGTTCAAGCTTCCATAATAGCGTGGAGATCAGTTGATGATTTACCAAGGTAAAGCCATCACGGTTAAGCCTCTTGAGGGCGGCATCGTCGAGTTGAATTTCGATCTCAAGGGCGAGTCCGTCAACAAGTTCAACCGTCTCACCCTCAGTGAGTTGCGTGCGGCAGTCGATGCGATCAAGGCCGATGCATCGGTCAAGGGCGTGATCGTGACCAGCGGAAAGGACGTGTTCATCGTTGGTGCCGACATCACCGAGTTCGTTGACAACTTCCAGCTGCCCGACGAGGAACTGATGGCGGGCAACCTCGAAGCCAACAAGATCTTCAGCGACTTCGAAGACCTGGACGTACCCACCGTTGCCGCGATCAACGGCATCGCCCTCGGCGGCGGCCTGGAGATGTGCCTGGCCGCGGACTTCCGCGTGATGAGCGCGACCGCCAAGGTCGGCCTGCCGGAAGTCAAGCTGGGCATCTACCCGGGCTTCGGCGGCACCGTCCGCCTGCCGCGCCTGATCGGCTGCGATAACGCCGTCGAGTGGATCGCCTCGGGCAAGGAAAACAAGGCCGAGGACGCCCTGAAGGTCGGCGCCGTCGACGCCGTGGTCGCTCCCGAGCAACTGCAGGCCGCTGCCCTCGACCTGGCCAAGCGCGCCGTCGCCGGCGAGCTGGACCACAAGGCACGGCGCCAGCCGAAGCTGGAAAAGCTGAAGCTGAATGCAATCGAGCAGATGATGGCCTTCGAAACCGCCAAGGGCTTCGTCGCCGGCCAGGCCGGTCCGAACTACCCGGCGCCGGTGGAAGCCATCAAGAGCATCCAGAAGGCCGCCAACTTCGGCCGCGACAAGGCGCTGGAAGTCGAAGCCGCCGGCTTCGTCAAGCTGGCCAAGACCTCGGTCGCGCAGAGCCTGATCGGCCTGTTCCTGAATGACCAGGAACTGAAGAAGAAAGCCAAGAAATACGACGAAGTCGCCAAGGACGTGAAACTGGCCGCCGTGCTCGGCGCCGGCATCATGGGCGGCGGCATCGCCTATCAGTCGGCGCTCAAGGGCACCCCGATCCTGATGAAGGATATCCGCGAAGAGGGTATCCAGATGGGCCTGAACGAGGCCGCCAAGCTGCTCGGCAAGCGCGTCGAGAAGGGTCGCCTGACCCCGGCGAAGATGGCCGAGGCGCTCAATGGCATCCGTCCGACCATGTCCTATGGCGACTTCGGCAACGTCGACATCGTCGTCGAAGCCGTCGTCGAGAACCCCAAGGTCAAGCAAGCCGTGCTCGCCGAAGTGGAAGGCGCGGTGAAGGAAGACGCGATCATCGCCTCCAACACCTCGACCATCTCCATCAGCCTGCTGGCCCAGGCGCTGAAGCGTCCGGAAAACTTCTGCGGCATGCATTTCTTCAACCCGGTGCACATGATGCCGCTGGTGGAAGTGATCCGTGGCGAGAAGACCGGTGAAACCGCCATCGCCACCACCGTCGCCTACGCCAAGAAGATGGGCAAGAGCCCGATCGTGGTCAACGATTGCCCCGGCTTCCTGGTCAACCGCGTGCTGTTCCCGTACTTCGGCGGCTTCGCCAAGCTGCTGAGCTTCGGCGTCGACTTCGTGCGCATCGACAAGGTGATGGAGAAGTTCGGCTGGCCCATGGGCCCGGCCTACCTGTCCGACGTGGTCGGCATCGACACCGGCCACCATGGCCGCGACGTCATGGCCGAGGGCTTCCCGGACCGCATGGCGGTCGAGGGCAAGACCGCCGTCGACGTGATGTACGAGGCCAACCGCCTGGGCCAGAAGAACGGCAAGGGCTTCTACGCCTACGAGACCGACAAGCGCGGCAAGCCGAAGAAGGTCACCGATCCGCAGGCCTACGAAGTGCTCAAGCCGATCGTGGTCGAGCAGCGCGAAGTGACCGACGAGGACATCGTCAACTTCATGATGATCCCGCTGTGCCTGGAAACCGTGCGTTGCCTGGAGGACGGCATCGTCGAGACCGCTGCCGAGGCCGATATGGGCCTGATCTACGGCATCGGCTTCCCGCCCTTCCGTGGTGGTGCTCTGCGCTACATCGATTCGATCGGTGTCGCCGAGTTCGTGGCCCTGGCCGACAAGTACGCCGAGCTGGGCGCGCTGTACCACCCGACCGCGAAGCTGCGTGAAATGGCCAAGAACGGTCAGAAATTCTTCGGTTAATCGCGGAACGACTAGAGCGAGAGTGAATTTATGAGCCTGAATCCGAGAGACGTCGTCATTGTCGACTTCGGCCGCACCCCGATGGGTCGTTCCAAGGGTGGCATGCACCGCAACACTCGCGCCGAGACCATGTCGGCGCACCTGATCAGCAAGCTGCTGGAGCGTAACCCGAAGGTCGACCCGGCCGAAGTGGAAGACGTGATCTGGGGTTGCGTCAACCAGACCCTGGAACAGGGCTGGAACATCGCGCGCATGGCGTCGCTGATGACCCAGATCCCGCACACCAGCGCCGCGCAGACCGTCAGCCGCCTGTGCGGTTCGTCGATGAGCGCGCTGCACACCGCCGCCCAGGCGATCCAGACCGGCAATGGCGATGTATTCGTCATCGGCGGCGTGGAGCACATGGGCCACGTCGGCATGATGCATGGCGTCGACCCGAACCCGCACCTGTCCCTGTACGCCGCCAAGGCCTCGGGCATGATGGGCCTGACCGCGGAAATGCTCGGCAAGATGCACGGTATCAGCCGTGAGGCGCAGGACAAGTTCGGCGCGCGTTCGCACCAACTGGCCTGGAAGGCCACCCAGGAAGGCAAGTTCAAGGACGAGATCATCCCGATGGAAGGGTATGACGAGAACGGTTTCCTGAAAGTCTTCGACTTCGACGAGACCATTCGTCCGGAAACCACCGTCGAGACCCTGGCCCAGTTGAAGCCGGCGTTCAATCCGAAAGGCGGCACCGTGACCGCGGGGACCTCCTCGCAGATCACCGACGGTGCCTCCTGCATGATCGTGATGTCGGCCCAGCGCGCCCAGGACCTGGGCATCCAGCCGATGGCGGTGATCCGCTCCATGGCCGTGGCGGGTGTCGACCCGGCGATCATGGGCTACGGCCCGGTGCCGTCGACCAACAAGGCGCTCAAGCGCGCCGGCCTGACCATCGCCGACATCGATTTCGTCGAACTCAACGAAGCCTTCGCCGCCCAGGCCCTGCCGGTGCTGAAGGACCTCAAGCTGCTCGACAAGATGGACGAGAAGGTCAACCTCCACGGCGGCGCCATTGCCCTGGGTCACCCGTTCGGTTGCTCCGGTGCACGCATTTCCGGCACCCTGTTGAACGTGATGAAGCAGAACGGCGGTACCCTTGGCGTGTCCACCATGTGCGTGGGCCTGGGACAGGGTATCACCACCGTCTTCGAGCGCGTCTAAGCGTTCGTAGAAGGGGAAAGCCGGGGCCTCGTGCCCCGGCTTTCGTTTTTCAGTGTCAGTCGTTTCCGGCTGCATCGAGCGAATGACGCCCCGGGAGCGCGGGTTTGCCTATTGTGCGATCCGTGCCTATACCGGGCTGTTGTATGTCGGCATTGTGCCGTTGTTTTCCGATTTTCGAGACAAGGTAAGGAACATGGACCTGCAGGCTGGGCTCTATCGTCATTACAAGGGACAGAACTACCGGGTCCTGGGTGTCGCGCGGCATTCGGAGACGGAAGAGGCGCTGGTGATCTACCAGGCGCTGTACGGCGAATTCGGTCTCTGGGTGCGTCCGCTGGAGATGTTCACCGAGGCCGTGGAGGTCGATGGCGAGTGGGTGCCGCGCTTCGTCCTGGTGAGTCCCGAGGCCGATCCCCTGGGCTTGCAGAAAGCTCCCGGCGGGGAAGACCGCGCTTGACCTTGGCTCGTTCGCCACTATATATAGCGGTGCCGCGCTAGTCGCTCCCTTCTTTATATTCATCTTTTCGACGCAGGAACCTTCCGATCCATGGGTAAATCGCTGGTCATCGTGGAATCCCCGGCCAAGGCCAAGACCATCAACAAGTACCTGGGTAGCCAGTACGTGGTGAAGTCGAGCATCGGCCACATCCGTGACCTGCCCACCAGTGGTTCGTCGAGTTCCAAGGAGCCGGCGGCCAAGGGCCGCAAGAGCGCCTCCGAGGCGCCGGCGCTGTCACCGAAGGAGAAGGCCAGGCGCCAACTGGTCTCGCGCATGGGGGTCGACCCCGAGCATGGCTGGAAGGCCAAGTACGAGATCCTGCCCGGCAAGGAAAAGGTCATCGACGAGCTGCGCCGCCTGGCCAAGGACGCCGACACCGTCTATCTCGCGACCGACTTGGACCGCGAAGGGGAGGCCATCGCCTGGCACCTGCGGGAAGCCATCGGCGGTGACGAAAGCCGCTACAAGCGCGTGGTATTCAACGAAATCACCAAGAAGGCCATTCAGGAGGCCTTCTCCCAGCCCGGCGAGCTCGATATCAACCGGGTGAACGCCCAGCAGGCGCGGCGTTTCCTCGACCGCGTGGTCGGCTACATGGTCTCGCCGCTGCTCTGGCAGAAGATTGCCCGCGGGTTGTCCGCCGGCCGCGTGCAGTCGGTGGCGGTGAAGCTGGTGGTGGAGCGCGAACGCGAGATCCGCGCCTTCGTCCCGGAAGAGTACTGGGAGGTGCATGCCGACCTCGGTACCGCCAAGGGCGCCAACGTGCGCTTCGAGGTTACCCGTGAGAAGGGCGAGGCCTTCAAGCCGCTCAACGAAGCCCAGGCCATGGCGGCCCTGGAAAAGCTCAAGGCGTCGGCCTATAGCGTCGCCAAGCGCGAGGACCGGCCGACCTCCAGCCGACCCTCGGCGCCGTTCATCACTTCCACCCTGCAGCAGGCGGCGAGCAACCGCCTGGGCTTCGGGGTGAAGAAGACCATGATGATGGCCCAGCGTCTCTACGAGGCCGGCTACATCACCTACATGCGTACCGACTCGACCAACCTGTCGGCCGATGCCATTGGCATGGTCCGCGGTTTCATCGAGGACGAGTTCGGCCAGAAGTACCTGCCGGGCAAGGCCAACGTCTACTCGAGCAAGGAGGGCGCCCAGGAAGCGCACGAGGCGATCCGTCCTTCCGACGTCAACCTCAAGCCGACCCAGCTGTCCGGCATGGAGCGCGACGCCGAGCGCCTGTACGACCTGATCTGGCGCCAATTCGTGGCGTGCCAGATGACCCCGGCCGAATACCTCTCGACCAGCGTGAGCGTCACCGCCGGCGATTTCGAACTGCGCGCCAAGGGCCGCATCCTCAAGTTCGACGGTTATACCCGGGTACTGCCGCAGCAGAGCAAGCCGGGCGAGGACGACGTCCTGCCGGAAATGAAGGAAGGCGAGAACCTCAAGCTGATCAAGCTCGATCCGAGCCAGCACTTCACCAAGCCGCCGGCGCGCTACTCCGAAGCGAGCCTGGTCAAGGAACTGGAGAAGCGCGGTATCGGCCGCCCCTCGACCTACGCGGCGATCATCTCCACCATCCAGGAGCGCGGCTACGTAACCACCCACAACCGCCGCTTCTATGCGGAGAAGATGGGCGACATCGTCACCGATCGGCTCAACGAGAGCTTTGCCAACCTGATGGACTACGGTTTCACCGCCGGGATGGAGGAGCATCTCGACGACGTGGCCCAGGGCGAGCGCGACTGGAAGCACCTGCTCGACGAGTTCTACGGCGATTTCAAGAAGAAGCTCGAGGTGGCCGAAGTCAGCGAGAAGGGGATGCGCGCCAACCAGCCGACCCTGACCAACATTCCCTGCCGCGAGTGCGGCCGGCCGATGATGATTCGTACCGCCTCCACCGGCGTGTTCCTCGGCTGCTCGGGCTACAGCCTGCCGCCGAAGGAACGTTGCAAGGCGACCGTCAACCTGATTCCCGGCGACGAGATCGCCGCGGACGACGAGGGCGAGTCCGAGTCGCGGGTGTTGCGTGGCAAGCATCGCTGCCCGATCTGCAGTACCGCGATGGACGCCTACCTGCTGGACGAGAAACACAAGCTGCATATCTGCGGCAACAACCCCGACTGTCCGGGCTACGAGATCGAGGAAGGCCAGTACCGGATCAAGGGCTACGAAGGGCCGAGCCTGGAATGCGACAAGTGTGGCAGCGAGATGCAGTTGAAGACCGGCCGTTTCGGCAAGTTCTTCGGTTGCACCAATCCGACCTGCAAGAACACCCGCAAGCTGCTGAAGAATGGCGAGGCGGCGCCGCCGAAGATGGACGCCATCCGCATGCCTGAATTGAAGTGCGAGAAGGTGGACGATATCTACGTGCTGCGCGACGGCGCTTCGGGCATGTTCCTGGCCGCCAGCCAGTTCCCGAAGAACCGCGAGACCCGCGCGCCGTTGGTGAGCGAGATCATCCCGCACAAGGCCGAGCTGGATCCCAAGTACCATTACCTCTGCGACGCCCCGCAGAAAGACCCGGACGGCCGTCCCGCGGTGATCCGTTTCAGCCGCAAGACCAAGGAGCAATACGTGCAGTCCGAGGTCGATGGCAAGCCCACCGGCTGGCGCGCCTTCTACGATGGCGGCAAGTGGAAGGTCGAAGACAAGCGCTGATGGATGGCGCGCCCGCTTGCATGGGGCGCGCTTATACTGCGCGAAGGCCGGGCGCTGACCTGGCCTGCGCTCCGCATTCCTTCCAGTTTTAATCGGGAGTACCGGCATGGCCCAAGAGCTTTATACCCGCACCAACCAGAAGCTGTATTTCGCCGGGTTGGCTCTGGAGGCCTGGAAGCGAGCCGATGCCGAGCGGGCGATGAATGCCCAGGCGATCATCCAGGGGGAGCGCGAATCGGCGCTGTTCCACCTTTATGGCGCAGTGCTCGGTGTATGCCATGAGATCGCCGGTTACTACCGTCTGCCGCAGGCTGCCGCTCCTCGCGTGGATGCATTGCTGAATGCCGAAGTGCTGGCGGCCGCGCCCAGCCCCGAGCTGGCTGAGCTGGTGGAGTTGGCGTCGCAGCCGGAAACCTGGCTGGGCCAGTTGCTGGGCGCCTACTCCGAGCTGTTCCTGCCGCCGCGACCGACCAAGGCAGCGAAGATCGACCCCAGCACACCGTTGATCGTTGCCGTGAGTATCGACGAAGACGCCCCCTTGCTTTCTCGCGAGACCCTCGAGGAATGGCGGCAGTCGCTGAAGCAACTGGTCCTGCGTTTTCGCGAGAGCCTGACGGAGCTGTAACGCCGTCGTCATTCGCCGATCAGCGGTAGGAAATTTTCCTACCGTTCCACTCGGTTGATTTGCCAGCAAAAAAATTTAGCGGATGCCGTCCGGGCGCTCTGGAACCGCCGTTACAGGCGCGAGAGCGGAACCGGAAGGCGGATGCGGGCTAGGGATGCACTGGATGGGCTGTTACAATGTCGCGTCTTCGTAGAGAGCGTCTGTCATGCCAACATCCTTCCTTGAAATCGTAGAAATGCCCGACGGGCGCATCGTGCTGCGTCGCGCCGATGACGAGGAGGCGTTGGTGACCCTGGAGTTCTCCGGGGACGCGAAGAATTTCCTGCAAGGCCAGCATGTCGAAGTGGCCAAGGCCATGTTCAATGTCGGCGTGCAAATGGCCGGTCGTCTTGCCGAGGGCGAGATGGAACACGACGAAGGCCCCCGCGTCCTGCACTGAACGCTGTCCCCCGCCGTTTTTTCAACCCAGACGAATATTCAGGCTCTGTGCTTGGCCCAGTTGGGCGGCGCGGGACAGTTGCTTGCGCGCCGCCCGGCTCAGCGGTTCCAGCCAACTGACCACGGTGTGGCTGCGGCCCAGGCGTAAGGCCTCGCAACTGAGCGCCAGGGCAGCGGCGTTGTCCTTCGCCTGCAGTAGCAGGATGCGCTCGCGGTTCAGGCCGGCGCGGCGCAGCCATTCATGGGTCAGGCTCGCCGGCGGAGCGATCAGGGTCAGCCAGCGGGCATCCTGTTCCTCGCTGAGCTCGCGGAGAATCGGTGCGAGCAGGGTCAGGCAGTGCCCTGGCAGGCCGCTGAGCGAAAGTTCGCTAAAGGCAGCGGGTTCCTCGATGGAGGCGCTGGAAGGGCTGTCGATGACATCGTCGAGCAAGGGAGCGCCGTTGCTGGCCCAGAACGCTTCCTGGAACAGTGGCAACTGGGCGCTGGGCAGCGAGTGGGAGGTCTGCATGGTATCTCCTGTCAGCGTCGGATCACGCCGACGCTCAAGCCTTCGATGATCAGTTCCTGCTCCTTCAGATCGACTTCGATCGGAGCGAACTCAGGGTTTTCCGCCAGCAGCCAGACCTTGCTGCCTTCGCGCTTGAAGCGTTTCACCGTGACCTCCTCGCCGATCCGCGCGACCACCACCTGGCCGTTGCGCGCTTCGCGGGTGACGTGGACGGCCAGCAGGTCGCCGTCGAGAATGCCGATGTCCTTCATGCTCATGCCGCGCACGCGCAACAGGTAGTCGGCGCGAGGATTGAAGAAGGCGGGATTGATCCGGCAGGATTCCTCGATGTTCTGTTCGGCGAGGATCGGTGCGCCGGCGGCGACCCGTCCGATCACCGGCAGGCCCTCATCGTCGTTGGCGGCATGCGGTTCGAAGCCGGGAATGCGGATGCCGCGAGAGGCGCCCGGAGTCATTTCGATGGCGCCCTTGCGTGCCAGCGCCTTGAGGTGCTCCTCGGCGGCGTTCGGCGACTTGAAGCCGAGTTCCTGGGCGATTTCCGCCCGGGTCGGCGGAAAGCCGTGGTCTTCCAGGCAGCGCTTGATGAAGGAGAGGATCTCGGCTTGGCGGGGCGTCAGCTTCTGCATGTCGTCGCTCTGTGTTTTTATCCAGTGACTGGGATTATATACAGTGAGCGAGGCGTGGCAATGATTTTCCGCATGACATTTCGTCCTGCGTCACGATGAAGTTGGCCAGTGTCTTGCTTCCGTTTTTCGGGACTTCTCTGTAATTTTCCTGACTGGTGCGTCATCTGCCGCTTGACAAGGGATGTGGCTGAAACGTATGTTTCAAACAAGTGTTTGTCAGGCGGAGAAACCATGGCCCAGTCGGAAACCGTCGAACGCATTCTCGATGCGGCGGAACAGCTGTTCGCGGAAAAAGGCTTCGCCGAAACCTCGTTGCGTCTGATCACCAGCAAGGCCGGGGTCAACCTGGCGGCGGTGAATTATCACTTCGGTTCGAAGAAGGCGCTGATCCAGGCGGTGTTCTCGCGCTTCCTCGGGCCATTCTGCGCCAGCCTGGAAAAGGAGCTGGATCGTCGCCAGGCCAAGCCCGAGGCCCAGCACGCCACCCTGGAGGACCTCCTGCACCTGCTGGTGTCCCAGGCGATGGCGGTGAAGCCGCGCAGCGGCAACGACCTGTCGATCTTCATGCGCTTGCTCGGCCTGGCCTTCAGCCAGAGCCAGGGGCACCTGCGCAAGTACCTGGAAGAGGTCTACGGCAAGGTCTTCCGGCGCTACATGCTGCTGGTCAACGAGGCGGCGCCGAAGCTGCCGCCCATCGAGCTGTTCTGGCGCGTGCACTTCATGCTCGGCGCGGCCGCCTTCAGCATGTCGGGGATCAAGGCCCTGCGGGCGATGGCGGAAACCGATTTCGGCGTGAACACTTCCACCGAGCAGGTGATGCACCTGATGGTGCCGTTCTTCGCCGCCGGCATGCGCGCCGAGAGCGGCATCGACGATCCGCTGCTGGCCGGGGCGCAACTGCGCCCGCGGAACAAGACGCCCGCCAAGGCCTGATCGCAGACGGCGCCCGAGGGCGCCGTTTTCCTTTCTCCTTTCTCTGTGCTCCGGGCGGAACTCCATGCGCCGGGCCGGCTCCATTGGCAGGCGCGCGGTACTGCCTCGGGGCTTAAGTCTTTCTGCCGGGTGCAGTACAGTGTGCGCTGTCTGAGGCCCGTGACGGCGGGCTTCGCTGATTTCCAGGCCATAGGACTCTTCATGCAAGGCTCTCTGATGCTCGACATCGGCGGCACCTGGCTGACCGCCGAGGACCGCCAAATCCTGCGCCACCCCGAGGTGGGCGGGCTGATCATCTTCGCTCGCAACATCGAGCATCCTGCCCAGGTTCGCGAACTGTGTGCGGCCATTCGCGCCATCCGTCCCGACCTGTTGCTGGCCGTCGACCAGGAAGGAGGGCGCGTGCAGCGCCTGCGCCAGGGCTTCGTGCGCCTGCCGGCGATGCGCGCGATCGCCGACAACCCCAATGCCGAAGAGCTGGCCGAGCACTGTGGCTGGTTGATGGCGACCGAGGTGCAGGCGGTAGGCCTCGACCTGAGTTTCGCGCCGGTGCTGGATCTCGATCACCAGCGCAGCGCCGTGGTCGGTAGCCGCGCCTTCGAGGGCGACCCGGAGCGTGCCGCGCTGCTTGCCGGTGCTTTCATTCGCGGCATGCATGCCGCCGGGATGGCCGCCACCGGCAAGCATTTTCCCGGTCACGGCTGGGCCGAGGCCGACTCCCATGTGGCGATTCCCGAAGACGCGCGCAGCCTCGAGGAAATCCGGCGCAGCGACCTGGTTCCGTTCGCCCGCCTGGCCGGACAGCTCGACGCGCTGATGCCGGCCCATGTCATCTATCCGCAGGTCGACCCGCAGCCCGCCGGCTTTTCCCGGCGCTGGTTGCAGGAGATCCTGCGCGGCGAGCTGAAGTTCGACGGGGTGATCTTCAGCGACGACCTGTCGATGGCCGGCGCCCATGTGGTCGGCGACGCCGCCAGCCGCATCGAGGCCGCCCTGGCCGCGGGCTGCGACATGGGTCTGGTGTGCAACGACCGGGCTTCCGCCGAGCTGGCCCTGGCTGCCCTGCAACGCCTGAAGGTGACCCCGCCGTCGCGTCTGCAACGCATGCGCGGCAAGGGCTACGCGAATACCGACTATCGCCAGCAGCCGCGCTGGCTGGAAGCACTGTCCGCGTTGCGCGCCGCGCAACTGATTGATTGAGGGAGCTGTCGATGAGTGTCTACGCGATTATCGGAGGAACCGGCCTGACCCAGCTGGAAGGGCTGACGCTGAGCGAGTCCCTGCCGATCGAAACGCCGTATGGCGCGCCGTCCGCGCCGCTCCAGCGTGGCCGCTACGCCGGGCGCGAGGTGCTGTTCCTGGCGCGTCACGGTCATCCGCACCGCTTCCCGCCGCACCAGGTGAACTACCGCGCCAATCTCTGGGCGCTGAAGCAGGCGGGTGCCGAGGCGGTGATCGCGGTGAACGCGGTGGGTGGCATCCATGCGGCGATGGGAACGGGGCACCTGTGCGTGCCGCACCAGTTGATCGACTACACCTCGGGACGCGAGCACACCTATTTCGCCGGCGATATCGAGCATGTCACCCATATCGACTTCAGCCACCCCTATGACGAGCCGTTGCGCCAGCGCCTGATCGAGGCATTGCGTGCGTTGGGGCTGGCGCACAGCAGCCATGGGGTCTACGCCTGCACCCAAGGGCCGCGCCTGGAAACGGTGGCGGAAATCGCCCGGTTGGAGCGGGACGGCAACGATATCGTCGGCATGACCGGCATGCCCGAGGCGGCACTGGCCCGCGAGCTGGACCTGCCCTACGCCTGCCTGGCGCTGGTGGTCAATCCCGCGGCGGGGAAGTCGGCGGGGATCATCACCATGGCCGAAATCGAACAGGCATTGCACGATGGCATCGGCAAGGTGCGCGAGGTGTTGGCGCGGGTCCTGGCCGGCTAGGCGGCCATCGCAACGAAAAAAAAGGCCGCTATTGCGGCCTTTTTCGCTATTGCGCAGGAGGTGCGGCGTCGAAACCGCCTTCGACGGGAGGCGCGTCCGCCGGTGCCTGCTGTTCTTCCATTTCCATGGGATTGGGGGCGGCGGGACGGGCGCCGACCGGCACCACCTTGATCAGGATGCCCAGGCTCGGATGGTCGAGATAGGTCAGTTCGCCATTCTTCAGCCGCGTGCCCTGCCTGATGTGCTGGCTGCCGGCGAGGAAACCGTCGTCGCCGAAGCGATTGACCCAGAAATCGGCCTCCATGTCGACGAAGCGCACCTGGCTGAGGGTCAGCGTACCTTCCACCGGGAAATGATGATCCTGTTCCTGGCCTTCGCTGAGGGCGATCTTCACCGGGGTCTCGCCGATGTCCTGGCGCCAGGCCTTGTGCAGCAGCACGGTGTAGCCGTTGTCCTGGCTGAGCTTGGCGAGCTGGTTGTCGAGCGCGGTGGCGCGCAGGGCGTCGCTGGCCAGCGGCTGTGCGCCGGTGGCCCAGTCGTCCGGCGCCGGCTGGCTGGACGGCACGGCATCGCCGGCCTGGCGGAACACCACCAGTTCCACCTGGTAGGGACCGCCGGCGAATGCCGCGGGGGCGGCCAGTGAGAGCAGCAGGGCAAGGCAACGGAACAAGCGCATAGGCTAATCCTTAGGTGGTTTGCGGTGTCAGGCGCTCGAACAGCGCCTCCAGGGTATTGAAGCGTTCTTCCGGTCGTTCCATGGGCACCTGGAAGCGGAACAGGGTTGCGCCTTCGAACTTGTAGCGGTTCGGCTGGCCCTGGATCAGCTTGATCAGTACCAGCGGGTCGACCTGGGTATCGGCGGCGAATTCTATACGACCGCCCTGCGGTCCGGCATCGACCTTGAGGATTCCAAGTTTTTCCGCCTGCAGCTTCAGAAGGGTCAGGCGCATCAGGTTCTTCGCCGGATCGGGCAGGAGCCCGAAGCGGTCGATCATCTCCACCTGCAACTCGCGCAAACCTTCCTCGTCAGGGGCGTTGGCGATGCGCTTGTAGAGGATCAGCCGGGCATGCACGTCGGGCAGGTAATCCTCGGGGATCAGCGCAGGCACCCGCAGGTTGACCTCCGGCCCACCGCCCAGCGGCTGCTCGAGGTTCGGCTGCTCGCCCTTGCGGATGGCCTTCACCGCCCGTTCGAGCATTTCCATGTAGAGGGTGAAGCCGACCGCCTGGATCTGCCCGCTCTGGCCGTCGCCGAGCAACTCGCCGGCGCCGCGGATCTCCAGGTCGTGGGTGGCGAGGACGAAGCCGGCGCCCAGGTCCTGGGCGTTGGCGATGGCTTCCAGGCGCTTCTCGGCGTCCGGGGTCATCTGACGGCGCGGCGGTGTCAGCAGGTAGGCGTAGGCCTGGTGGTGGCTGCGACCGACGCGGCCGCGCAACTGGTGCAACTGGGCCAGGCCGAACTTGTCGGCGCGCTCGATGAGGATGGTGTTGGCGCTGGGCACGTCGATGCCGGTCTCGATGATGGTCGAGGCCACCAGCACGTTGAAGCGCTTGTGGTAGAAGTCGCTCATCACCTGTTCCAGCTCGCGCTCGTGCATCTGTCCGTGGCCGATGCCGATGCGCGCCTCCGGGACCAGTTCGGCGAGGTCGCGGGCGCACTTCTCGATGGTCTTCACTTCGTTGTGCAGGTAGTACACCTGGCCGCCGCGCAGCAGTTCGCGGAGCAGCGCTTCCTTGATCACCGCGTTCTGCTGCTCCATGACGAAGGTGCGCACCGACAGGCGGCGCGCCGGCGGCGTGGCGATGATGGACAGGTCGCGCATGCCGGAGACGGCCATGTTCAGGGTCCGCGGGATCGGCGTGGCGGTGAGGGTGAGGATATCCACTTCGCTGCGCAGGGCCTTGAGCTGCTCCTTCTGGCGCACCCCGAAGCGGTGTTCCTCGTCGATCACGACCAACCCCAGGTTGGCGAACTTCACGTCTTCCTGGAGCAGCTTGTGGGTCCCGATGAGGATGTCGATCTTGCCTTCGGCCAGTAGCCGCGCGGCGTTCTCGACTTCCTTGGCGCTCTTGAAGCGGCTCATCACCTCGACGCTCACCGGCCAGTCGGCGAAGCGGTCGCGGAAGCTGTTGTAGTGCTGCTGGGCGAGCAGGGTGGTGGGCACCAGCACCGCCACCTGCTTGCCGCTATGCACGGCGACGAACGCCGCGCGCATCGCCACTTCGGTCTTGCCGAAGCCGACGTCGCCGCAGACCAGGCGGTCCATGGGCCTGGGCGCGAGCATGTCGGCGACCACCGCCTCGATGGCGCTTTGCTGGTCCGGCGTCTCCTCGAACGGGAAGCCGGCCGAGAAGGTCGCGTAGTCGGCCTGCGGATCCTTGAACGCGAAGCCTTCGCGGGCGGCGCGGCGGGCGTAGATGTCGAGCAGTTCGGCGGCGACGTCGCGAACCTGTTCGGCGGCCTTGCGCTTGGCCTTCTGCCAGGTTTCCGAGCCGAGTCGGTGCAGCGGCGCCAGGGCGTCGTCGGCGCCGGTGTAGCGGGCGATCAGGTGCAGGTTGGCGACCGGCACGTAGAGTTTGGCGTCCTCGGCGTATTGCAGCATGAGGAATTCCGCCTGCTGGTTGTCCACCTCGAGGGTGATCAGGCCCAGGTAGCGGCCGACGCCATGGTCGATGTGCACCACCGGCGCGCCTTCGCGCAGCTCGGTGAGGTTCTTGATCACCGCGTCGCCGCCGTCGCGGGTCTTTTCCCGGCGCCGGCGCTGCATGACGCGCTGGCCGAACAGCGGGCTTTCGGCGACCAGGGCGAGTGCCGGATGGTCCAGCAGCAGGCCCTCGTCCAGCGGCGCGATGCTGATCGCCAGGCGTGCCTGGCTGGCGAGGAAGGCCGGCCAGCCGTCGACTTCCTCGGGGCGCAGCTTCAGTCGGGCCAGCAGCTCCAGCAGGACTTCCCGGCGTCCGGGCGATTCGGCGCAGAACAGTACGCGGCCGGGGAACTCCTCGATGAACCGGCGCAGCGCGGCCAGCGGCTCGGCGGCCTTGGCTTCGATCGCCAGGTTCGGCAGCGGCAGGGCCGGGAAGCGCTCGCGCCCGACGCCCGGCTCGACGTCCTCCTGGCTGGCGACCACCCGTGGCCAGTTCTTCAGCCGGGCGAAGCAGTCTTCCACCGGAAGGAACACTTCCGCCGGCGGCAGCAATGGCCGTTCCGGATCGACCCGGCGGTCCTCGTAGCGGCTGCGTACGTCATTCCAGAACTGCTCGGCGGCCTGTTCGATGCCGGGCAGGGAGAACACCTGGGTGTCTTGCGGCAGGTAGTCGAAGAGGGTCGCGGTTTCCTCGAAGAACAGCGGCAGGTAGTACTCGATTCCCGAGGGTGTCAAACCGCTGGCGAGGTCCTGGTAGATCGGGCAGCGCCGGTAGTCGACGTCGAAGCGCTCGCGGAAGCGGCCGCGGAAACCGGTGACCGCTTCCTTGTTCAGGGGGAATTCGCGTGCCGGCAGCAGGCGGATTGACTCGACCTTGTCGATGGAGCGCTGGGTCTCCGGGTCGAAGGTGCGCAGGGTCTCGATCTCGTCGTCGAACAGGTCGATACGGAAGGGCAACTCGCTGCCCATCGGGAACAGGTCGATCAGTGCGCCGCGGACGGCGAACTCGCCGTGCTCGTAGACCGTGTCGACGCAGCGGTAGCCGGCGCCTTCCAGGCGCAGGCGCATCCGCTCGACGTCGAGTTTCTGGCCGACGTCGAGGACCAGGCTGCTGCCGAGCAGGAAGCGGGTCGGCGCCAGGCGGTGCAAGGCGGTGGAGATCGGCACCACCAGCACGCCGTGCTTGAGCTGCGGCAACTGGTAGAGGGCGGCGATGCGCTGGGAAATGATGTCCTGATGCGGCGAAAAGACGTCGTAGGGCAGGGTTTCCCAATCGGGGAAATGCAATACCGGCAGGTCGGGGGCGAAGAACCGCAGTTCCTGTTCCAGGCGTTCGGCATTCTGGCTGTCGGCGGTCAGCAGCAAGGTGAAGCGCTTGGCGGAACTGGCGGCCTCGGCGACAGCCAGGCTCAGCGCGGCACCGGGGAGGTTGCCCCAGTGTTGCTTGCCGGCGCTGGCCGGCAGGCTGGGAAGACGCAGTACGGACACGGGCAAGCTGGGCTCCGGTCGGGAATTTGACCTGCCGGATTGTAACTTTCCCGACTGCTGGATGTCAGTCTTCCGACTGCTGCAGATTGCCGAGCCTGGCCGGCGCGGTCATAATGTAGCCCCTTTTTTCATCCCCTACATGTGGAAGGTATTGCCCGTGACTCAGAAGCCCGACCAGTGTCTCGGTGAATGGATCGATCGTGAAGCCATCGCGGAAGCCATGATCCCGCTGATTGGCCAGCTCTACCGCAATAACAATGTGGTGACCTCGATCCATGGCCGTGGTCTGATCAACCGCTCGGTGATCGCGATCATGAAGGCGCATCGTTTCGCCCGTCATCGCATGGCTGATGACGCCGAGCTGTCGGTTCACGAGACGTTCCCGATCCTCAAGGCGATGAGCGAGCTCAAGCTGGGCGCCGCTTCCGTCGATCTGGGCAAGATGGTCGCCAAGTTCAAGGCAGAAGGTAACGGCCGCAGCATCGAGGACTTCGTCAAGGCCGAGCTGGCCGAAGTGGCCGGCAAGCAGAACGGCGATGCCCGCGAAGGCACCGACGTCGTGCTCTACGGCTTCGGCCGCATCGGTCGCCTGCTGGCGCGTATCCTGATCGAGAAGACCGGCGGCGGCGACGGCCTGCGCCTGCGCGCGATCGTCGTGCGCAAGGGCGCCGAGAACGACCTGGTCAAGCGGGCCAGCCTGCTGCGTCGGGACTCGGTGCATGGTCCGTTCGACGGCACCATCACCATCGACGAAGAAAACAACACGCTGACCGCCAACGGCAACCTGATCCAGGTGATCTACTCCAACGACCCGGCGTCGATCGACTACACCCAGTACGGCATCAAGAACGCCCTGCTGGTCGACAACACCGGCAAGTGGCGCGACGCCGAAGGCCTCGGCCAGCACCTGAAGTGCCCGGGGATCGATCGCGTGGTCCTTACCGCTCCGGGCAAGGGTGCGCTGAAGAACATCGTGCACGGTATCAACCACACCGACATCGGCGCCGACGACAAGATCATCTCGGCCGCCTCCTGCACCACCAACGCCATCGTGCCGGTGCTGAAGGCCGTCAACGACCAGTACGGCATCGTCAACGGTCACGTCGAGACCGTCCACTCGTACACCAACGACCAGAACCTGATCGACAACTTCCACAAGGGCAGTCGTCGTGGCCGCAGCGCGCCGCTGAACATGGTGATCACCGAGACCGGTGCCGCCACCGCCGCGGCCAAGGCCCTGCCGGTGCTGAAAGGCAAGCTGACCGGCAATGCGATCCGCGTGCCGACGCCGAACGTGTCCATGGCGATCCTCAACCTGAACCTGGAAAAGGCCACCACCCGCGAAGAGATCAACGAGTACCTGCGCCAGATGGCCATGCACTCGGACCTGCAGAAGCAGATCGACTTCGTCAGCTCCCAGGAAGTGGTTTCCACCGACTTCGTCGGTTCGCGCCATGCCGGCGTGGTGGACGCCGAGGCGACCATCTGCAACGACAACCGTGTCGTCCTGTACGTGTGGTACGACAACGAGTTCGGCTACAGCTGCCAGGTAGTGCGCGTGATGGAAGACATGGCTGGGGTCAACCCGCCGGCCTTCCCGCGTTGATGCGCGAGGCGTAGAGGAAAACGGGAGCTCTCGGGCTCCCGTTTTTCATTTCTGTGGATAACCAGAACAAGAAACTACTCACTTCGATTTAGGGTTTTTCAATGGATGGTCAACATCTGCACCAGGGCGAGCTGAAGCGTGGCCTGAAGAATCGCCACATCCAGTTGATCGCGCTGGGCGGGGCGATCGGCACCGGGCTGTTCCTCGGCTCGGCGGGCGTCATCAAGACGGCCGGCCCGTCGATGATCCTCGGTTACGCCATTGGCGGCTTCATCGCCTTCCTGATCATGCGCCAGCTCGGCGAGATGATCGTCGA